>NZ_BCUU01000025.1 GCF_001591385.1 Variovorax soli NBRC 106424
CGGTTCGTTGCATTCGCTTGTTTTACCAAGCAGAAAGATCTGTATTTACCGATCTCCCCTGCAACCAGTTCACGTTGCCGTGTACTGCCGAGCCCATGATTCTATGCCAGATTTTCCGGCCAGGGAAAGTACCTATGAAAAAATTTTTCCCCTCCCCGGCCAGTGCGCCTGCGGTGCGCCCTGCGCCGCTCCAAGCGCACACAGGCGCCTCCGGATAATCCCTGCATGGCTTTACTTACTCTATTGGATGCCCAACTGGCTTATGGCCATGTCCCGCTGCTCGACCATGCGGAGTTCTCCCTCCAGTCGAGCGAGCGCGTCGGGCTCATCGGGCGCAACGGCGCAGGCAAGTCGTCCCTGCTCAAGATACTAGGGGGGCTGGAGACGCCTGACGACGGAACGCTGCAGCTGCAACAGGATCTGCGGGTCGCCTACGTGGCGCAGGAGCCGCGCCTGGATCCTCAAGCCACCGTCTTCACCGCAGTGAGCGAGGGCCTGGCGCATGTGATCGCCGCGCGCGATATGTATCTGAATGCCCCGGAGGGCGCCGACCTGAACGCACTCCAGTCCGAGATCGAGGCCTATGACGCCTGGAACTGGGAGCAGCGCGTCGAAGAAGCGCTGGACCGCCTCCACCTGGACGCCAATGCCCTCGTCGGCGCCCTGTCGGGCGGGACGAAGAAGCGCGTGGCGCTGGCCCAGGCCCTGGTCACCGCGCCCGACGTCCTGCTGCTCGACGAGCCGACCAACCACCTGGACCTGGACTCCATCGAGTGGCTGGAGCAGCTGCTGATCGACTTCAAGGGCAGCGTGGTCACCATCACCCACGACCGCGCCTTTCTGGACCGCGTCGCCACCCGTATCGTCGAACTGGACCGCGGCCAGCTGCGCTCTTACCCCGGCAACTTTGCCCAGTACCAAATACAGAAGGAAGAGCAGCTGGCCCAGGAAGAAGTCATCAACGCCAAGGCCGACAAGCTGCTGGCCCAGGAAGAAGTGTGGATTCGCAAGGGCGTCGAAGCGCGCCGCACCCGCAGCCAGAGCCGGATCGTGCGGCTCGAGGCGCTGCGCCAGCGCCGCGCCAGCCGGCGGGAAGCCCTGGGCAGCGTGAACATGGACGTGGCCACCGGCCTGCCCAGCGGCAAGATCGTCGCCGAGTTGACCGAGGCCACCAAGGCATTCGGCGACAAGGTGGTGGTGCGCAAGTTCAGCGCCACCATCCTGCGCGGCGACAAGGTGGGCCTGATCGGCCCGAACGGCGCCGGAAAGACAACCTTGCTCAAGCTCATCCTGGGCGAACTCGAACCCGATTCCGGCAAGGTGCGGCGCGGCGCCAATCTCCAGGCGGCCTATTTCGACCAGATGCGCGATGCACTGAACCTCGACGCCACGCTGGAAGACTTCATCAGCCCCGGCAGCGAATGGATCGAGATCGGCAAGCAGCGCAAGCATGTGAAGAGCTACCTGTCCGACTTTCTCTTTTCGCCCGCGCGCGCTGCCTCGCCCGTGCGTTCGCTCAGCGGCGGCGAGCGCAACCGACTGCTGCTGGCCCGGCTGTTTGCGCGGCCGGCCAACGTGCTCGTGCTGGACGAGCCGACCAATGACCTGGACATCGACACGCTGGAACTGCTGGAAGACCTCCTGCAGAACTACGACGGCACGGTCTTCCTCGTGAGCCACGACCGCACCTTCCTGGACAACGTGGTGACCAGCACCATCGCCTTCGAGGGAGATGGCCGCTGGCGGGAGTACGAAGGCGGCGTCCAGGACTGGCTGACCCAATCGCAGCGCGCGCGGGAGCTGGCTGCCCAGCGTTCGCCGGCCCCGAAACCCGCCGCGAGCGCGCCGCCTCCGCCTGCAGCAGCGCCCGCTGCCGATCGAACGGCCGTGCGCAAGAAGCTCAGCTACAAGGAACAGCGCGAACTCGAAGGGCTGCCCGACCTCATCGCCCGGCTGGAAGATGAACAGAAGCAGATCGCCGAGGCCCTCGCCCAGGACGGCGGCGCCATCTATATGAACGAGGCCGCCCGCGCTGCGGAACTGGGCGAGCGGCATGCCCAGATCGATGACGAATTGATGGCTGCGCTCGAGCGCTGGGAGGAATTGGGCCGCAGCGCTGCGCGCTAGGGCGCACCCGGAGGCAGCCAGGGTAGGCTGATGCGATGATGGCCGCCATGCTGTCGCCCGCACCCGCTCCCACTCTGCGCCGCTGGCACCGCGGCCTCCTGGCCACCCTGGCAGGCATCGCGCTGTTTGCCGGCGGCTGCGCGGAACTGCCGGCACAAGTGGAGCGCCCCGCCTCCAAGGCCTGGGCCGCCCCCGAGAGCACCTCGCTGGGCAGCCTGACCCAGGGCCTGCGGCAGAACGCGGGCAGCGGCAACGCCTCGGGCTTCCTGTTGCTGAGCGGTCCGCAGGACGCCTATGCAGCCCGCCTGGCGCTGATCGCGTCCGCCCAGAAGACGCTGGACCTTCAGTACTACGCCATCCATGCGGATGCCAGCGCCGGCAAGTTGCTTCGGGCCATCCGTGCCGCGGCCGGCCGCGGCGTGCGCGTGCGCATCCTGCTCGACGACTTCCACAGCACCGGTCGCAACGCCGTGGTCATGCGGCTGGCCTTCGAGCCGAACATCGAAATGCGGATGTTCAACCCGCTGGCCGGCTCCCGCGCATCCTTCCTCGGCCGCATGGTCAACGCGCTCGACGACGCCAAGACCTTGCAGCAGCGCATGCACAACAAGCTGTTCATCGCCGACAACGCCATGGGCGTCACTGGCGGACGCAACCTGGGCGATGCCTATTTCGGCGCCGGAACCGACGCCAACTTCGTGGACCTGGACGTGCTGGCCGCCGGCGCGATCGTGAAAGACCTGTCCCGCAGCTTCGACGACTACTGGAACAACGAGCGCGCCTACCCGGTGCAATCGCTCGTGACCCGGGAGGAGCTCGACAAGATCCGCGAGCAGGCGCGGCGCGCCCGCGCCGAGGAGGAAGAGGCGGCCAAGGCCAGGCCGGCACCGCCGGACGACGTGCCGATGGACCTGCGCAAGGCGCAATTCGTGTGGGCCCCCGCCGTGGTGCTGGTGGACAAGCCCGGGAAGATTCCGCTGAATGCGAACGGCAAGCGCACCGGCACCGCCGAACCTGCGCAGCCGGGTCTTGTCGTGCGCGGCGGCAACCCCGCCGCCCGCCAGCCCGCCGCTGCGCCCCCTGACGACAACGTGGTCGACGGCCTCCTCAGCCTGTTCGACCGGGCGCGCTCGGAGCTGAACATCGTCTCGCCCTATTTCGTGCCGGGCCAGGACATGAAGCAAGCGCTGGCCGCCGCCACGTCGCGGGGCGTCAAGGTGCGCGTGCTGACCAACTCCCTGTCTTCCAACGACGCGGTGGCCGCGCACGCCGGCTACGCGCGGCACCGCGAGGAACTGCTGGGCATGGGCGTGGAGCTCTACGAGATGCGCAGCGACCCGGCGGCAGCGGGCACGGGGCTCGACAGTTCGGGCATGCTGGGCAGTTCGGGCAGCGGCTCGTCGGCAGGCGCATCCAAGGCCATGCTGCACTCCAAGCTCCTGACGATCGACGGGCGGCTCATCGTCATCGGCTCCATGAACCTGGACCTGCGCTCGCAACTGCAGAACACCGAGATCGCCCTGCTGATTCGAAGCGAGGAGCTTTCAGGAATTGCCAACCGGCAGATCTCGGAAGGCTTGCGCAAAGGCGCATGGCGGGTCGACCGCACGGACGGCGGCCTGATCTGGCGAGCCCCCGAGGGCAGCGGCCTGAGCGACACGACGACCGAACCGCAGACCACCCTTGGCCAGCGACTGATGATCCGAGTGATCGGCCCGCTGGCGCCGGACCGCTTGCTTTGAGCGCCTAACGCGCCAGCAACTCACCCCGCACGCGGGCGAAGGTCTTCCAGAATGCCGCGTCCTGCCCGGTGGCGAAGTTCACCCGCATCAAGGTGCTGGGCGGACGGCGCGCATGAAAGAGCGACCCCGGCGCTATGAGAAAGCCCTCGTCCAGCATGCGCTGGGTCATGGCGTCGGTGTCCACGCCCGTCTCGACCCAGCCGAACAATCCCGCGGGCTCCGACGCAAAGCTGCAGCCCGCCGCCAGCGCCAGCTTGACCGTGCGGCCGCGCGCCGCGTCGAGCCGCGCGCGGATGCGCTCGCAATGGCGGCGCAGTTGCCCCTGGTCGATGCACCAGGCCAGCGCCCGCTCGAAAAGGGCCGGGGTGGTCAGCGTGGCCATCAGCTTGGTTTCCAGCAGACGGCCAAAGAGCTGCGGCGGCGCCGCCATGTAGCCGATGCGCCAGTTCGGCGCCAGGATCTTGGCGAACCCGCTCACGTAGATGGTGCGCTGCAAGCCGTCGAGCGCGCACAGCCGCGTCGCGTGGTCGGGCGCCAGGTGGCTGTAGGTGTCGTCTTCGACGATGTGGAAGTCGTGCTGGCTGGCCAACTGCAGCAAGCGGTGCGCGCTGCCCGGCGCGAGGCTGTAGCCGGTGGGGTTGTGCAGCACGCTCACGCTCACGAAGAGCTTGGGCCGATGGCCCTCGCCCGCTTCGCAATAACGCGCCATCACCTCCAGGTCCGGCCCGTCCGCACGGCGCGGCACCGGCAGGATGCGCATGCCCAGCGACTCCAGCCGCGCGAACTCGATGGCCCAGCCCGGCTCCTCCACCATCACCGGGTCGCCGGCACGCAGCAAGGTGCGGCTGACGATGTCCAGCGCGTGGGTGGCGCCCACGGTGGTGATGATCTGGTCGGGCGAGGCCGGCACGTTGATGCCCATGAGCTTTTGCGACAGGCTCTGGCGCAGCGCCAGGTCGCCGGCGGGGTCGCCGTACTGCAGCGACAACTCCTGCAGCATCGGGCCGCTGGTCACGCGGCGCACGGCCGCCGGCATGAAGGTCGACTCCATCCAATCCGGCGGGAACACGCCCATGCCCGGCTGCGGCTTGTCGCTTTGCCGGTGGAACATTCCGCGGATGAGGGAGCTGGCATCGGCGGCGACGGGGGACGCACCGGCTGATTCGGGCGCGGACGACGCCTGGGCCGGCGCCACGTCGCGCACGAAAAAGCCGCGCTGGCGCCGCGCCTCGATCAGGCCCTGGGCCAGCAGCTGGTCGTACGCGGCCACCACGGTGTGCGGGCTCACGCCCTGCTGCTTGGCGCATTCGCGCACCGACGGCAGGCGCGCGCCGGGCGCCAGAAGACGCGTACGGATACGCTCCGCAAAGCGCGCGGAAAGCTGATCTGTGAGAGAAAGGCCGGAGGTGCGGGTCAGCATGGCGCCATCTGTGTCTAGCCGTGCACCGATACAGATCCGATTGTTGTACTCGTATCTGTACTGGTACTGTAATGGTCCTCAAGTTTAAAGTGTGTGCAATGAACTGGCAAGAATTCACCGCGCTGCTGGTACTCGCCACGGCGATGAGCTTCTCGCCCGGCCCGAACACCACCCTGTCGACCACGCTGGCTGCCAACGGAGGACTTCCGCGCGCCATGCGTTTCATCTTCGCGGTGCCCGTGGGCTGGTCGCTCCTGCTGTGCCTGTGCGCCGCGGGCGTGGGCGCACTGATCCTCGCGGCCCCGGCGCTGCGCATGACAGTTCAGGTGCTGGGCATCGGCTACCTGCTGTACCTGGCGTGGAAGCTGGCCGGCAGCGCCTCCTTCGCATCGGCCAAGGACGCGCCCCTGCAGGTGGGCTTCTGGCAAGGCGTCGGCCTTCAATTCCTCAACATCAAGGCCTGGCTGCTCGCGCTGACCATCGTGGCCGGATGGATCGCGGGCCAGGCCGATGCGCTGCATCGCTTTGCCATCGTGGCGCCGGTGATGCTGGTCTTTGCCTTCACCAGCAACTTCGTCTATGCGCTGGCGGGTGCGCTGCTGCGCAACTGGCTGGCCCAGGGCCGTCGCCTGCTGTGGTTCAACCGGGTGATGGCCGCGGTGCTGGTGCTCACCGCCTACTGGATGGCCCGCGCATGAACGGCGCAGCCTCCACCCCGCGCCGGGCGCTGGGCATCCAGGAAGAAACGCTGGGCATGTGGCTGGGCGTGCTGGGCGTCGCCATCTTTGCGCTCACCCTGCCCATGACCCGCCTGGCCACCGGCACGCAAGCGGCGCCGCAGCTCTCGCCGTGGTTCGTGACCCTGGGGCGCGCCGCACTGGCCGGCGTGCTCTCGCTGGTCTTCCTGCTGGCAACCCGCTCGCCGCTGCCCAAGGCCGGGCACTGGAAGCCGCTTTGGATGGCGGTGCTGGGCAATGCGCTGGGTTATCCGCTGTTGCTGGCCTACGCGTTGCGCGTGGTGAGCGCCAGCCATGCCGCGGTCGTGACCGCATTGCTGCCGCTGGGCACGGCCGCGGTGGCTGCCTGGGTGCTGCACCAACGGGCGCGCCTCGGATTCTGGCTGTGCGCGGTGGCGGGCAGCCTGCTGGTGGTGGTGTTCTCGCTTCTTCGCGCACACCAGAGCGGCGCGGCCGGCGGCTTCTTCGAATGGGCCGACCTCCTGCTGGTGGCGGCCGTGCTGGCCGCCTCCCTGGGCTATGTCTACGGCGCGCAGATCACGCCGGAGCTGGGCGCCGAACGTGTCATCTGCTGGGTGTGCGTGCTGGCGCTGCCCTTCACCCTGCCGGGCGCCATCTGGCTGTGGCCGCAGCAGGAAGTGGCGGCGTCCGCATGGGTGGGCTTTGCCTACGTCGGCATCTTCTCCATGTGGGTCGGCTTCTTCGCCTGGTACCGGGGCCTGGCCCTGGGCGGCGCGCTGCGCGTGAGCCAGACACAACTGCTGCAACCCTTTGTCTCGATCCTGGCGGCCGTGCCGCTGCTGGGCGAATCCATCGATACGCTCACCATCGGCTTCGCGTGCGCCGTGGTGGCCACCGTGGTGGCCGGCAAGAAGCTGTCGCAGGCTCGCCCTGCCCCCTCATCCCCGAACGCAACATCCAAGGAAAAGCCATGAACTGGAAACTCGCCGCGCGCGCCGAAAAGATGAACCCCTCGGTGCTGCGCGAAATCCTCAAGGTCACCGAGCGCCCCGGCATCATCAGCCTGGCCGGCGGCCTGCCCTCGCCCAAGACCTTCCCGGTGCAGGCCTTCGCCGATGCCTGCGCCGAAGTGCTGCACAAGGACGGCAACGCCGCCCTCCAGTACGCGGCCAGCGAAGGCTACGCCCCGCTGCGCGAGGCCGTGGCGCAGATGCTGCCCTGGGACGTCGACCCGGCGCAGGTGCTCATCACCACCGGCTCGCAGCAGGGCCTGGACCTGATCGCCAAGGTGCTGCTCGATCCGGGCAGCCGCGTGCTGGTCGAAACGCCCACCTACCTGGGCGCGCTGCAGGCCTTCTCGCCCATGGAACCCGTGCCGGTGGGCGTGGCCAGCGACGCGGAGGGCGTGCTGGCCGACGACCTCGAAGCCAAGGCCAGGGACGCCCGCTTCGTCTACCTGCTGCCCAATTTCCAGAACCCCACCGGCCGCACCATGACCGAGGCGCGCCGCGCCGCCGTGAGCGCCGCTGCCCAGCGGGCCGGCCTGCCGATCGTGGAAGACAACCCCTACGGCGAACTCTGGTTCGACGAAGCGCCCGCGCTGCCGCTGACGGCGCGCAACCCGGAAGGCTGCATCTACCTGGGCTCCTTCTCGAAGGTGCTGGCGCCTGGCCTGCGCCTGGGCTTCCTGGTGGCGCCCAAGTCCATCTTCCCCAAGCTGCTGCAGGCCAAGCAGGCCGCCGACCTGCACAGCCCGATCTTCAACCAGCGCATGGTGTACGAGGTGATGAAGGACGGCTTCCTCGACCGCCACGTGCCCACCATCCGCGCGCTCTACAAGCGCCAGCGCGACGCCATGCTGGCCGCCCTGCGCCGCGAGATGAAGGGCCTGGACGTGCAGTTCAACAGCCCCGCCGGCGGCATGTTCCTGTGGCTGCGCATGCCCGAAGGCATCGACACGGTGAGCCTGCTGCCCAAGGCGGTGGAGCGCGGCGTGGCCTTCGTGCCGGGCGCCCCCTTCTACGCCGGCGCGGGCGACTCGCGCACCATGCGTCTTTCCTTTGTGACGGCGAGCGAACAGGAGATCGCCACCGCCATCGCCGCGCTGGCCGAGACCGTGCGCGAGGCCCTGGCGCACCACATGGCCGCCAAGACGCAACAATCGCTGGCTTCCATGGCCACGCCATGACCCCTCCAACCGAACACGACAGGACATTCAAACCATGCTGAAGATCTGGGGCCGCATCAGTTCGATCAATGTGCGCAAGGTGGTCTGGTGCGCGCAGGAGCTGGGCCTGAGCTTCCAGCGCACCGAGGCCGGCGGCAAGTTCGGCGTGGTGCAGACCGACGAATACCGGGCGCTCAATCCCAACGCCCTGGTTCCCGCCATCGAGGATGGCGAAGGCGCGCAGAAGATGCTGCTGTGGGAGTCGAACGTGATCGTGCGCTACCTGTGCGCGAAGTATTCGTCCGGCAACCTCTATCCGACCGAGCTCGTCCAGCGCTTCGACGCCGAGCGCTGGATGGACTGGCAGCAGACCACGCTGAACCGCGTCAGCGGCCCGGCCTTCCTGCAGCTCGTGCGCACGCCGGCGGACAAGCGCGATGCGGCGGTGATCGCGAATTCGATCACCGCCACCGAGCCGCTGTTCGCGCTGCTCGATGCGCACCTGGCCAAGAACGAATACATGCTGGGCGAGCGCTTTTCCATGGCCGACATCCCGCTGGGCTGCGAGGCCCACCGCTGGTTCGGCTTGCCGGCCACCGACTACACGCGGCCGTCCTGGCCGAATGTGGAGCGCTGGTTCGGCCAGCTGCGCACGCGCTCGGGCGCGCTCGGCGTGCTCGACCTCACGCTGGAGTAGCCGCCATGGCCCGCGCGCGCGCCTTCAAGCAACTCGACGTCTTCACCGACACCCCCTTCTTCGGCAACCCGCTGGCCGTGGTGCTGGACGGCACGGACCTGTCCGACGAGGACATGCAGCGCTTCGCGCGCTGGACGAACCTGTCGGAAACCACCTTCGTGCTGCCGCCCACCGATGCCGGCGCCGACTACCGGGTGCGCATCTTCACGCCCGGCGGCGAGCTCGGCTTTGCCGGCCACCCCACGCTGGGCACCTGCCACGCGTGGCTGGCGGCCGGCAACGAAGCGCGCCGCAAGGACCTGGTCGTGCAGCAATGCAATGTCGGCCTGGTGCGCATCCGGCGCGATGCGGCTCAAGCCGGCAGCCTCGCCTTCGAGGCGCCGCCGCTGCGCCGCAGCTCGCCCAGCCCCACCGTGCTGGCCAAGGTGGCCGCGGCGCTGGGCCTGAAGGCCCACCAGGTGCTGGCCGCGCAGATGCTGGACAACGGCACCGTCTGGCTCGGCCTGCTGCTGCAGGACGCAGACACGGTGCTGACCCTGTCGCCCGACCACCGCGCGCTCAAGGACATCGGCCTGAAGATCGGCGTGGCCGGCCTGCCCACGGCCACCACCGAAGACGCCCCCGCGCTGATCGGCCGCTCGAACCGGGAGGCCCGCGCCTTCGCGGGTTCGAGCCGCAAGGCCGAACTGCCGCCGTCATGCACGGCCGACCTGGAAGTGCGCGCCTTCGCAGCCGCCACCGGCATCGACGAAGACCCGGTCACCGGCAGCCTCAACGCCAGCCTGGCGCAGTGGCTCATCGCCGATGACCGCATGCCGCTTCGCTACGAGGCCGCGCAGGGGCAATGCCTGGGGCGCGACGGCCGCGTGCGCATCGAGCGCGACGACAGTGGCCAGGTCTGGGTCGGCGGGCAGTCGGTCATCTGCATCGACGGCAGCGCCACGCTGTAGCCGCCATGCGCTTCACGCCCGACGAGATGGCCGGCGCCCAGCGCACAATCTACGCCGCGATGCCGCCCACGCCGCAGTACGCCTGGCCCCTGCTGGGCCAGCGGCTCGGCTGCCGCCTGTGGACCAAGCACGAAAACCACACGCCGGCCGGCGCCTTCAAGATGCGCGGCGGCCTGGTCTACTTGGCGGCGCTGCGGCGCGAGCAGCCGCAGGTGCAGCGGGTGATCAGCGCCACGCGCGGCAACCACGGCCAGTCGATCGGCATTGCCGCGGCGCGCCATGGCCTGCAGGCCACCATCGTGGTGCCGCATGGCAATTCGGTCGAGAAGAATGCGGCCATGCGCGCGCTCGGCGTCCAGCTCATCGAGCATGGCGAAGACTTCCAGGCGGCCGCGGAGCACGCGCGCCAGCTGGCCGCGGGCGAAGGCATGCACATGATCGCCTCCTTCGCGCGCGACCTGGTGCTGGGCGTGAGCACCTACTGGATCGAGTTCTTCGAGCATCTCAAGCAGGCGGGCGAGGTGCCCGACGTGGTCTACGTGCCCATCGGCATGGGCTCCGGCTTTGCCGCCGCGGCCGCGGCGCGCGCCCACTGCGGCGTCGGCACGCGGCTGGTGGGCGTGGTGTCGGCCCACGCGACTGCGTACCTCGATTCCTGGCGTGCCGGCCGCGTGGTGCAGTCGCCGGCCAACACCTGGCTGGCCGACGGCATGGCCTGCCGGTCTCCCGATGCCGAAGCCCTGGCCATCGTGCAGCGCGAGGCCGAGGACGTGATCGCCGTCACCGACGCCGAAGTGGCATGGGCCATGCGCGCGCTGTACACCGACACGCACAACCTGGCCGAGGGGGCAGGCGCGGCCGCGCTGGCCGGCGCCTGGCAGCAACGCGAGCGATGGAAGGGCCGCGCCGTGGGCATCACCGTGAGCGGCGGCAACGTCGATGCCCCGGTGTTCGCCAAGGTTCTGCAGGGCAGCTGATTCTCGACAGGCCGGCGCGCTGCCAGAATCGCCGGCATGCCAAAACCCGCTCCACCCCGCGCAGAGGTCGATCACCTGGTGGTCGCGGGCCGAACGCTCGACGAATGCGTGCAATGGTGCGAAGCCACGCTGGGCTTGCTGCCGGGGCCGGGGGGCGCCCATCCGCTGATGGGGACGCACAACCGGCTGGTCCCGTGCTCGGCTAACGGCTTCGAGCGCAGCTACCTGGAGCTGATCGCCATCGAGCGCGGCAAGCAGCCCACGCGTTCGAAGAAGCAGCGCCGCTGGTTCGACCTGGACGACGAAGCGCTGCAGGCCACCTTGCAGCGCAAGGGGCCGCGACTCATCCATTTCGTGGCCCGCGTGCCCGATGCCCACCGGGCGGTCCACGCACTCGCGGCAGGCTCGCCGGCCATCGACCGCGGCGCGGTCATCGAAGCCTCTCGCGACACGCCGGCGGGCCGGCTCGAATGGCAGATCACGGTGCGCGACGACGGCCAGCGGCTGATGTACGGCGTGCTCCCCACGCTCATCCAGTGGGGCCCGGTGCATCCCACCGACAGCATGCCGGCGGCCGGGCTCGAACTGGTTTCGCTCACGGCGTCCCATCCGCGGGCCGATCTGCTGCGCGAAGCGTATGCGCGCATCGGACTGGCCGGCGTGGACGTCCTGCAAGGCGCGCCCGACCTGGTGGCCAGCCTGCGCACGCCCCGCGGCCTGGTCACGCTCGAATCCGAAGGGTACTGACGCCTTCGCGACGGTCGCACGCGAGACCGATTCCGCCCCGGCGCTTTGCCAGAATTCCGGCCATGGGAACCCTCTATCTCGTGCGCCACGGCCAGGCCTCCTTCGGTGCCGACGACTACGACCAGCTGAGCGAGCTGGGCCAGCGCCAGAGCCAGCGCCTGGGCGAATACTGGCGCGAGCGCGGCATGGAGTTCGACGCCGTCATCACCGGCACCCTCAAGCGCCACCGCCAGACATGGGAAGGCATCGCCCAGGGCCTGGGGCTCACGCGGGACGACGTGCTGCCCTGGCCCGGACTGAATGAATACGACAGCGAAGCGGTGATCGCCGCCATCCATCCGGACAAGCTCGCCAAGCCCGACACGCCCGAGATGTATCGCCACCACTTCCGCCTGCTGCGCGACGGACTCGGCGCCTGGATGCAGGGCAAGACGGCGCCCACCGGCATGCCGAGCTATCTCGACTTCCTGGCCGGTGTCACCTCGGCGCTGGACCATGTGCGCGACCGGCACCACGGCGCGCGCGTGCTGGTGGTGTCCAGCGGCGGGCCGATCAGCACCGCCGTCGGCCATGTGCTGGGCACGAGCCCCGAGACGACCATCGAGCTGAACCTGCGCATCCGCAACACGGCCGTGACCGAGTTCGCCTTCACGCCCAAGCGGCACATGCTGGTGACCTACAACACGCTGCCGCACCTGGACGGCCCGGCCTGGAAGGATTGGGTGACCTACGCCTGAGGCTTGGCGCCGGCCGGGCTGGTGGAGTCGAGCAGCCAGCGCAGGTAGTCGGGCGCGCCGCCGCTGACGGGCAGCTGCAGCACTTCGGGCAGTTCGTAGCTGTGCCGCTCGCGGATGAAGGCCTCGACCTCGGCAAAGCGCGCGCTGCGCGTCTTGACGAGGAGCACCCATTCGGGCTCGCGCTTGAGCTCGCCCTCCCAGCGATAGAAGCTGCGCACATGCATCACCTGCACGCAGGCGGCCAGCCCTGCTTCGACCAAGGCAGCCGCCAGCGACTCGGCTTCGTTCTCGGTGCCGAGCGCGGTGGTCACCACGCAAGGGTGGTCGGCAGGGGCCGCCGTCATCTCAGCCTGACTTCTTCTTGGCGATCAGGCCCCAGACGAACAGCAGCACGATGGCGCCCACCACCGAGGCGATGAAGCCCGCGCCCTGCCCCGCCGTGTACCAGCCCATCGCCTGGCCAAGATACGTGGCAGCCAATGCGCCCAGGATGCCTACGACGGTGGTCATGATGATCCCCATCGAGTCATCGCCCGGCTTGATCGCACGGGCGATGAGCCCTGCAACGAAGCCAATCAGGATGGTCCAGACAATGCCCATGACTGCAGCCCTTCTAGATGACGCCGGCCGCGGCGCAGCCGGTCGAGGCCATCATAGCGGCGGGGATGGATCGGTCCAGCGCGGCGAATCGACCAGGGTGGACAGCGGCAGGCGCGACACCTCCGCCAGCAGCAGCGCCAGTTGCTGCGCCGACGCATCCACCAGCGCCCGCCCCTGCTGCGCAGTCGCGGCCGCGGCATTGCCGGCCGCACCCTCGGCGTTGTAGTCCTGCATGGCCCAGCCCAGCTTGGCGCTGCGCCCGTTGCCCAGCAGCGGATACGCCTGCGCCCGCTGCTGCGAGGTGGAGTCGAAATTCTTGGCCGCGCCCATGTTCACCAGCTGGGGGGCCACGGCCAGCATCATGGCCGTTTCCGATTCGCCGGCATGCACGTCGAAGCGGCCGGGCGCATGTTCGCCCAGCGGCAGGTTGAACCAGCTCACGCTGTAGACGATGAGGTCGTGCGCTTCGCGCAGCTCGCGCGCCACGACGTCCATGGCGCCGGTGTGGCCGCCGTGCGCGTTGAACAGCACCAGCTTGCGCACCCCGGCGCGGGCCACGCCGGCGCCGATTTCCTTCCACATGCGGATCAGCGTTTCGGCCGACAGGGTGAGCGTGCCGGCAAAGCGCGCGTGCTCCGGGCTGAGGCCGATGTGCTGGGTGGGCAGGAAAATCGCCGGCAGCTCGGCCGGCAAGAGCGGCAGCGCCGCCTGGACGATGCCGTCGACCAGCAGGCTGTCCACCCCCAGGGGCAGGTGCGGCCCGTGCTGCTCAGTGGCGCCCAGCGGGAGCACGGCCACGGTCGTCGCCGGGTCGAGGGCGGCAAAGTCGCGGGTGCCGAGTTCGGCCCAGAAGCGGCGCAAAGCAGTCATCCCCGCATCTTAGTTCTCGTTCCTATCGTTGCTTGCTCAGCAACACCAGGGCGATGCCGCCCAGGATGGCGATTCCCGCCAGCCCCAGCCGCAGGGTCGGCGTCTCCGCGATGAGCAGCACCCCGCCGAGGGCGGCGATGAGCGGCACCGACAGCTGCACCGTGGCGGCGCGCAAAGCGCCCAGCCCCGGCAGTGCCGCATACCAGATCACGTAGCCCAGCCCCGAGGTGACGGCACCGGAAACAACGGCCAGCCAGGCACCCCGGGCATCGGCATGCGCATTCAGAGCCAGCACCAGGCTCAGCATCAGCGCCAGGGGCGCGGCACGCATGAAGTTTCCGGCGGTGGCGGCCAGGGGGTCGGCCACGCCGCGGCCGCGCAGCGAATAGATGCCCCAGGCCACGCCGGCTGCGGCCATCAGCGCAGCCCCCAACGGGGCGGGTGCGTTCACGCCGGGGGCCACCAGCCCCACCAAGCCGCCCACCGCCAGCACGAAGCCGACCCAGCCCCACCCGCCGAAGGACTCGCCGGCGCGCCACCCCACGCTCAGCATCGTGATCTGAACCGCGCCGAACAGCACCAAGGCGCCGGTGCCGGCCGGCAGGCTCAGGTAGGCAAAGGAGAAGCAGGCCACGTAGGCGAAGAGCATGGCCGCCGCCAGCCAGTCGCTGCGCGCCGGCGCACCCGCCGGCGCCCGCCGCAGCCGAAGCACCAGCGCCAGCGTGAGGGCGCCCGACACCAGGCGCAGGCTGCCGAAGCTCGCCGGATCGATGCTGCCCTGGGCCAGGGCGAGCCGGCACAGGATCGAATTGGCGGCAAAGGCCAGCATGGCCGCCATCGTCAAGGCGATGGTGCGAAGCGCGGGCATGGCCCGCTTTATAGGCTGCTTCAGCTCATTTGGCGGGACTCAGGCGCCAGACGGCGTTGCCCACGTCGTCCGCCACCAGCAGGGCGCCGGACTTGTCCAGCGCCACGCCCACCGGCCGGCCGCGGGCCTCGCCGCCTTCGGTGAGAAAGCCGGTGAGCACATCCATGGGCTGGCCGGAAGGACGGCCACCAGTGAACGGCACGAACACCACCTTGTAGCCCGAATGCGGACGCCGGTTCCACGAGCCGTGCTCGCCGATGAATGCGCCGGATGCGAAGCCCGGCGGCATGCCCCGCGCGTCCGAAAACACCAGGCCCAGCGCCGCCACATGGGCGCCCAGCGCGTAGTCCGGCACCACCGCCTTGGACACCATGTCCGGCCGCGGCGGCTTCACCCGCTCGTCCACATGCGCGCCGTAGTAGCTCCAGGGCCAGCCGTAGAAAGCGCCGTCCCGCACCGCAGTGAGGAAGTCGGGCACCAGGTCGCTGCCGATCTCGTCGCGCTCGTTCACCACGGTCCAGAGGGTGCCGCTGGTGGGCTCCCACCCCATGCCGTTGGGATTGCGCAGGCCGGTGGCGTACAGGCGCTTGCTGCCCGTGCGGGGGTCCACCTCCCAGATGGCGGCGCGGCCCTCTTCCGCAGGCAGCCCGCGCTCACCGACGTTGCTGTTGGAGCCCACCGTCACATACAGCCGGCGGCCGTCCGGGCTGGCGATCACGTTCTTGGTCCAGTGGTGGTTCACGCCCGCGGGCAACTCTGTCACTTGCACCGGGGCGCCTGCCGCCTCGGTCTGGCCAGCGCGATAGGGCACCTTGACCAGCGCGTCCGCATTGGCGATGAACAGCTCGTTGCCCACCAGCGCCATGCCGAAGGGCGACTGCAGGCCGGACAGAAAAACCGTGCGAATGTCGGCCACCCCGTCGCCATCGGCATCGCGCAGCAGGGTGATGCGGTTGGCACTGGGGACGTCGGCACCGGCACGCTTCATCACCATCCCCTGCACCTTGCCCCGGATCCGGCGGTACAGCGACTCATCTTCCTTCGGCTTGGGCGGCCGGTTGCTCTCCGCCACCAGCACGTCGCCGTTGGGCAGCGTGTACAGCCAGCGCGGATGCTCGAGCCCGCGCGCCAGTGCCGCCACCTTGAAGGGCGCGGCAGGCGTGGGCGCCGCGGTATCGCCCCAACCGGTGGCGGTGGCGATGTTCATGGTGGGCAGCAGGGTCTTGTTCGGGGCAGGCAATTGGGGACTGGGCCCCACACCCGCTTCGACCGGCAGCTTGGCCGTCTCGCCGCAGCCGGCCAAGGCCAGGGCGAGCAGGGCCGGGCCGGCGAGTCGCAAGGTGCCGGGAGAGGGCAGTGACATGGACAGTGACATGGCAGGCTCCTTCATGCTGACCCCATCTTGTGCGGCCGGCGCCCGCGCAACTGTCGGCAAGGGGCCTCTTGGCGCGTCGGCGCAGCCAAACAAAGAGGCCGCTACCATCGGGCGCATGACCCAGGATCTGTTCCGTTCCGACGCCTATCTGCGCGAATGCGAGGCCAAGGTGCTGCGCATCGAAGAAGGCGGCATTGTGCTGGACCGCACCGTGTTCTATCCGCAAGGCGGCGGCCAGGCGGGCGACAGCGGCAGCCTGGGCGGACCGAACGGCCTTGCCATTGCCATTGCCGATTCCCGCAAAGCCAAGGACGAACGGGGCAAGCCCACCGCCGACATCCTGCATGTGCCGGCGCCGGACCAGGAAGCAGCGCTGGCCGCCCTGCGGCCCGGCGATACCGTCGTGGCCCGCATCGACTGGGAACGCCGCCACAAGCTGATGCGCTTCCATACCGCCACGCACCTGCTGTGCCACCTGGTGCCGCAGCCGGTGGACGGCTGCTCCATCACGCCGGAATACGCCCGCCTGGACTTCCACATGACCGATCCGCTGGACAAGGACGCGCTCACCGCCGGCTTGGCCCGGCTGGTGGCCGAGGCCCATGCACTCGAAGTCGGCGCCATCAGCGACGCTGAACTCGATGCCAACCCGGCCCTGGTCAAGAGCATGAGCGTGCAGCCGCCGCGCGGCAGCGGCCAGGTGCGCACCATCCGCATCGGCGGCGCGGACGATGGGGCCCGCATCGACTACCAGCCCTGCGGCGGCACCCATGTGGCCAACACCCGCGAGATCGGCGCGGTGGTGGTGAGCAAGATCGAGAAGAAAAGCGCCCACACCCGCCGCGTCGTGCTCGGGTGGGCGGCCTGAAGGCCATGGAACTTCGGCCTTCGTGCGAGCTCCGACCGCTGCCATGCTGATTTCGACATTGCGCAAGGGATTTGCGCTCTCCCTGTTCCTGGCCGCCAGCGCGGCCGCCCTGCCGCCACTGGCCCATGCGCAGCTGCCGGCCCAGGCCCAGGCCCAGACGGTGGTCAGCACCCCGCGCGTGCGGGCGGAACTCATGGCCTATGCGCCCGACGGCGTGGCGCCCGGCGCGCAGATCTGGGTCGGCCTGCAACTGCAGCATCAGCCCGAGTGGCACACCTACTGGAAGAACGCCGGCGACTCCGGGCTCCCGACCGAGCTGAACTGGACGCTGCCGGCCGGCGTGAGCGCCGGCGACATCGCCTGGCCCGCCCCGCACAAGATTCCGGTGGGCACGCTGGCCAACTTCGGCTACGAGAACACGGTTCTGCTGCCGGTGCCGCTGACCGTCTCGCCCGAATTCAAGGCACCGGCCTCGCTCACCGGCACCAGCAACCTGGACGTGCGGCTGAAGGCCACGTGGCTGGTGTGCAAGCAGGAGTGCATTCCCGAAGAAGGCAACTTCACGCTCAAGCTGCCGGTGCAAGGCACCACCGCCCTGAACCGCCCGGCCTTCGAGGCCGCCTTCGACGCCCAGCCGGCCGAACTGGCGCAGCCGGCACAAGCCGAAGTGGAGGGCCAGCAGCTCAAGCTGCGCGTCGACGGCCTGCCGGCCTCGGCGCAAGGGCGCACGCTGGAGTTCTTCCCGGAAACCGGCGAAGTGGTGCACAACGCCGCGGTGTCCGGCCGCGACTGGAAACAGGCCTGGCAGGGCAGTACCTGGACCGCCACCTATCCCCTGGCCGAGCAGCGCAGCGCCAGTCCCGGCGCCCTGCCGGTCGTGCTGACGCTGGCCGAGCCAAAAGCAGGCGACAAGCCCTGGGCCTGGCGCGCC
Source organism: Variovorax soli NBRC 106424 (assembly GCF_001591385.1). Classification (GTDB taxonomy): domain Bacteria; phylum Pseudomonadota; class Gammaproteobacteria; order Burkholderiales; family Burkholderiaceae_C; genus Variovorax; species Variovorax soli. The sequence continues at coordinate 17,775 of NZ_BCUU01000025.1, forward strand.
CAGGCGACGATTTCCGGGACCTGGCCCGCCAATGCCGTGCCGGCGGCGCGCGCCGAGGTATCGCCCGCGCTGCAGGCCGCGCTGGCTGAAAACGCCGCAACCCCGGCGCCCTCGACCACGCCGTTCGCGGCCACCAGCCTCGCGGTGGCGCTGATCGGCGCCCTTCTGGGCGGCCTGCTGCTGAACCTGATGCCCTGCGTGTTTCCGGTGCTGGCCATCAAGGTGCTGGGCTTCGCACGGCAGAGTGGCGACCACGGCGGGCACCGCCGTGCCGCCCTGGCCTACACCGCGGGCGTGATGCTCTCGCTGCTGGTCCTCGCGGGCGCCATGCTGGCCCTGCGCGCGGCTGGCGCCCAGTTGGGCTGGGGCTTCCAGTTGCAGTCGCCGGCGGTGGTGGCCGGGCTTGCGGCCCTGTTCACGCTGATCGGGCTGAACCTCGCTGGCGTGTTCGAGTTCGGCCGCATGGCGCCGGCCTCGGTGTGCGGCATGCAGTCACGCCGGCCGCTGGTCAACGACTTCCTGTCAGGCGTGCTGGCGGTGGTCATCGCCTCGCCCTGCACTGCGCCCTTCATGGGGGCCTCGCTCGGCTTTGCCATCACCCTGCCGGCGCCCCAGGCGATGCTGCTTTTCGCGGCACTGGGCTTCGGGCTGGCGCTGCCCTACCTGCTGGCTGGCTTCATCCCGGCGGTGGCGCGCCTGCTGCCGCGGCCCGGCCCCTGGATGCGTACGCTCCAGCGCCTGCTGGCCTTCCCGATGTTCGGCACCGTGGCGTGGCTGGTGTGGGTGCTGGGCCAGCAAAGCGGCATCGACGGCGCGGGCGCGCTGCTGGCGCTGCTGGTGAGCCTGGCGGCGCTGGTCTGGGCGCTCAGCTTGCGTGGCCGGGCGCGCCTGGTCATCGCTTCGGTGTTCCTGGTCTTCACGTTGGTGCTGGCGGGCGGCCTGGGGCCGAACATCGTCCAGGGGACGCCGGCGGTGGCCGCCGCATCCAACGCGCAGGACCGCTGGCAGCCCTGGTCCAGCCAGCGCGTGGCGGAACTGAAGGCCGAGGGCCGTCCGGTTTTCGTCGACTTCACCGCCGCCTGGTGCGTGACCTGCCAGTACAACAAGAAGACCACCCTGGCCGATGCCGAGGTGCTGGCGCAGTTCCAGGCCAAGAACGTGGCCCTGCTGCGCGCCGACTGGACCCGGCGCGACCAGGCCATCACCGCGGCGCTCACGGCATTGGGCCGCAGCGGCGTGCCGGTCTACGTGCTGCACGCGCCGGGCAAGCCGCCGGTGGTGCTGAGCGAGATCCTGCGCAAGGACGAACTGGGCGCCGCCCTGTCGGGTCTATAAAGAGGGCTGGCCCACGCGTCCGGGCCTTGACCATGGGCGCTTACTGGTTGTAGCAGGAGCTTCAAAAAACCAGTCTAAGCTCTGGCCGCAGTTGAAATTTTCGAGGAGTCAAATCGACGATGTCGAAGCTTTCCACCTCCGCCGACCGATCCATGCGCGCTGCGCGCCAGGCCCGTGCGGCGCTCACCCGCGCATCACGCCGCGCCATCATGACGGCAGCCGTCGCGCTCGGCGCCACGCTGCTCATGGGCAGCAACGCCCACGCAGCACCCGCGGTCGGCCAGCCCGCGCCCGACTTCGTGGCCACCGACACCCGTGGCCAGCAGCACAAGCTGTCCGACTTTGCGGGCAAGTACGTGGTGCTCGAGTGGACCAACCCGGGCTGCCCCTTCGTGCAGAAGCACTACAACAGCGGCAACATGCCGGCCACCCAGAAATCGGCCACCGACAAGGGCGTGGTCTGGCTGGCCATCAATTCCACGGAGCGTGCCGCGTCCGACTTCATGCAGCCGGCAGCGCTCGACAACTGGCTCAAGGAGCGCAAGGCGGCGCCCACCGCCACCCTGATGGACGCGGACGGCACCATCGGCCAGGCCTACGGCGCGCGCACCACGCCGCACCTGTTCATCATCGACCCCAAGGGCGTGCTCATCTATGCCGGCGGCATCGACAGCATTGCGTCGGCGCGCCAGGAAGACATCAAGAGCGCAACCAACTACGTGAACCAGGCGCTGGCCGAAACCTTCGGCGGCAAGCCGGTCTCGGCCGCCACCACGCGCGCCTACGGCTGCTCGATCAAGTACAAGGCCGCCTGAGCGGGCGCCGCGCCGCGGCCCGCCTGCGACAATCGCGGGATGGCCTTTGCTCCCCTGAAGAACGACACCTTCCTGCGCGCCTGCTGGCGCCAGGCCACCGACTACACGCCCCTGTGGCTGATGCGCCAGGCGGGGCGCTACCTGCCGGAATACGTGGCCACGCGGGCCAAGGCCGGCAGCTTCATGGGGCTGGCCACCAACGTCGACTACGCGACCGAGGTCACGCTGCAGCCGCTGGCGCGTTACCCGCTGGACGCCGCCATCCTGTTCTCCGACATCCTCACCGTGCCCGACGCCATGGGCCTGGGCCTGTCTTTCGAGGCGGGCGAAGGGCCGCGCTTTGCCACCCCGGTGCGCGATGAAGCGGCGGTGGCCGCCCTGGCCGTGCCCGACCTGGACAAGCTGCGCTACGTGTTCGACGCCGTGCGCTCGATCCGCCAGGCGCTTGATGGCCGCGTGCCGCTCATCGGCTTTTCCGGCAGCCCCTGGACGCTGGCCTGCTACATGGTGGAAGGCGCCGGCTCCAGCGACTACCGCCTGGTCAAGTCGATGCTCTACGCCCGCCCCGACCTCATGCACCGAGTGCTGACAGTGAATGCCGATGCGGTGGCCGCCTACCTCAACGCGCAGATCGACGCCGGCGCCCAGGCGGTGATGGTGTTCGACAGCTGGGGCGGCGTGCTGGCCGACGGCGCGTTCCAGACCTTCAGCCTGGCCTACACGGCGCGCGTGCTGTCGCAGCTCAAGCGCAACGGCGCCGACGGCCAGCCGGTGCCGCGCATCGTCTTCACCAAGGGCGGCGGCCTGTGGCTGGAAGACATGCGCGCGCTCGATTGCGAAGTGCTCGGGCTGGACTGGACCGTCAACCTGGGCCAGGCGCGCCAGCGCGTGGGCGAAGGCGCGCAAGGCAAGGCGCTGCAGGGGAATATTGACCCGAATGTGTTGTTTGCGCCCCCCAGGCAGATCGCCGAGGAAGTGGGCAAGGTGCTCGCCAGCTTCGGAAAACCGCACCAGGATGTTTCAAAAACCGGTCCGACGCACATCTTCAACCTGGGCCACGGCATCAGCCAATTCACGCCGCCGGAGCATGTGGCGGCACTCGTGGAAGCAGTACACAGCCAGTCGCGCGCGTTGCGCGGGTAGCGACCACTCACGCGCCAGTTGCCGAATGCACGCAGCGAATCGGCTTTGCGCTTTGTCAAGGTCGCAGCAGTAAAGACCGACTGACTTATGCACAAAGATCTTGCTGCGCCGCGCAAACCGGCCGCCCATGCCGCTGCCGGTGCTCCTAAAGCGATAGCGCAGCTAAGTTGTTGATTTATATATGCTTTGAACTTTGCCCTTTTTGCGGGCAAACCAGCGCAGGCCTTGATTTTCCGAGGCTTGGGCGGCATTCGGGGCCCAATATCAACAAAGTTATCCACAAGCTCTCTGGAAAGATGTGCAAAGCGCAATCAAATCAACGGCTTAGTCCATCTTCTTACAGCTCTATTTAAGAACGTTTCCCATCTTGCTGCCTCATGACCTGGCGCCTTGAGATCGCGCTGCAAACCCCGGCGCACAGCGCCCTGGGCGACCTGCTGAGCTATGCCAGCGCCGAGCCGCTGGCGGCCGGCACGCTGGTGCGGGTGCCGCTCGGTCGGCGCGAAGTGCTCGGGGTCGTGTGGTCGGCCGACGCCGCGGCGCCCGATCCGCAGGCCGAGGCGGTGGCGCTTCGCGACATCGCCGGCGCCCTGGATGCCCTGCCGCCGCTGGGTGCCGCCTGGCGCGACCTGGTGAGCTTTGCCGCCCGCTACTACCAGCGGTCGCTGGGCGAAGTGGCGCTGGCGGCCCTGCCGCCCCAACTGCGCGACCTGAGCGCAGTACAGCTCGCGCGCCGGCTCAAGCGCCGCGACACGGCGCCGGCCCCGCCAACCGACACCACCCAGCCGGCGCCCACGCCCACCGCCGAGCAGGCCCGGGCCCTGGAGCGGCTGGCCGCGGAACCCGGCCCCTTCCTGCTGTTCGGCAGCACCGGCAGCGGCAAGACCGAGGTCTACCTGCGCGCCGTCGCCTCGCTGCTCGAGCGCGCCCCGCAGGCCCAGGCGCTGGTGATGGTGCCCGAGATCAACCTCACGCCGCAGCTGGAAGCCCGTTTCGCGGAGCGATTCGGCGCCGGCGCCGTTGTCTCGCTGCACAGCGGCATGACGAATCCGCAGCGCTTGGCCAGCTGGCTGGCCGCGCACATGGGCACGGCCCGCATCGTCCTGGGCACACGCATGGCAGTGTTCGCCTCGATGCCGCGGCTGGCGCTGATCGTGGTCGACGAAGAGCACGACCCCAGCTACAAGCAGCAGGAAGGCGCCCGCTATTCCGCGCGTGACCTGGCGGTGTGGCGCGGCCGGCGCGAGGGCGCCAAGGTGCTGCTGGGCTCGGCCACGCCCTCGCTGGAAAGCTGGCAGCAAAGCCGCCCGCCCTCGGCCGACGATGCCGGCGGACGCTACACGCGCCTGGAAATGCCTTCGCGCATTCGCGACCGGAACGGCGACAGCGAGGCTACGCTGCCTGCCGTGCGCCTGGTCGACATGAACCTGCAGCCGCCCAGGACGGTGCTTTCCGCCGCCTTGCTGGACGCCATCGGCCAGCGCATTGCGCGCGGCGAGCAGAGCATGGTGTTTCTCAACCGCCGCGGCTACGCGCCGGTGCTGGCCTGCGGCGACTGCGGCTGGAAGAGCGAGTGCCCGCATTGCAGCGCCTACCGCGTCTTCCACAAGATCGACCGCAGCCTGCGCTGCCACCACTGCGGCTTTGCCGAACGCGTGCCGCGCGCCTGCCCGAGTTGCGGCAACCTGGACATCGCGCCCATCGGCCGAGGCACCGAGCGGCTGGAAGAACATCTGGCCGAACTCTTCGAGCCGGTGCGCCGGCCGGACGGCTCGCCGGTGCGCATTGCGCGCATCGACGCGGACAGCACCCGCAAGCAAGGCGCGCTCGAGCAGCAACTGGCGGCCGTGCATGCGGGCGAGGTGGACATCCTGGTGGGCACCCAGATGATCGCCAAGGGCCACGACTTCCGCCGCATCACGCTGGTGGCCGCCCTCAACCCGGACGGTGCGCTGTTCTCCAGCGATTTCCGTGCGCCCGAGCGGCTGTTCAGCCTGCTGATGCAGGCAGCCGGACGCGCCGGCCGCGACGCGGCCTACCTGGCGGCGCAGGGCAGCACGGCGCAGATGTGGATCCAGACCCACCATCCGCAGCACCCCTTGTTTGCCGCGCTTCGCCAGCACGACTATCCGGCATTCGCAGCCCAGGAGCTGGACGAGCGCCGCGCCGCCGGCATGCCGCCCTTCGCCTTCCAGGCGCTGCTGCGGGCCGACGCGCGAACGCAGGAGGCGGCGCAGGCCTTTCTGCAGGCGGCGGCCGAGTCGGCCGCGTCGCTGGAAGCAGCCGCGCAGGTCAGCTGCTATCCGGCAGTGCCGCTGGCCATCCAGCGGGTGGCCAACGTGGAGCGGGCGCAGATGCTCATCGAAAGCGGCTCGCGCGCAGCGCTGCAGAAGTTCCTCGCGGGAAGCCTTCCGATGCTGCACGCGCTGCGGCAGCAGCCGGTGGGCAAGGGCGTGATCCGCTGGCTGGTGGATGTCGATCCGCAAGCCATCTGACCACTGGCGCGGCGCGTGGCTTAGGACTATCGTGTCGGGCTCCACGACGCCTGCAGGGCCCACCATGACGCACGCCAACCACCCTCTCCTGCGCCTCCTGGGCGCTTGCATGCTGTTGGGCCTGATGCTCGTCCAGAGCGCGCAGGCGCAGACGCCGGCCCCGGCCGAGGCACCGAATGGTGCGGATTCGGGCGGCGGCGGCGCCGCGGCGCTGCGCGCCAAATACCAGGCGCTGCAGCCGCAGCTGGCCAGCAACCCGTTCAAGCGCCGCATCACGCTCGAATCCACCGAGAACCCCAGCAAGCTCAGCGGCGACATCTACGCCGTGGTGGACCATCCCTTCGAGCGCGTGCGCGACGGCCTCAAGAGCGCCGGCAACTGGTGCGAAGTGCTCATGCTGCACCTCAACACCAAGCAGTGCCTGGTGCAAAGCGAAGCCAGCGGCCCCATGCTGGCAGTGGCGCTGGGCCGCAAGTTCGACCAGCCGCTGTCGGAAGCGCAGGTGGTCAAGTTCCAGTACCGGCTCGCAGCCGCCACCAGCGACTACCTGGACGCACGATTGAGCGCCGACCAGGGCCCGCTGTCCACGCGCAACTACCGCATCGAACTCACGGGCACGCCCATCGACGGCGGCAAGTCATTCATCCACCTGAGCTACTCGTATGCCTATGGCACCGCGGCGCGCCTGGCCATGCAGGCCTACCTGGCCACGCTGGGCAGCGACAAGGTGGGCTTCACCGCCACCGGCAAGGAATCGGACGGCAGCCCGCAATACATCGGCGGCGTGCGCGGCGTGGTCGAGCGCAACACCATGCGCTATTACCTGGCGATCGACTCCTTCCTCGACCATCCGACCCCCCCCGAGCTGGACAAGCGCCTGGCCAGCTGGTTCGACGCCACCGAGCAGTACGCCCGGCAACTGCACGAAACCGAGCGCAGCGACTACCTGGCCATGAAGCGCAATGAATACCGCCGAATGAAGGACGGCGGCAACTGACAGGTCAGCCGAGCGGCTGCTTGGCCATCTCGACGTAGCGCAGTTCTCCGCTGCGTCTGCGCCTGGCCGTGGAGGCGGGCCATGCGAACAGGACCAGTCCCAGCGCGCAGGCCGTGAGTACGGGGCCCGTGCTCATCCAATGCGCCCACCACAGCCAGCCCATGGCGCCGCACCAGACGATCCACAACACAAGGCGAAGAGGTGTTGTCATCGAAGTGCTCCTTGGTTGGCCACACTTTAAAACAATCTGAATACCTAAGCACTAGCTGGAAGCGCTACCCCGACCCGGTCGAAGGTAGGGGCGTTATGACAGGCGCAAGATTCTGAAACAGGCATTGACGCCGAGGCCCGGCGCTGAGAGCTTCGGACGGGGATTGGTACGCATTTGTCCAGCGTAAAAAAGGGGGAACAAGAAGATGAGAGCCCTGCACAAGATCTACCTGGCTTCGTGGCTGGCTGTTGCCGGCGTTTCGGCGCCTGCGGCAGACCTTACCCTGGAGGGCCATCGGCTCATCGTGTCGGGCCCGCTCGACGGCAGCATGGTCCAGGTCTTCCTGGACCTGGTGCGAAGCGCCAATGTGCGCACGGTTGTGTTCGAGGATTCGCTGGGCGGATCGGCCGAAGTGGCCAGCCAGTACGCCGCCGCCATCCGCGAGACCGGCGTGAACACCGAAGTCGTCGGCCAGTGCCATGCCGCCTGTGCCTACGCTTTTCTGGCCGGAAAGGCGCACCAGTTTGGCGAGGGCGATCAGGTGAACGCATTGCTCATTCCCGTGGGCACCCGGCCGCAGCCCAGCGAGCTGGCATCGCGCTGGCGCGGCGACGCAGCGCAGAAGACTTTGGCCGAATTCATCATGCCGGCCGACCCGGCGCGCGAAGGCGACCTGGCCCGCGAGATGGATGCACCGCTGAAGGAAAAATGGCGGCCCGAGCACGGCGTGCTCTTCCTGGCCAGGCCGACACTCTTTGGCCGCGTCTACAACACCTACTACTGCGACGGAACGCAGGGGCGCGACTTCACGCGCTGCGAGCTGCTGGCCGACGCCGATCCGCGCAAGCTGGGTGTGATCGTCGACTGACGCGCCCGGCGCCCGGCTGGAGTCTTTACCCCGCCGCCTCCAGCGCCTGCAAGAGCTGCGCGTCGGCTTCGCTGGTGCGCTGTGCGGCGCGCTCCAGCTGGGCCACAAAGTCCATGGCGGGCGCCGAGGCCAAAGCAGTTGCACCGCTTTGGTTGGCATCTATGCCCACCCGCGTGCCCGCGCCGCGCGCCGGGATCTGCCTGAGCTCACCCGCGTTGAAGTCGATCTCGATGGTGTGCGTGACCGACGCGCCGTTTTGCTTGACCACCGTGAAGCGCAGGCGCACCTGTTCCACGGCCGCGGGCCGGTCCATCAGCAGGTAGCCGCGGCTGTCCATCCGCATCCAGGGCGGCAGCGGCCGGCCATCGGCCAGCGTGGCCCGCACTTCCCGCACCGGCTCGCCGCTGGTGAGCTCGACCGACACCTGCTGGCGGCCCGCCGTGAATTCCACCGAGAGACCATCGCCCAGGCGCAGGCTCGACACCACCTCGGCTCGCGGCCCCGTGGCGTCGATCGACAGCAACTCGCGCTCCATCGAGGTGTCCAGCCGGTCGTACGAGGCGCTGCCGTACAGCGGACTGACGGAATTGACCGCCTGCAGCACAGCCCCCTCTTCGCCCAGGTAAGCCGTGCCATCCAGCGAATCGACACCGTTGACCGCCTGCAGCACCACGCCAGACAAGGCGGTGAGTTCGCGCGTACCGCCCAGCGAGCGGGCGCTGTTGACCGCCTGCACCACCGTCGGCTCGGCATTGACATGCCACCTCTGGAAGGGGGTCGCGGTGTATTCGCGCGCCTGTGCCTGCGGCTGGAAGACGAAGGGGAAGTCGTCGCGCGCCGTCGCCAGCTGCGCGACGGGCGTCACGTCCACAAACACGGTCGAGGTGATGAACCCGCCCTGGCCGTCGCTCATGCGCACCACGAAGCTGTCGCTGCCCACGTAGCCTGGCTTGGGCGTGTAGACATAGCGGCCGTCCGGCTGCAGGACCACGCTGCCATTGCTCGGCGGGCTTTCCAGCTCATGGAGGATGGCGTCACCGTCCGGGTCGGCCGAACCCACGCGGCCAGAGAACGCCGTGTCCTGCGGCGTGGTGACGCGGTAGTTGCCCGAGCTGGGGTCGAAGTCCTGGCCCGGCACGTCGCCCGGGTCTGCAGCGGCCGGCGGCGCATTGACGTGCAGGACGTTGACCACCACGGCGGCGGTCTCGGTCACGCCGCCGGAGCTCACCGTGTAGGTGAAGCTGGTCAGGCCCGTGAAGCCGGCGTTGGGCGTGAAGCCCAGCGTGCCATCGGCATTGAGCGTGACGCTGCCGTTGGCGACGGGCACCGACGCACCCACCGTGATCGAGCCACCGTTGATCCCGCTGACCACATGACCGGCGTTCTCGAAGGTGTCGTTGGCGTCGACGTAGATGATGGTCGAGGTGTCCCTGGGCGTATGGGCGTTGTCGTCGGCAATGTCGGCCACCGGCGTCACGGTCATGTTCACCGTGGCCTGCACCGCGCCGCCGTAGTCGTCGCGGATCTCGATCACGAAGCTGTCGGTGCCGTTGAAGTCGGCGCCGGGCGTGTAGACGTACGCGCCGGTGGCCGGGTCCACCGTCACCGTGCCGCGGCTTGGGCCGCCGACCAGGGTGTAGTTCAGCGGATCGCCGTCTGCATCTGTGGCGCTGACCTGGCCGGTGAAGGGAGCATCCTCCGGGGTGATGGCGGAGTAGGCGCCCGTGGCTGGATCGAAGGTCTGTCCGGGCGGGTTGCCACCGGGCGGATCGGTGATCACCGGCGGGTCGTTCACCGTCACGGTCAGCGTGGTGCCCTTCAACATACCGCCCACGCCTGCCGAGCCGCCCGGCGGCAAGCCCCCCTCTCCCCCGTCGGGCGCGCAACGCCCAGCACGATGACGGGCTGCGTTGTCTTGGCAGTGAATGTGATCTGGCCCGGTGACCACTCCTTGGGGTTGTTTCCGTTATAGAACAGCATTTCGGCATTGAAGGCCACGCCGTCAATGGTGAACAGGAAGTTCGCCGGCATGTTCAAGGGCGTCATCCCGTTGACGCCGCCGAAGATCTGCTGGAAATCGATGCGGATCACATCCCCCACCTGCACGCCTGCGCTGGCAGGAATCTGCAGCCGCACAGCCTCGCCGTCGAAGATGGACATGAACACGTCGCCCTCGGCAGCGCCTGGCACCCCGTTGTTGGCACCGGCCCAGGCGCCCGAACCATTGAGCGAGAAGGCCCCCTTCCAGGTGTCCGCCGACCCGATCCAATTGGTCCAGCCGGTGCCGGCGACTGTCGAGTTCAGGCTGCCCGGGTTGGTGTCCTCCGTCCAGGCCCGGTCCGCTGCGCCTTCCATCGTGGTTTCGAAGGTCGGCGGCGGCAGGCTCGCCTGGCTTTCCACGGAGTCGATGAGTCCGTCGTTGTCGTCGTCGATGTCGCCTGCGTTGGCAACGCCGTCGCCGTCGGTGTCGATCGGCGTGATGGTGGCCACGGCGATGTTCGATGCAGTGGGTGCAACGGTCGAGGTCGCCTGCACCGTGATCGTCCGCGCCGCCGTGCTTCCCGAGGTGGTCGAAAACACGACACCGGCCAGGGCCGTCTGGTAGTTCGCCAGCGTGGTGTTTCCGGTGAGCGTGAGAACGCCGGTGGCGGCGTTGTACGACGCAGTGATGCCCGGGACTGCCGCAGCCAGGGACAGCAGGTCCGCCGCGGTCGCATTCGCCAGCGTGATGGTCATCGAGCTCAGGTTGTTGTTCTCCGCGTCGGTGACGGTGATGCCGCTGCCGATGGGCGCCTTGTCCTGGTCGATGGTGGCCGTGTAGTCGGTGCCCGCCGCGCTGCCGTTCAGGTCGATGACCGGCGGATCGCCTACGGCCGTGACCGTGACCGTGATGTTGGCCGTCTCGGTCACGCCGCCGGATGTGACGGTGTAGCTGAAGGTGCTGGTGCCAGTGAAATTCAGCGCGCCCAGGAAGGTGAGGGTCTGTCCGTCTGCACCCAGGGTGACCGTGCCGTTGGGCACCGCCACGGTGCCGCCGGGCGCAATGGCTTGTCCGGCAATGGCCGTGATCTGAGCCGCGGCCCCGCCTTCGAAGCTGTCCGCCGTGCCGCCGCCCGCCGCGGTGAGCGGGTTGAACACCTTGATCGTATCTTCCAATGCTGCGTTGGCCAGGTTGATCGCGTCGGCCGTGATGTCGGCCACGGCGGTGACGGTGTGCGTGCCCACGGCCGTGGTGCTCGAGAAGGCGCTGGTGCCGCCCGTTCCGCCCCCGGCGGTGATGTCGAACAACTGCCCTGCCGTTCCCTGCGTGCCGTCCCACGCACGCAGCGTGAGGGTGGTCGTGCCGTTCCAGTCGGCATTGGGCTGGAAGAACACGCGCGTGGCGGCATTGCGGGTCAGCAGCACCGCATTGGCGTCCGACAGGTTGCTCATCGCCGTCCAGGTGGCGCCCGAATCGAGCGAGAACCACCACTGCCCGTTCGTGTTGTCGGCGCCGACGATGGCATAGCCGGTGGCCGCGGCGCCCGTGTCGATGTCCGCGGTGGTGGTGACGAAAGTCGTCAAGGCAACGCCTGCGCGCGCCGGCGGCGAATTCGGATCGCCCACCGGCGTGCTCTGGCTCAGGTCCTCGGTGATGCTCGACGCGGAGAATGGCGTCGTGCTCAGGGTGGGCGCATCGTTCACCGGCGCCACATTCACCGTCACCGTGTCCGTGGCCACGGAATAGGCCGAGGTTCCGCCGTTGGTGGCCGTGGTGCCCAGGCTGCCGTTGGCCAACCCGTTGGTGCGATCCCACGCGCGCAGCGTGAGCGAGGAAGCCACGGCACCGCTGAAGTTGGCGGTCGGTTGGAAATACACGCGCGTCTGCGCATCCGCGGCCAGCAGACGCGCACTGGCGCCGCTCACTGTGCCCATCGCGAGCCAGGTCGCTCCATTGTCGGTGCTGTACCACCACGTGCCGTTGGCGGCAGAGGTTGCCGTGACGGCAATCCCGGACACGGCCCCCTGGTCGGGATCGGTCACACCGCCGGTAAGGGTGGAGACGAGCGAGCCGACGGCCCCAGAAGGCGGACCGGCGTCTTCCGTCTGCGCCACCGTCAGGTCGGTGTTGGCCAAGATCGGCGCGTCGTTGATCGCCGTCACGTTGATGGTGGTGGTGGCCGGTGCGGAACTGAGCGTTCCGTCGTTGACCGTGGTGGTGAGCACCCGCGGGGTGGTGCTTGGCGAATCGGTGCTGTTGGAGAAGGTGATGGCGCGAATGGCCGTGGCATAGTTGGCCAGCGAGGACGATCCGGTGAGCGTGACCCTGATCTGGCCTGGCACCGATGTGTCGATGCTCGAGGTGATGCCGGCAGGGAGCGTGCCCACCGAGAGAACGTCGCCGGCCTGTGCGTTGGTCAGCGTGATGGTTGCCGACACCATGTTGGTGTTGTCGGTGTCGCGGATGCTCATGTCGACATCTGCGACCGATACCGGGGGGCCGTTCTCGGTGTACGAGGCCGTGAAGTTGTTGCCGGGCGTGATGTCCACCATCTGCCGGACGGACACGCCCCCGACGGAAATTTGATCGCCCCGCAAGCCGGTCGAGGTGTAGTTGAAACGCAAGTCGCCCGACGACGCGACATTGGCCGGCAGGTCGAGGGAGATCGTCGGGAAGGTACCTGCGGCGATGGTCGTCCGACTGCCGCTGGCACCATTGAGGTACTGGATGGTGGCCGGCGTGCCCGTCCCCGCGCTGGTCGTCAGGCGCATGTAGACCACCCCACCCACCGAAACTTCCAGCGTCGCCGATTGGAGGACGCCAGCCCCCAAGGCATTCGACCAGGCCAACGTGAAGCTCACCCGAGCGGCACCGGATGGCGCCAGCCCGTCGTCCCAGCCGGTGATGGTCGTCTGCGTCAGCGACGCCGAGGTCGTACCTTCGAAACGGTAGGTGCCGCCGGTTGTGGCGCCTGACGCGTTGGAGCCGCCCAGGACCCATCCGGCGGTGGATTGCGTGCCGCCGCCGAAGTTTCCGTTGGTCACCCGTTCGACGCTGTTGGCGCCGGAATTGAGGTCCACCACGGGTGCGGCCATCAGGTGGTCCCAATCGTCCGCCTGCAGCGACGCCGTTTCGATCGAGCCCTGATGCACTTCCAGCATCCAGTCCCCGTCAAGGCGTGCCGCGCCGGTGTCGTCGTTGGAAGCGGCCACGTCGGCGCCGGTGAGTTCTGCCAGCACCTGTACCGCCTGCTGCCCGTCGGCGCCGGCGGCAAAGTCGCAGCCGTAGATGAGGATGTCGCCGTCGGCCGTCATCGACTGGCCGATGGCGGAAAGCGCAGCGCGGTAATCGCCCTGCATGTGCTGCACGTCCAGGAAGGCCGTGCCCAGGCGCAGCTGCCCCTCCACGCCGTGGCTGAGGATGTGGATGGCTTCCACGTCGGTGCGCCCCTGCAGCGTCTGGGCGATGAACTGCACACCGTCGACGTTGCTTTCGATGAAATGCACTTCGGCGCCCGGCGGCAGGCTCTGGGCGAGGCGGTCGACGTCGGCCACTTGCCGGTCGATGAAGTAGACCTCGGTGTGGGCCGGTTCAGCGGGCGCCTGCGGCGCGGCCTGCGCCTGCTGCACCGCCGCCAGTGCATCCACCAGCGCGGCATGGTGGTCGGAGGCCTGGTCCACGGGCTCGGGAGCGGGCGCCGGGGCGGCCTCCTGCACGGTCTTTGCCGCCGCGGCGTCCAGCAGCACGCGTGGCTCCAGCGGCTGCAGGTACAGCCTGGCGGACTGCGCCTGGGCTCTCAAAGGCGCTGATACAGACTTGGATTTTCCGGACCCGAAAGATGTCTTCAGCTTCATCTTCTTCTCCCCAAGAGCAATCTGGAACCTACGCGCCCGCCTCGCGGACCAGTACGTGGGACACCCTGCGCAACACGCGCAGGCCAAGGCTTTGCGGCTTGCCGCGGATCTGCATCTCGCCGCGGATCTCGGTCAGCGGCAGCCCGGCGTGCGCATCGCCGATCGCAGCGGCAGCCACTTCGAAGGCCGCATGCTCGGCCAGCGCCTTGCCGCCCTGCATGCGGGCAGGCACGGGCCCGCCGAAGGTCGACGCCAGGACCCAGTTGTCCAACGGGTCTGCTGCCGCCGCCCCCACACGCACCACATCGATGTCACGCGAATCCAGAAGGCGCAGCTCGTCCACGAAGCGGCCCTTGTCGCCCGCCTCGATGCGCCGCAGGTCTTCGGCATCCACATAGCCGCGCGCCTCCAGTGCACCGGGCTTGGCGACCAGCGCCAGGCGCGTCTTCTCGTCGATCCAGCGACCCGGCGAGAGCTCGGAGGTCAGCTCGGCCACCACGCCATCGATGGGCGCGCGCACGGCCAGGCGCGAGCGCTCGCGTTCCAGGCCGTGGATGCGGTCGGCCTCGAGATGCAACTCGCGGGCCAGCACCAGGCTCTCGGAGAGGTCGCGGCCATCGGCGCTGCGGCGGCCCAGGCGATCCTGGATCAGCTGGTGCCGCTCGTGGGCGCTTTGCAGCTGCTGCTCGATTTCCGGCGCGCTCAGCTCGATCAGCACCTGGCCCGCTCGCACCGCCTGGCCCTGGCGCACGTGCACCGACTCGATCCGCGCTGGGCGCGGCGCAAAGGCGGGCGCCTGTTGTGTTGCAGTGAGAACGGCTGGAATGCGCACCACATACGGGAACGGCACCAGCAGCGCGCCCGCCAGGCCCAGTATGACCAGCGCCGTGACGACCGCGCGCGAACCCGACTCCTGGCGCCGCCCGAACCAGACCTTCATCTCGCGCCACACCGGCATGGCAATGAACCAGCCGACCTCGACCGCGAACAGGAAGATGCCCAGCAGCTTGAAGAAGTAGTGGTAGACCAGCAGCGCGATGCCCAGGAACAGGAAGAACCGGTAGATCCACGTGGCATACGCAAAGCCCACCAGCAGCGCCTTGCGCCGCCCATGCGCGGGCTCTGGTTGCGGGTCGCCATAGCCGAAGAGCAGCTCGCGCAGCCACCACCGCCCCATGGCGAACGAGCGCTCCTGCAAGTTGGGAATGCCCAGCAGGTCGCTGAACAGGTAGTAGCCGTCGAAGCGCATCAACGGGTTCAGGTTGACGGCCAGGCTCAACACCCAGCCGGTGGTGGCCAGCGCAAAGGCCGCGTGCCGCACACCGCCATCGGGCAGGAACACCCAGGCCAGCGTGGCCAGCACGGCGACGAGCAGTTCGACCACCATGCCGGCCGCATCGATCATCACCCGCTGGCGGCGCCGGGGCAGCCGCCAGGCATCGGTGGTGTCGGTGTAGAGGATGGGCGTCATCACGACGAAGGCCACGCCCATGGTGGTCACGCGCGAGCCCATGCGCACCGCCGTGTAGCCGTGGCCGAGTTCATGCAGCGTCTTGACCAGGGCCAGGCTCAGGCCGAAGCTGACGATGCCCGACACCGAGAACATGTCTGCGAACGTGGCGAGGAAGGCCTCCCACTGGCGGGACACGAGATAGAGCCCCAGCAGCCCCAGCACCAGCGCACCGGCCCAGAAGGCGGGATGGAAAAGGCCGCCGACGTAAGGCAGGGTGCGGCGCAGGAAGGCGTCTGGGCGCGCCAGCGGCACCTTGAAGAAGAGATAGTTGTGCAGCAGCCACTCGCCCGGCGATCGCTTCATGGCCTGTCGCTGCCGCATGACCCGCGCGAAGGTCTGCTCGGGCACCGGATGCACCAGCTCGTTGACCTGGAGAAATTCGATGAGCCGCTGCACGTTGTCGAGATCGAGCTCCCGGCCGTCCCGCGCCCTGACGGCTGCACGCAGGCGGCCCACGGTGCCCACCCGCCACAGGGCCAGCAAGTCGACGGCAGCCCGGTCGATGGCGAAGAAGCGCTGGGCCGCGGGGTCGTGGATGCGCCAATGCGCCGGCGCCTCGCCCGCCTCTTGGCCATCGGCACCGCCTTCGATCAGGCGCAGGTCCTGGCGCAGCTGCGGCAGCGGGAGCGAATCGACATCGATGTCGTCCTTGGCACCGGTCGGCTCGAGTGTCGCGGCGGCCGTCATGCGCTAGACACCGGTCCATTGCCGTACCGCGGTAATCGGCCGGCGCAACAGGTAGTAGAAGAGCGAGACCGGCTCGCCATACACGCGGGCCGTGCCGCGCAGGCCGAGCCGCTCGGGCCGGGCATTCGGGTCGGCAAACCGCGCCGTGACCGTGAAGGCGGCCACGCCCGCCGCATCCGCCTCGGCCTTGTAGGCCGCGCGAAGAATGTGCGCCTCGATCGGCTCGAGCGGCGCCGCATCCAGGAAGACCTTCACGCGGGCGCCTTCCTGCAGGTTGACCGCATCGGCCACCGGCACCTTGATCTGGAACTCCACCCGATTCGGATCGGCCACGCGCATGATGGCCTCGCCCACGGCCACCGGGCGGCCGATCCAGTCGCGCGGATCACCGAACAGGGCCACGCCGCTCTGGCGCGCACGGATGACGGACTTGTCGAGCATGGCGCGGGCATAGTCGCGCTCGGCCATGGCCACGCTTTCCTCGGTCTGCGCAACGGCCAGGTCGCGCTTGGCGGTGGCGTCTTCCACCGAGGCCTGCTGCAGGCGCAATGTCTTGGCGCGCGCCACCTCCACCTTCTGGTCGGCCACCTCGAAGTCGCTGCGCAGCGTGGTGTCCACGAGCTGCACCAGTGCGGCGCCCTGGGCCACCTGCGCACCGGGCGCGACCAGAATGCGCTCCACCACGGCCGCCACCGGCGCGGCGACGACGAAGGGCTCCTGCGGCGTGACTTCGACCGGCGCCAGCGTCGTCAATGGAACGCGCACAAACGCGAGCAAGGCCGCGATAGCGATGGCCGCCAGCGCCAGCCTGGATGGGTGGCGCCGCCACGCCGGCGCGGGCCTGGCACGGCCGGCCAGCGCGCTCTCGGCATGCGCATAGGCGCCTGCCAAGCGGGCCGCCAGCTTGTGGTGTGCGTCTTCCCACGGGGCCGAGCGCGCGAGCAGCCAACCCGCCCGTACGGGCTGGTCGAGATCCGCCAGCGGCACCCACAGAAGGTGCCGAAGGGCGGCGTCCGCGGTGCACGGATCGGCCGGGTCGGCATGCTCGGGCAGTTCGAAAGCGCGGACGCCCCGCGTCGCATCGCCCTCGCGCCTCAACGAGCGCACGATGTTCTCGTACCAGCGGATCATGGGCGCGTCGCGGTTGACCCGCGTCATGCCGGAAACCGCGACAGTGGTCCAATGCGCTCGCGGGGCGACCTTGTCGCTCCCTTGCGCTTCCAGAACCAATGCCTGCCCGAAGGGCAGCAATGCAACCGGCTCGTTGGCGAGGTGCTGCCACAACATCTCACGTGTCTTGCAGCGGCGCACCTCGCCTTCGATCCGGATCAACTGGATGCCGGCGTTGTTTCCCTCGCCTTGGGCACCCTCGACCGCGCCTCTTGCAGCGCTTCCCCCACTGTCAACATCTCGCGCATTGGAAGCCGTACGTGACCGATGCTCTTGCCTGCCGGTTGGCACGGTGGCCGGTTCCGCCGTGGCGGCTTCGCTGATGCGCATTCCATTCCCCTGATCGCCTGTGACAGATTCGTTTGTCTCTTGTTATCTGTTTTGCCGCGGCGTTGTTGCCGGCGGCGGCTGTGACTGCGGCGCGCCCGGCCGGGCAGACGTCAGCTGCGTGTCGGCCGTGGAGGCCGTGGCGCGCGCCATGTCGGTCTCCAGCGTCGCGCGCCCGCTCATGCCGGGCAGCACGCCGGCGGGCGACTGGGGCACGGCGGCGATGACCTTCACCGTCTGGCTCACCGCGTCGACCGCGCCCGAGATTCGCAGGACGCGGGCCTGCAAGGTGCCCCCGGTCTCGTCGACCGTGAACGCGAGCTGCGAGCCCGGCTTGAGCCACGTCAGCCATTTGGAGGGCACGACCATGTGCAGCTCCAGCGGGCCGGCGCTCACGATCTTGATCAGCTTCTCGTTGGCGGCCGGCGTCTCGTTGACGCGCACGAGGGCCTCCACCACGCGCCCGGCAAAGGGTGCGACGACCTTGCAGCCCACCATGCGCTGGCGGATCGCGTCCGCCTGTGCGACCTTCTCCTGCTCCTTGAACTTTGCGATGTCCGCATCGGCGCGGCCCGTGGCATCCATGGACAGCAGTTCGGCCTGCACCACGGCATTGCGGGATTCCACTTCCGCACTGGCGCGTGCGGCGCGGAGTTCGGCGGCCAGCTGGCTGCAGTCGAAACTCACCAGCACGTCGCCGCGCCTGAAGCTGTCCCCTTCGCGAAACGGCATCTGCACGATCCGCTCGGACACGGGCGAGGCCAGCACCGCCTCGTTCTCGGCGCGCAGCACGCCCCGGGCCGTGTTCGTATCGGCCACCGGAGCGGCTGCCCAGGCCTGTGCGGCCGCCAGCAGCGAACCGGTGCACCAGAACGCCAGCCGGACACGGCCGGCGCCGCCCCATGGACGCATGACGCTGCCCACCCCTACCCCGCGCACGCGGCCGTGGGTTGCCAGGGTGCGCCGCAGCGCGCCACGTCCCGCGCAGAGACGGCGACAGCGTCATTGCGCTTGGACCACATGGTGCGCAGCCGCCCCGCCAGTTCGGACACCGACTGCGTGCTGCTCATGTCCGCCTCGACCGGGTCGATGCCCAGCGACGCGTAGACGTTGGCATAAGCGTTCTGCAGGTCGGCCAGCGCCAGGTCGTAACGGACGTTGGAGACCAGCGTATTCATCTGCTCGCGGATCTGCGTCTGCCGGCTCAGCTTCTCGGCCTTGTAGCCGGCATCGATCTGCTGGCCGATGCGCCCCTGCACGTCGTTGTAGCGCTGCGCCGTCTTGAGCTCTTCGAGCCGCAGCGCGTAGCGCGCCCGGCTGACTTCGACCTGCGTGGCCACGGCGGTGGTCAGCGCCAGCTGGCGCTGGTCGAGCAGCTGCCCGGCCGCCTTGACCTGCTCCTGGTCGGCCGGAAGTCGGAACACGTTCAGGAGGTTCCAGCTGGCGCGGGCGCCCCAGCCGACCCAGTTGTTGTTCCAGAGGAAGTCGTTGGTGCTGTAGTCGGCGCCGAAGAACAGGCGCAGGCTCGGCAGGCTGCGCAGGTAGGCCGCGGTGGACTCCTGGTCGTTGCTGCGCAGCTGGTAGGCCACCTCGCGAAGCTCAGGCCTGTTCTCGATGGCGATCTTCAGCAGCGCGGCCGAGTTGTTGCCGTCGACACCCGGAATGTCCAGGTTGCGCCATTGAATGCTCTGCGAGGGCAAGGCCACGGTATACGGTGTGTTGGGCGCGAGATTCATCAGCGCAGCCAGCTGCTGCTTCGCCACACCGAGCTCGCGGCCCAGCGACTGCGCGTCGCGGCGGATGCTGAGCAGCTCGCGCTGGTAGCTCAAGGGGCCCAGCGGCGCCGAGAGGCCCACCTTTTCCTGGCGCTCGGACTGGTCCAGCGCGGTTTGCGTGGCGCGCTCGAGCTCCTGGATCTGCGTCAGCAGGCGCTCGGCGCTCACCGCACGCCAGTAGGCGGTGCGCACGTCTTCGATCAGCCGGTTGATGACCTTGCGCTTGCGCTCATCCGCAATGCTCACGCGGTCCGCCGCCTGCTTGGCGCGCACATACGACAGGCCGAAGTCCAGAACGTCCCAACTGAGGGTGAGGTCGCTCTGGACAACGTTCTTCTCCGAAGACGTCGATGGCTCCAGCGAAGTCTGGCCGGTGAGCAGCGACTTGCTGATGCCGCCCGAGTAGTTGTCCCTGCCGCCGTAGTCGACCGTGGCCACCAGCTTGGGCAGCATGTCGTAGCGCGACAGGTCGAGTTCGCGCTGTGCCAGCGCCAGGTTCATCAGCTCGACGCGGCCGTCGAGGTTGTACTTGATGGCACGGGCCATCGCCTCGTACAGGTCGATCGGGCCGGTGACCGGCTCCTGGTCCGCATTGGCACGCACCACCAGGTCTGCGGATCGCGCTTGGTTCTCGTTGGCGTCGAACGCCTTGGGCTGCACGGAACAGCCGGCGAGCAGCAGTGCGAGGAGCACGGCATGGGAAGTGCGAGTGCGGCGAGCGACGGCGCTCGGTGGGTTCAACGTGACAGTTGTTGTCTTGCTCATACTCCTCCTTCGAACCGAAGAAAAATCGAAGAGCGGGGGCGCTATGGCGTCGCCTGCCTCGATGAATCCAGATTCAGTTTTGAGCACTCCGTAGGAAAGCCTCGGAGGCCACATTTGTTATCAACTGCATGTCGCAGCGGTTGCGCAACGATAGAACCGCTTATTGGGCTTTCAACATCCCAATTTGGTAACAAGGTGTACAAAATCGAGCTCTATCACCCCGTTTCCCAGGAAATTCTTTCTAAATCAAGCAACTTTCTCAATTACAAATTTTTTCAACTGATTCGATTTATCCAGCCCAATTAGGTTCAAAATGCGCAATACTTTTCGGATTTCGGATAATCAAACCGCAGTCCATTAACGGAACGAGGCTATTGGAAATGGTCGGTGGCCAATCAAACATCCGGCACGAGACGCATTTTTAATACAAAAGTTGACCATCAATTTGGATTAGAAAAACCCATTCGCGACTAGAAATCGGCCGAGTTTTTTCCAAGCCAGGAAATGAAGGTGAACCGGCGACGCAACTGCGCCCCGCCATCGGCGCTCAGGCCGTTTGGCGCAGGTACGCGGTCCAACCGACCACCAGCGGAAAGCTGAAGAAGGCGGCGACCGTGGTCCAGAGGATGATGCGCGCGATGCGCCCGTTGTCGGCCCCGAATCGCTCCGCCAGCATCGACACGTTGCTCGCACTCGGCAGGGCAGCCATCAGCACCAGCGCACCGCAGGTCGGAAGGCTCAGCGGCATCCCCATGGCGCGTACCACCAGGGCCGCGGCAAGCACCAGCAGCGGGTGGACAACCAGCTTCACCAGCACGACGGGCAGCACGTCGCCCAGCGGCGCCCGGCCTCTCGCCTCGCGTGCCAGCATGGCCGAGCGCGCCAGCACCGCGCCGATGGTGAAGAGCGCGACCGGTGATGCGGCGTCGCCCAGCATCGCGATGGTTCGCTCGGCCGGCCCCGGCAGCTTGTAGCCGGCCGCCGAGGCCAGCCCGCCCAGCAGGATGGCCCAGGGCATCGGGTTGCGCAGCACACCCGCCAGGGCCTTGCGCATGGCTTGCGCAGCGCCGTGGCTGCCCGCCGCATCCAGCCGAGACAGGGCGATGCACAGCGATGTGGTGATCACCATGTCGAAGGTCATGCTGATGATCACCGGCCCCACCGCCTGCGCCCCCAGGATGGCCGTCAGCAGCGGCACCCCCATGAAGCCCGTATTGGGAAAGGCCGCCACCAGGGCGCCGAAGGAGGCGTCGTTCCAGCCGATGCGCTCGTTGCGGCTGAAGGCCACCACCGCGCCCACCGTGACCAGCGCACACGCGCCCCATACCAGCGCCACGCTGCCGTCAAGCAGTTGCGCAATGGGCGTGCCAGCGCCGAAGCGATACAGCATGCACGGCAGCGCAAAGTACAGAACGAAGGCGTTGAGCCCGGGAATGGCCTCCAGCGGCAGCACCCGGCTGCGGGCGGCCACATAGCCGGCGGCGACCAGGGCAAAGAAGGGGATGGTGACGAGGAAGATTTGAAGCACGAGGCTGCGGATTGTCGCTGCCTGCCCTCTTTCGGGCGCTTCGTCCGGCTTCGTGATGCGAAAAGCACCGCCCGTATCATTGGCCCGCCCCGCCGTCCCCCGCCTCGCGCGACTCCTCTTTCTCCAATGTCCGGTCTCAATCTCGCTCAACAGGAAGCTGTCAACTACATGCACGGGCCCTGCCTGGTCCTGGCCGGCGCGGGCTCGGGCAAGACGCGGGTGATCACCATGAAGATCGCGCGCCTGATCCAGGCCGGGCTGGAGCCGCAGCGCATTGCCGCCATCACCTTCACCAACAAGGCGGCCGCGGAAATGCGCGAGCGCGCCAAGGGGCTGATCGGCAAGGATGCGCGCAAGGTGGTGGTGTGCACCTTCCACGCGCTGGGCGTTCGAATGATGCGCGAGGACGGCGCGGTGCTGGGCCTCAAGCCCCAGTTCAGCATCCTCGACGCGGACGACGTGACCAAGATCCTGAAGGACGCCGGCGGCACGTCGGATGCCGCCACGGCGCGCATCTGGCAGTGGACCATCAGCAAATGGAAGAACATGGGCCTGAACTCGGCGCAGGCCGAGGCGCAGGCCGCGGACGACAACGAGCGAATCATCGCGCGCATCATGGCCCGCTATGAAGAGCGCCTGACGGCCTACCAGAGCGTGGACTTCGACGACCTGATCGGCATGCCGCTGAAGCTGCTGAAGGACTTCGAGCAGGTGCGATCGAAATGGCAGGCGGCCCTGGGACATGTGCTGGTGGACGAGTACCAGGACACCAACGCCACCCAGTACGAGGTGCTCAAGGCCCTGGTGGGCGAGCGCGGCCGCTTCACCGCCGTGGGCGACGACGACCAGTCCATCTACGGCTGGCGCGGCGCCACGCTGGACAACCTGCGCAAGCTGCCGGTGGACTTTCCCAGCCTCAAGGTGGTGAAGCTCGAGCAGAACTACCGCTCGACCAGCGCCATCCTGCGTGCGGCCAATAACGTGATCGGCCCCAACCCCAAGCTCTTTCCCAAGACGCTGTTCTCCGAACTGGGCGAGGGCGAGCCGGTGCGCGTGGTCGACTGCGACAACGAGCAGCACGAGGCCGAGCGCGCAGTGGCCCGCATCAAGAGCCTGCGCGAGAACAGCGCGCACAAGGAGTTTCGCGACTTCGCGGTGCTCTACCGCGCCAACCACCAGGCCCGCGTGTTCGAGCAGGCGCTGCGCCGCGCGCAGATTCCGTACAAGGTCTCGGGCGGCCAGAGTTTCTTCGACAAGGCCGAGATCAAGGACCTGTGCGGCTGGTTTCGCCTGTGGGTCAACAACGACGACGACCCGGCCTTCCTGCGCGCCGTCACCACACCCAAGCGCGGCATCGGCCACACCACGCTGCAGAGCCTGGGCGTGTTCGCCAGCCAGTACAAGCTCAGCCTGTTCGAGGCGCTGTTCAGCTCCTCGCTGCCCAGCGTGATGAGCAAACGCGCACTCGACGGCCTGCACGAGTTCGGCCGCTACATCAACGACCTGGAATACCGCGCCCGCCACACCCTGGGCGCAGAAGATGCGCGCGCTTTTCTCAACACCTGGCTCAAGGAAATCGAGTACGAGAAGCATTTGTACGACGGCGAGGACAGCGAGCAGGCCGCGGCCAGCCGCTGGACCAACGTGATGGAGTTCTGCGACTGGATGGCCCAGCGCTGCGGCGGCCAGGTCGACGATGCCTCCGGCGCGAACATGGCCGACGGCGAACGCAAGAGCCTGATGGAAGTGGCGCAGACCATCTCGCTGCTTTCCACCATCAGCGAGCGCGAGCAGGAGCAGAACGTGGTCACGCTGTCGACGCTGCATGCATCCAAGGGACTGGAGTGGCCGCATGTGCTGCTCGTGGGCGTGAACGAAGGCCTGCTGCCCTTCAAGCTCGACGATGACGAAGGCCGGCAGGAGAAGGTGGCGGAGAACACCCTGGAGCGCCTGCAGGAAGAACGCCGCCTGATGTACGTGGGCATCACCCGCGCGCAGCGCAGCCTGGCGGTGAGCTGGACCAAGAAGCGCAAGAAGGGCCGCGAGATGGTGGCCGCGCAGCCCAGCCGCTTCATCGCCGAAATGGCGCTGGACAAGAGCACCGCCAAGGAAGACCCGCGCGAAAAGCTCAAGGCGTTGCGTGCCGAGTTCGCCAAGCGCGCTGCCGACAACGCCGTGGCTGCCGCGGCCTCCGCCGGCGCTGCGCCCACCGGCTCATGATGCGCGGCAAGATCGCTGCCGCCGCCCTGGTGGCCTGTTGCTGCCTGCTGGCGGCCTGCGCCCAGCAGCCGCCCAGGAATCCAAATTGCCCGCAAAGCGCATCGGAGCTTCCCATCCAGTCGCTCTACGGCAGTTGGGAAGCGCGCATCGAGGGCCAGGACGGCAGCGCCACCATGGTGCTGCGGCGCCATCCCGAATACGACGGTGTGCGCGGCACCATCCAGCGCGCCGGCCAGCCGCCTGCGCAATTGGCGGGCGACATCGACCCCGAGGGCCAGCTCGCGCTCGACGAGTCGCAGGACGGCAAATCGATCAGCGCCAGCTGGTCGGGCGCCCTGAAACCCGACTCCTGCGGCAAGGAGTTCACCGGCAGCTGGTACCGGTCCTCCGACGACAGCCATCACCCCTTCGTGCTGCGCCGAAGCGGCACATGGAACTGAAAACGACGATGCACCACTCCTCCATCGCGCGCGCGGTGGCGAGCCTGCTCGCCACTTCGTGCACATCCTCTTTTCTTCTTCTTGCGCTGCCTGCCCATGCGCAAGGCACATCCAAGCCCTGGCCGGGCAGCGACCTGGGCTGGCAGCAATGCCAACGCATCACAGGCGACAACGACGCGCGCCTTGCCTGTTTCGACCGGTGGGCACGCGACCAGCAGGCGCAGCCAGCCACGGCCACGGGCGTTGCGCCCGCCGCTGCGGCGAACGCCTCCGCCAGCCCGGCACCCGCAAGCCCTGCAGCGAGCGCGGCAACAGCACAGCCGCTGCCCCCGGTGGACTCGACCATCCCCGCCACCCGCGTCATCACCGCAAGCGACGATGCCTGCCGCGATCGCCAGTACTCGACCCTGTCGCGCTTCTGGGAACTGGAAGACGGCACCAGTTGCGGCACCTTCAGCCTGCGCGGCTACCGGCCCATCGACGTGAGCTTTGCAATGGCCACCGAGCCGCCACAGACGCCCACCTCGCCCGCGCCCAACCACACCGGCACACCCATGGACTACCAGCCGGGCGAGATGCGGCTGAACCTTTCGCTGCGCACCAAGCTCGCGCAGGGCATGCTCACCGGCGCCGACCCGACGCGCAAGGACTCGCTGTGGTTCGGCTACACGCAGCAGTCGACCTGGCAGGTGTTCAACACCGATCTGTCGCGCCCCTTCCGCACCACCGACCATGAACCCGAGGTGATGTACGTCTACCCGACGGACATGCACCTGCCCGGCGGCTGGCGCTGGCGCTACGCCGGCGCCGGCCTGGCACACCAGTCCAACGGCCAGAGCGATCCGTATTCGCGCAGCTGGAACCGCATCTACCTGATGGGCGGCGTGGAACTGGACAACCGCTTTGTTTTCAACGCCCGCGCCTGGAAGCGCATCAGCGAAGACCCAGAGGACGACGACAACCCCGACATCACCGACTACATCGGCCGCATCGAGCTGGCCGGCTGGTGGTATCCGGACAGCAAGAACGCGCTGGGCCTGACGGTGCGCACCTGGGGCAAGGGATCGCAGCGCCTGGAATGGACGCACACCCTGGGCGACCCGGCCACCAGCAACGTGCGCCTCGTGGCGCAGGTGTTCAACGGCTACGGCGACACGCTGGTGGACTACAACCGCAAGCGCACCGTGTTCAGTGTCGGCTTGCGGCTGGTGGATTTCTAGCGCTTTGCCGGCCGCGTATTCACGTAAATCGAATACAGCGACGAGGTGGCGCAGATGAAAAGGCGGTTGAGCTTGGGCCCGCCGAAGCAGACATTGGCCACCGCTTCGGGCACTCGGATCTTGCCCAGCAGCGTGCCGTCGGGCGCGATGCAATGCACGCCGTCGCCGGCGCCCGCCCACAGGTTGCCATGCGCGTCGACGCGGAAGCCGTCGAAGAGGCCGCTCTCGCATTCGGCGAACACCTCGCCGCCTGACAGACCGATGCCGTCCGCGCCCACCCGGTAGCGCCGGATGTGATGCGGCCCGCCTTCCACATGGGTCGCGCCGGTGTCGGCCACATACAGCAGCTGCTCGTCGGGCGAGAAGGCCAGGCCGTTGGGCTGCACGAAGCCCTCGGCCACGCAGCGCACCTCGTCCAGGGATGGCGCGATGCGGTAGACGCACTGCGCGCCGATCTCGTTGGGCGACTTGTCGCCTTCATAGTCGCTGTCGATGCCGTAGCTCGGATCGGTGAACCAGATACTGCCGTCGGACTTCACCACCACGTCGTTGGGCGAATTGAAGCGCTTGCCGCCGATGTGCGAGGCGAGGATGCGGCGCGTGCCGTCATGCTCGGTGCGGGAGATGCAGCGTCCGCGGTGCTCGCAGGACACGAGCCGGCCTTCGTGGTCGACCGTGTGCCCGTTGGTGTTCATCGCCGGCTGGCGGAACACCGAGACGGAGCCGTCGCACTCGTCCCAGCGCAGCATGCGGTCGTTGGGAATGTCGGACCACACGAGGTACCGGCCCGCGGCGAACCACGCAGGGCCCTCGGCCCAGCGGCTGCCTGTGTGCAGCTTTTCGAGCGAGACGTGGCCGAAGACGAACTGGCGAAAACGCGGGTCGCGCACCTCGAGGGTGGGATGCTGCGGTTGTGTTTCGACGGACAAAGGCGAGGCCCTCCAGGGTTTGGGACGCGCGTATGGTGCCCAAATCCTGCGGATCGCCAAAAGGAAAAGCCCCAAGTGCTTTTGAAACACTTGGGGCTTGAATTTGGTGGCTGGGGCTCTATTGAAAGATGGGCGCCAGGCCGCCAAAAACCTCGGCCTGACCTAGCGGACATCGACTGGTTACTGCAATAGTTACTTCAGATCGGAGTCCCCATAGATGCCACGCGACCTTATCTCCTCAGACCTCATCCTCAGAAATATCAAGCCAGGTGACGCGCGAAAACGCATCACCGATGGCGACGGGTTGTACTTGTTGCTATTCGTCAAGGGCGGGGCGCATGGTTGGCGCCTTGATTACACCGTGCAGGGCAGGCGAAAAACGCTTTCCCTCGGGACGTATCCGGATACTGGGCTCAAGCTGGCGCGGGAGAAAGCGGCATCCGCTCGCCAGCTGGTCGCAGCCGGCATCGATCCCAGCGAAAGCCGGAAGGAGGCGAAATCCAGGCAGGCCGCCGCCAACTTGGCCTCGAAGCGGGCAGAAGCCGGCCTTCCAATTCTTGACAGTTTCGAAGATGTTGCCCGTGAGTGGTTCAACACTAGGCGCGACGATTGGGCTCCTAGCTATGGAGACAAAATCATCCGACGACTCGAAGTTGACGTGTTTCCGTGGCTCGGCCGTACACCTGTGGCGGAAGTCACGCCACCTCAGCTACTGGTCGTGCTGCGCCGTATTGAAAGCCGCGGTGTCTTAGAGACAGCGCATCGAGCACTTGAAAACTGCGGCCAAGTTTTCCGCTTTGCGGTTGCCACCGGCAAGGCTTCCAGCAACCCCGCCCGTGATCTGAAGGATGCGCTTCGCAAGCCAACGGTCCGACACTTCCCCGCAATCACGAACCCGGTGCGCCTTGGCGAACTCCTTCGGGCCTGCGATGCATACAAGGGCACTCACGTTGTCCGTACCGCGTTGCGGCTGCTTCCCATGGTGCTTCTACGTCCTGGCGAGCTACGCCAAGCGCGTTGGGATGAATTTGACTTGGAAGCAGGCGTATGGACCGTCCCGGCCGCCCGGATGAAACGCGAGAAGGCAGGAAAGCTGCACGGCAAACCTCACGTGGTACCACTCGCTTTGCAGGCCGTGGCCGCGCTGCGTGACTTGGCGCCGCTGACGGGCCCAGACGGCTACGTTTTCCGTGGCGAGCGCCATCACGATCGTCCAATGAGTGACGCAGCGATCAACGCCGCGTTCCGGGCAATGGGGTTCGCAAAGGACGAAGTGACCGCGCACGGATTTCGAGCAACGGCCCGCACGATGATGGCGGAACGCCTGGGCGAGTCCGAATCGGTGATCGAGGCGCAACTGGCGCATGCAGTGAAAGACAGTCTGGGCAGGGCCTACAACCGCACGGAATTCCAAGCAGAGCGCAAATCGCTGATGCAGTCTTGGGCCGACTACCTTGACCGTCTGCGGCGAGGTGCCGACGTCATTGCACTTCCCTCGGAGCCGGGAGGCCGTCTGCCCAAGGCAGCCTGATGGGCGCAAAGCGTGGCCAGCAGAACAGGGCCGCTGCGCATAGCGCCCCACCTTCAGCGGCGCGGAGTATCGAGCCAGAAGGGCCGCCGGCGCCGCGCCTGCGCCGGCCGGCATAGCGCCGCGTCACGCACGTGCAACGCCGAGCGCGTCAAGTGTCAATCCAGATGCAGCTCGAACTGCGCGCCTTTGCGGCCACGGACATTCGAGAGCAGCGCCGCTCGGGCCTCGTCGGCCGTGTTCCAGCGGGTGGAGACCGGCGAAGCGTAGAGCTCAGCCTCCTTCGCATGTATGAAACGCAACGCCGCTTCATCCAGGTGCTCGCAAATGAAGTGCTGCAGCGACGGGCCCGCTTGCACCTTCCAAAGCACCAAGCGGCGCACGGCTCGCACCAGATTGCCCATCGGGGAAGGATTTGGCAGGAGATTGATGTCCAGCGTTCTCTTACGAATCCGGCCCAGATAATTGTCCGCGCAGATCAAGCGCCGCCCCTTCAGATCGTAGGCAATGGCATCCCAGTCGAAGAATGTGCACGCGACTATATCTTCCAGCTTTTGCACAGGCACGTGTCGGCGCGCCCAGGTGGTCTCCAGCGCCCAGAAATCGATCTTCCAGGGCCCCTGCTTGCAGCCAAATCCGCCGAAGCGGTTCGAAGTCGCGCCCAACTCGGCGGCAAGCGCCGCGACGCGATCGGCCGGCGCGTCGATTACCAGGTCGATGTCGGAGCGAAAGCCCGCGCGTCCCTCGTGCGCAAAGTCGCGCACGAGCCCGCCGATGACGGCGATCCGATCGAACGCGTTGAACCGATCCTCAAGCACCTGCCGCAAGAAGACCATCTCGCCGGTGTCGTTCGCCCAGAAGTATCGATCGAGCCGACGCTTCAACGCGAGGTTGTTAGGTGCTGTTGGCATGGGGCAGGGCCTGGAACTCGCTCCAAAGACGCATCGCATAAGTATCGGTCATGCCGGAAATCATGTCTGTTAGCAGGCGCAGTTCCCGATAGCGCATACCGTTGGCTGACGAGCTGGGAGTGTCGGCCGCACAGGCCTCTTGGACATAGTTTGGGCTGATCAAAGAAAAGATGTAGCTCGAGCGCGCGCTTCGCTTTCTCGATTCGATGTTGCCCATGTCATTGCGATCGGAAATGGCCGACCAGAAGGCAGACATCAACCCGTCCAGCGCGGCCGCGCCGAGCGCTTCCGTCCGCAGTACCAATGGGTTGTTGAACGCGTATCTCTTTGCAATCTTCTTCAAGTCGCTGCAAAGCTCGGAGTTGTCCATCAAGGGCATCTGATGGCTGAAATCGAAAATGGGGCGCAAATTCCGAATGAACTGCTCGCTCGCGTGCGTGACCAAAGCCTCGATGAAGAACGCGCGCAGATATTGAATCTTGATATCGCGCTGCGCATCGGGGCGCAGCGGCTTTTGCTCAACGTCCGTGAAGCGCGACAGCAGTTTCAGCACCGTCGGGTCGTCTCGCCGGCTGCGTTGCAGGACGACGAGCACATCGTCGGGCGACATCACCAGCTTCTTAAGCACGTCGTCGACGTCCAGCACCGAGTAGGCAATGTCGTCGCACGCTTCCATGATCCATGTCAGTGGGTGACGCTGACCCTCCTCAAGGCCCGTTTGCTCTCGTACCCAGTCGACGACGTCCTTCTCCGAAGAGAAATAGCCGCCCTTTTTGCGGATCGGATTGCGCGGATCAGCAGCGGCGAAGGAGACCGGGTATTTTAGTCCTGCGGCCAGCGTAGCTGCGGTCAGGTCGAGACCGACCCCGTCCACGTGCGTCTGCAGTCGCGTCAACAGCCGCAAGGCCTGTGGATTGCCGTCAAACCGCGTGAACTCCAGACGAAGTGCTTCCGGGACCGCTTGCGATTGCTCCAGCTCCCGGCCGTCCCGAGCGGTCTTGCTGAAGATCCAGTCCTGGCGATTCTCGAACCAGCGGCCAATAGCCGCCTCGCCCTGATGGCCGAAGGGCGGATTGCCCAAGTCGTGCCCGAGCCCAGTCGCCAGCAGGATCGGCTGGATGACGTTGAGCAGGGCATCAGGGCCGATGCCGCTGCGCTTGAATTCCTCAGGGCTGCTCAGGAAGACGCGCACCCCGATGGAGCGTGCGAGATTGGCGACCTCGTGTGAGTGCGTCAGACGCGTGCGCACGCTGTCGTTCTCATCCATGGGCCAGACCTGTGTCTTGTCCGCCAAGCGCCGAACTGGCGTCGAGAACAGAAGGCGGTCGTAGTCGTGCTGGAACTCGGAGCGCAGATCACCCGAGCCGGGGCTATCCGGCGCGCCGTCGTCGTTCGAAGGGGCTTGGCCCGGAACGGAGTTTTCTGGCGCGGAAGCGGGACGGGGGCGCGGCCGGCGCGCGGGCGACCAGATGCTTGACGAGGGAATGTGTGCAACCATGAGGCATCTTACCCAGGCTGCGGCAAGCGACCGCGATCAGGTGTGCCGGGTGAGAAGAGACGCCGAGCGTCTTCTTCTGATCACAGCAGTCGTTTCGCGTGGTCAAGTGATCGGCGGTCCCCTGTATTAAGGCAGTCATCAAACTGGTCTGCGCCGATGACCACAACAGGCCCTTTGCAGTGAACCGGGCGCGGTCCCCGGCAACAACTGCACTGCGAGTTGTAGCGTTCCTCCGGCGTCTCGCTGCCGACTTCCACTTGCATGCAAGCAAGAGTGCTGGTCACAGGTCGCCACTTCGCCCCGGTCTTCAGAATCTTGCCACGCCGACGTGGGCAGGCCGTCGCCTTTCCATAGATCCACGGTAGGGATGATGTTGCTCTAGGCCACTGCCGAAGGCACCGTCGCGCGCCTCTCGCCTACTGCAACCAGGCGTAAAGTTCATCCCATGCGAGCCCCAGAAGACGCTTCGAGCGCTCTTCCACGAACTCGTTGGTCCAGGTATCGCTGCGATTTCCGATCGCGCTAAGTTGCGGCATGAACGATGCCTTGGTGACGATTTCCTGAGTTGAGTCGCCAAACTCAATACCGGCCGCGGCTGCCGCAGCCAAGATTTTTTCTGCATCCGCATGCGACGAGGCACCGAGCGCTTGGTAAAGGACGCGCTTATATGGCCAAGCCCTGGACGAGAATGAGGAGTTTGCCACCGTCGGAACAAGAACCATATTGCCAATGCGGTGCACCAAGTCGCGGTTGGCATAGATGGCGCTGTCCCAGTCGGAAGACCCTGCCAGAGGCGCAATGTGCTCTAGTGTGAGATTGCGGTCATCCCGAAATCCGTCATAGGTTAAGCAGGGCGACACAGCTGGCCGCCCTTTTTTGATCAGCCCAGGAGCGTCCGCATCTTCGACGGCATCGTGATACGCGGCCAACAGAATGAACCTTGTCACCTCACGGCTGTTCGTGTATGCGGCAATCGCCGCACCTTCAGTCACGAACTTATCCTTGTCCGTCAAGCCACCCAACTTGTCTTCGAGCAATCGTTGCCTCAATTCGGCCTTAAGGGCATCTAGGTCGACGGACGGTTCTGGCGAATCCGCCGAACTGCCGCGCCTAAGGCTGCGCGCCAGCGCAGGCATGCTTGTTTGGTTAGCGCCACTAAGGATCTCTCGATATTGGGTACCTCCCGGCGCTGGCCATCCCACCAGGGGAGGGTGCGCATCGCTGTGCGACGCGCACGCCGCGTTTCGGCAGCTCGCTGCGCTCGACGGCCTGCGGCCTTGTCAGTGCCCGGCACGCCGGGCAAGGGGCGCTCGCCGCGCGGCGTCTCGTTCGCACATGGCACGTGTACGAACCGTCCGCTCCAGTCTCGCACCCATTCCTCCGGCAGTGTTGCCCACGTCCGCGCTGCGCGCTCGATGGTCTGTGCGAGCGTTCGCGCTTCGCGCCCCGTACTCGCCCGGTCCTCGCTGCGCTCGGCTGCGGCCTCTGTGCGGTCACTTGCACAGACCATCGCCATGGGCACCGCTGCCTTCGGGGTGCGGGACTGGAGTGGACGGTGTGAAACCGACGCGAACCAATGCCCGAACGGGACCGGTTCCGAAGGGGAACAGGCCAAGAGCCCCGGTGTACTTAAAAGACCAATGCATGCCGCGCTGCGGCAAAGAAAGGAACCCAGATGACAGCACCGAACAACGTTGAGAGCTGGCTCGGGCTCGATGCGCTCTGCGGCACCGCCGAAGCGTGGACGTGGCTCGAAGAAAACCAAACCGACTGGTACGACGCATATCAAGCGGTCAGTCCGTGGGCCGCGACGAAGGCCGAGCTGGTGGATCTTGCGACCACGGCGCCCAACGGATTTGCGCGGGGGGTGATCTATGGCTGGCTGGCCGCGCGACAGGACATTGCAAGCCAAACGGGCATCACCTTCTGAATGCCGGCAAGGGAAACACAGTGGCCAGCTTCAAACCCTTATCGAACGCGCCGGCGCTGGCGCGAATCGCGGCGCGGCTTGAATTCGAAGCTCGATGCGCGGCGCTCGACGCCAGATTGGCTTCGATCAGCTACGAACTCGAAGCCATTCAGGCACAGCAGCGTGCGCACGCACAGCGTGCTCAGGTGATCCGGGCCAGGCGTGAGGCTGCACTGCGAGGCCTACTGGGCGGGCTCGCTACTGGCCTGGGCGCGATCGGTTGCGCCGCCCACGCCCATCGTCCGGCGCTGGGGTTGCCCGAGCTGGGCGGAAGGCGCCGATGACCGCGCATTACGCTAGCGAAGCACTGGGTCGGTTTGTTCGCTTAGCCGACTCAGTGACCACAGTTGCGAGTCGTCGGTTGCGGGATGTGCCTGACGTTGATCGCGCAACGCCCGACGCGTTCCAGGCTCAGCACGGCGCTCACGTCGATCCTGTGGCCTGAATACGGTCGCTCAAGGTCAACCTCCATGTTGATGTGCCCCGCAATTTCCACGTGGTGCGTCTCGCCGGGCGGCGGAAGTTCGTCAAGCGAAAAATCAAAGGGCAAGTAGATCTCGTCGTATCCGTTGCTGTTCGTGGAGGCTATGGCGCCGGAGACCTCCCCGTCATTGAGAGTCTTCCTATCGATCAAGTTGACGATCTCATTGAAGAGATCGTTCTCATTCTGGAAGCGCCGGGCCCGGGGGAGGCAGGTGGCAAACGCGTTCAGAACCATTTCCAGGTGCGTCAACGAGGGGGCCATAAACGACAACTGCGCCGCTCGATCAATGATGGCTTGGCCGTTGAGCACCAGGTTGCCCGCTTCGGCGAGGTCAGCGCGCTCGTCGCCTTCGGCGATGCCGGCCTTGTACGCGGCCAGCGAGCCGTAGCCCAGCGCAGCTGCGATCAGCTCCATCGCGTGGCCGTGCCTCAATGGATGGGAAGAACCTTCACTGGCCGTGCGAAGCGCGTAGGCCAGGCTCGAGATATCGACAGACATGCAGATCTCCAAAGTGAGGTCGGGCAATCCAGCGATTACTTGCCCGACGCCCATGGAGTGCATGAGTCGTTGGGAAAGGGAAGGTATGAGGTCGGTCTGTTTTGCAGCCGCTGGAAGCTGAGGCGGACGCCTGGCCACCATTATGCTTGCAGACGCGCCACCGCGGTCCTTGCCTCTACGTCTACGCAGTAACTTTTCGACTGCGCGTGGCCAACTTGCCAGTTACTTTAGAAGTTGCTGCAAAATCCTGCGGACGTCGATGGCCGCAGACGGATGAATGCGGAAAACAAAAAAGCCCCAAGTTGTTGATCTACTTGGGGCTTTTAGGGTTTCGCCTTTGATGGGCGAAGTAATTTGGTGGCCTGGGGCGGAATCGAACCACCGACACGCGGATTTTCAATCCGCTGCTCTACCAACTGAGCTACCGGGCCATTCTCTTTTGATCGAGACGCCCAACCCAAGAATTCGGGTTGGAGCCCACGATTATACAGCGCTTCTACGGCCTCTCGAAAGATCGACGCCCAACTGCTTCAATTTTCTGTACAGGTGGGTGCGCTCCAGGCCGGTCTTCTCGGCCACGCGGGTCATGGAGCCGTTCTCCATGGCCAGGTGGAACTCGAAGTAGGCCTTCTCGAATCCGTCGCGCGCGTCGCGCAGCGGGCGGTCGAGGTCGAAGCTCTGGGTGGACTGCGGGCCGGGGTCGGGCAAGGGCGACATCGAGGGCGCGGGCACCAGCGAGCTTTCGCCGGTGGTGGTCACCACGGGCGAGTAGGTGCTGGTGGTGGGCACCACGGCGGCGGCGGCCCGGCGTGCGCTTTCGCGGGCCAAGCCCTGCTCCACGGCCTTGAGCAGTTTCTGCATGGTGATCGGCTTCTCGAGGAAGGCGAAGGCACCGATGCGGGTGGCGTCCACGGCGGTGTCGATGGTGGCGTGCCCGCTCATCATGATGACCGGCATGGTCAGCAGGTTGGCGGTCGACCACTCCTTGAGCAGGGTGACGCCGTCGGTGTCGGGCATCCAGATGTCGAGCAGGACCAGGTCGGGCCGCGCACGCTGGCGCGCCGCGCGTGCCTCGGCGGCGTTTTCAGCCAGCTCGACGTTGTGGCCTTCGTCATTGAGGATTTCGAAGAGCAGGTCGCGGATGCCCAGCTCATCGTCGACCACGAGTATGTTTGCCATGAATGCTTGTAGGTGCGCGCTCAGGCGACGGTGTTTTCTTCGGAAGGCGGGTTGGGGGCGGCAGGCCGTTGTTCTGCCGCCAATGCGAATGATAGCGACACTTGCGCCCCTACCACAGCCCCGTCCTGCATGCGATTGGAAAGTTCGATGCGGGCGCCGTGTTCGTCAGCTATTTTCTTTACAACCGCCAGCCCCAGGCCGGTGCCCTTGGACTTGGTGGTGACGTAGGGTTCGAAGGCGCGCTTGAGGATGTTCTCGGCAAAGCCCGCGCCGCAGTCCTGCACCGTGAGGCGCGCGCGCTCCCCCGAGTCGGACAGGCGCGTGCGCACCAGCACTGGCTGGCGCGGCACTTCGGGGTGCGCGGCGGCGGCGGCCTCGGTGGCGTCCTGGGCGTTTTGCAACAGGTTGTGGATCACCTGGCGAAGTTGCTGCGCATCGCCGCGGATGGGCGGGCAGCGCGGGTCCAGTTCGGCATGCACCTTCACGGCGTGCCCGGCCTCGTTGTCGTACAGATGCAGCACGTCGGAAACGAGCGCATTCAGGTCCACCGGCTTGAGCTCGGCCGCGGGCAGCCGGGCGTAGTCGCGGAATTCGTTGACCAGGCGCTTCATGGCGTCGACCTGGTCGACGATGGTCTTGACCGACTTGGCCAGCACCGCCTGCTCGCCCGAGGCCAGCTTGCCCGAGAGCTTGTGCTCCAGCCGCTCGGCCGAGAGCTGGATGGGCGTGAGCGGGTTCTTGATCTCGTGCGCCAGCCGGCGGGCCACCTCACCCCACGCCTGGGCGCGCTGGGCCGAGACGATTTCCGAGATGTCGTCGAACACCAGCAGGCGGGTCTGCCCCGGCAGCTCGGCGCCCCGCGCCACGATGTTGACGGCGGCCTCCTGCCCGCCACCCGGGCCGTCCGGGTGGAGTTCGAAGGCGTGCTGCCAATGGTCCAGCCCGTGCTGGGCCTGCTCGACCTCGAAGTCGTCGAACTGCTGCTGCACCGCATTGCCGAACGCCTCCAGCCCCGGGACCTCCGCCAGCTTCTGTCCTTCGTACGCTGCCAACGGCGCCCGCAGCACACGGGTGGCGCCCGGGTTGGTCGACAACACCGTGCCCGACTCGTTCAGCACGATCACGCCGGAGGTCAGGTTGTCCAGAATGGTCTGCAGGTTGGCGCGCGCCGCATCCAGCTCGCCCACCGTCTTCTCGACGGCGCCGCGGGCCTCGGCCAGCTGCTGCGTCATCATGGCAAAGGAGCGGGTCAGGCCGCCCAGTTCATCCTTGCCGGGCAGCACGGCGGTCGGCCGAAGGTCGCCAGCCGCCACCTGGCGCACGCCGTCGGCCAGCACCAGCAGCGGGCGCGCCAGCTGGTTGCCGAACAGCACGGCCAGCAGCACGGCGCCGAACACGGCCAGGAACAGGCTCAGGGTCAGGGTGCCGATGTACATGCGCAGCAGGCCCTCGCGGGCCAGGGCGCGCTCCTGGTATTCGCGGTTGGCCTCCTGCACGGCCAGCGCATTGGCCACCACAGCGGGCGGCAGGGGCACCGTCACCTGCAGGTAGCGCGTCTCGCCGCCCAGATCGAAACCCGGCCGGCGCACCAGGGCCAGCGCGCGGATGCTGGCGGCCGGCGGCCCGGTGCCGGCCTGCGCCCCCTCGACTTCGTCCAGCCCTTCGATGTGCGCCACCGCCCGGTCGCTGCGCGCCTGCCGGAACTGCTGGGCGCTGGGCCGCGACGGGCTCAGCTGGAAACGCGCGGTGCCGGTGCCCGCAATCTGCTGGCCGCTGCCGCTCCACAGCACCACCTCGCTGGCACCCAGCTGTTCGCGCACCCGCTCGAGCGCGAGGCCGGCGCTGGCATCGGGCACGTTTTCCAGTTGCGCGCTGGCCGTGCGAGCCTTGTTGGAAAGGTCCTGCGTGAGCGAATCGAGGGTGGCGCGGCCCAGGTTGAGGCCGGCGTCGAGTGCGCCCTCCACCTTCACGTCGAACCAGCTTTCGATGGAGCGCGAGACGAACTGGTAGGACACCACGTAGATGAGCACCCCCGGCACGACCCCCACCAGCGCGAAGATCGCCGCGAGCTTGATGAGCAGCCGGCTGCCGAACTTGCCGCGCCGCAGGCGCTGGATGAGCCGGAACGCCACCCAGCCGAGCACCAGCACCAGCAGCACCGCCACCACCACGTTGATGCCGAACAGGCGCGCGTAGTTGCGTTCGTACAGGGCGCGGTTGTTGGTGGCCTGCGCCAGCAGGAACATCAGCACCAGGCCGATGGCCGTGACCAGCGCCGCACCCACGCCGATCGCCCAGCGCATGGCCTTGGCGCGGCGCGCGGCCGGCGTTGCCGGGGCACGCGCACGCCCGCGCGGCTGATCAGTCACCTGCTTTTCTCCATGGGAAGCTTCACACTGCGCTCGACGGCGATGTTCCAGTCGGACTGGCCGACCACGCCGATCTGGAACGGCCGAGGCAACTGTGAAGTATCCAGCCGGAAGCGAAACACCACCGGTTGCACGGGATCGTCGTTGATCTCCGAGTTGTCGCCCAGGCGCAGGCGCCCGATGCGCTTGACCGCGTCGAGTGCATCGCCGAGGGAGTCGAAGTTCTGCGCCACCGAGGCGCCGAAGCCGGCGTTGGTGATGGGCACCGGCGACACGTTCAGCCGCCAGCGCCGGGTGAGGGGCTGGTAGGCCAGGCGCATGTGGCGGGCGACCTGCGCCACACGGGTGTCCATCCAGTACCAGCGCTCGCGGTAAATCTCGGCTTCTGCCACGAAATAGATGGCAATGCCCTTGTCCAGCACGTCTTCTACCAGGTCCGGCAGCTCGAACTGGACGGCGGCGCTCAGGTAGACGCCGTCGTCGCCGCGCTCCAGGCGCAGTTGGGTCACCTCGATGTTCGCGTTGTTGGCTTGGGCGCCAGGCAGCCAGAAGACAAGAAGGGCAACCAGCAGGATCAGGCCCAGCGCCCGCAGCGCCCCGACCGGGCGCCGGGCCTCAGCCAGGGTGCTTTTCCAGCAGGGCGTAGAAGAAACCGTCGTGATCACCTAAGGGATTGTCCGGGAGGCCGCGGGCATTCCGCCCGCTTTGCGGCAGCAAATGACCCGGGGAAGGCAGCAATCCGGCATCGGTGTTGTGTGCAAGAAACGCATCAATCTGGTGCACCCCCTCGTCCCGGAAGACCGAGCAGGTGCAATAAAGAAGGCGGCCACCCGGCCTGACCAGCGGCCAGAGGCTGGCCAGCAAGGTCGCCTGCTGAACCGCCAACTGCTCGATGTCGCTCTCGCGCCGGAGCCAGCGCACGTCCGGATGGCGGCGCACGATGCCCGAGGCGGTGCAGGGTGCGTCCAGCAGGATGGCGTCGTAGGGCGTGCCGTCCCACCATTGCTCGGGCCGGGCGGCGTCGGCCACCACGACACGGGCCGAGAGCCCCAGGCGCTGCAGCGTCTCGCCGATGCGCAAGCTGCGCTGCGCATCGACTTCGAGGGCCGTGACTTCCACCGGCTGCTGGCCGGCATGTTCCAGCAGATGCGCCGTCTTTCCGCCGGGGGCGGCACAGGCATCCAGCACGCGCAAGGGGCGCCCCACCGGCGGCGCGAGGCCGTCCAGCAGCAAGGGGGCAGCCAGTTGCGCCGCCGCGTCCTGCACCGAGAACTCGCCCTCCTCGAAACCGGGCAACTGGCGCACCGGGCGGGCCCGGTCCAGTTGCACGCCGCTGCTGCCCACGGCATGCGCCTTCATTTGCAGCAGCTCCAGGGCATGCAAGTACTCACCGACGCCTGTCTTGAGCTGGTTCACGCGCAGCGTCATGGGCGCATGCGCGTTGTTGGCTTCCAGCACTTTCTGCCAGGAACGCGGGTGATCCCGCTTGAGCCGTTCGATCCACCAGCGGGGATGGTTCCACTGGGCGACCGGCTCGCGGTCTGTCGCGGCCACGAGTTCGGCACGCTCGCGCAGGAAGCGGCGCAGGCAGGCATTGATGAAGCTCGCCTGGGCGCGCGTGGTGCTGTCGCGCTTGGCAGCCTCCACCGTCTGGTCCACCAGGGTGAAAGGTTCGTACGGCGCCTGCTCGGCTTGCCAGGCCAGCGCCAGCGCGCTGCACAGCAGCGCATCGGCCGGCGGCGGCGGCGTGCGGC
>NZ_BCUU01000026.1 GCF_001591385.1 Variovorax soli NBRC 106424
CGCGGCTCCAGCGCCCGGCCAGCGCACCGGCCACGCCGCTGGGCGCGAAGCGCAGCACCGCCAGCAGCAGGATGCCGAACAGCAGGATGCGGTACTCGGCAAAGTCCGACAGGGCCTCGGGCAGCGCCACCACGATGGCGGCGCCGATCACCGGCCCGTAGGTGCGGCCCGACCCGCCGATGACCACCGCCAGCACGAACAGGATCGACTGGAAGAAGTTGAAGGCGCTGGGCGTGACGAAGGTGGTGGCCACCGCGTAGAACGAACCCGCAATGCCCGCCAGCACCGCCGAGAGCGTGAAGGCCAGCGTGCGCACGGCCAACGGGTTGACGCCCATCGAGCCGGCGGCGATTTCCGAGTCGCGCACCGCGCGCATCGCCAGGCCCCAGCTGCTGCGCACCATGAGCTTGTAGAACACCAGCGTGGCCAGCATGAGCAGGATGGCGGCCACCGCCACGCCGCGCTCGCCGATGGACCAGCTGCCCAGCGTCGGGTAGGGAATGTTCATGATCCCGTTCTGCCCGCCGGTCACATGCTCCCACTCCACGGCGGTGAACTCCACCACGAAGCCGAAGGCGATGGTGACCATGGCCAGGTACGGCCCCTTCACCCGCAAAGCCACCAGGCCGAGCAAGGCGCCGAGCACGCCGGTGATGAGGATGCTCACGGGCAGCGTCCACCAGAAGCCCCAGCCCAGCTTGGTGCTGAGCGCGGCGGTGGCATAGGCGCCAATGGCATAGAAGCCCACGTGGCCGAAGGAGACCAGGCCGGTGAGGCCCATCAGCACGTTCAGGCCGACACCGACGATGACGGTGAGCGCGCCGATGACCAGCAGGAACAGGTAGTACTGGTCCGCCATGGCGGCGAACACGAGCGTGGTGGCGGCCAGCGCCATCAGGATGGAGTCGCGTGGTGCTTTCATACCTTCTTCACTCCTGCCTTGCCCAGCAGCCCGTGCGGCCGCACGGCCAAGGCGAAGATCACCAGGCCGAAGGCCAGGATGTTGGTGTAGGCCGACCCCAGCATGGAGGTGATGAGCGCCTCCACGATGCCGAAGATGAAGCCTGCGAGCACCACGCCGCGCGCACTGCTCAGGCCGCCCAGGATGCCCACCGCGAACGCCTTCACGCCGAACAGCGTGCCCATCTCGGCCGACACCGAGAAGAGCGGCGCGATGAGGATGCCGGCAATGCCTGCCAGCACCGTCGATGCGGCGTAGCAGTACATCACCGCTCGCGGCACGTCCACGCCCATGAGGCTGGCCGCCTGCGGGTTCTGCACCACCGAGAGCAGCGCCTTGCCGTACTTGGTGTGGGTGGAGAAGGCATGCAGGCCCGAGGCCACGCCGATGGCCACCACCAGGATGGCGATCTGCAGCGGCGACACCGCCAGCCCGCCCACCGAGAAGGCCTCGCCCGACACCGGCAGCACCAGCGAGCGCGGCTCCTTGCCGAAGGTGAACATCACCGTGTGCTCCAGGATGATGCCCACCGCGATGGTGGCCATGAGCCAGGCATTGGAGCCCGCGCGCACGAAGGGCCGCACCGCCGTGCGCTCGATGAGCATGCCCCACAGCCCGCACAGCACCAGGGCCGCGACGATCGCCAGAGCGATCGGCCAGCCCCAGGCCGCCGAGAAGATGTAGCAAAGCACCGCGCCCAGCATGAGCGAGGTGCCGTGCGCGAAGTTGACCGTGTTCGACACGGCAAAGGTGATGTGGAAGCCCAGCGCAAGGAGGCCGTACATGCCCCCCATGCACAGGCCCGAGACGAGTGCCAGAGATATCAATTCATGTCTCCTTCGTTATGGGGCCCGTGGCGAGGCCCTGTTTCATCCAACCACCACTTGCCTGCAGCTCAGAGCGCTGCAACCAACCCGTCCGAGCGCGGATCCGACGCGCCCGAGATCATTCCGTTGGGGTGGCGCACCAGCGCGCCCGCATGCCCCACGAAATCCGAGAAGCCGGGAATCAGCTCCACGTCGTGGCCTGCCTTCTTCAGCGCATCCACCACGGCCGGGTCGAGCCGGTCCTCGACCTTCAGGCTCACGCTCATCTGGCCCCAGGTTCGGCCCAGCAGCCAGCGCGGCGCGGTGACGGCCTGCTGCAAGTCCTGGCCGAACATGGCGTAGCGGCTGAAGACCGCGGCCTGGCTCTGCGGCTGGCCGTCGCCGCCCATGTTCCCGTAGACCATCTCGCGCCCGTCTGACAGGCGCGCCAGCGCCGGGTTGAGCGTGTGGAAGGGCTTGCGGCCCGGCTCCAGCGCGAGGTGCGAGGCCGGGTCGAGCGAGAAGCTGGAGCCGCGGTTCTGCCAGTTGATGCCGGTGTCCTGCAGCACCACGCCGGAGCCGAACTCCCAGTACACGCTCTGGATGTAGCTCACCGAGCAGCCTTCGCCGTCCATCGCGCCCATCCACACCGTGTCGCCCTTGATGGCCGGCTCAGGCCAGGGGCGCGCACGGGCCGGGTCGATGGCCCTGGCACGCTCGTCCAGCGCCGCGGGCGTGAGGAAGTCGGCCGGGTCCACCGTCATCGCCTCGGGGTCGCCCACATGGCGGTTGCGCACCAGGAAGGCCTGCTTGGTCGATTCGACCAGGCCGTGCACATGGGCGAAGCTGTCGACCGTGGCGCCCTCGCGGATGCGGTCGAAGATGCCCAGGATCATCAGCGAGGCCAGGCCCTGCGTGGGTGGCGGCATGTTGTAGCCGGTGCCCACCGACAGCTTCACCTCCAGCGGCGTGACGAGCGAGGCATGGTGGCGCTGCAGGTCCTGCAGGCGCACGGGGCTGCCCAGGCGTTCCAGCTCGGCCGCCAGCGCATGCGCGATCTCGCCGCGGTAGAAGTCCGACAGGCCCCGCTGCGCCAGCTGCTCCAGCGTGCCGGCCAGCGCCGGAAAGCGCTGCACGCTGCGCACCTCGGGCAAGGCGCCGCCATCGCGCAGGAAGGCCTGGGCAAAGCCCGGCTGCGGCGCCAGCTCTTCGCGGAACTTCTGCGTGTAGTCGATCTGGCTCTGCGTGACCGGCGCGCCGTTGCGCGCGTACCAGATGGCGTCCTGCAGCAGGCGCGACAGCGGCAGCTTGCCGCCGGCATGCTCCAGCGCCGCCTGCCAGCCCGACACGGCGCCGGCCACGGTGTTGGCCGCCAGCGGGCCGCGCGAGGGAATCGCCTCAGGGTAGCCCGCATTGCGGTACCAGTCGCGCGTGGCCAGTCCGGCGGCGCGGCCGCAGGCTTCCACGCCGCGCGGCGCCTTGCCCGGCTGGCTGATCAGCCAGAAGCCGTCGCCGCCGATGCTGTTCATGTGCGGGTACACCACGGCAATCACCGCGGCGGCCGCCACCATCGCCTCGACCGCGTTGCCGCCGTCGCGCAGCACGCCGGCACCGGCCTGTGCGGCCAGGTGGTGCGGCGCGGTCGCCATGCCGCGCGGGGAACTCAGCGCCCTCAGCATGCCGGTTTCGCCTGTTGTGCCAGGGCCATCACCGCCTGCGTGAAGCAGCCCATGGGCGAGCGAACGATGCCCGCGCCGATCTGCCCCACCCCGGCCTGCTTGTGCGCGATGCCGGTGGTGACCACCGGCCGCATGCCGTTGTCCACCACCTTGCGGATGTCGATGCCGCACGGTGCGCCGGCAAAGTCCAGGTTGGGCAGCGACAGCGCGCCGTTGCGCGCCGCGGTGATCTCGTACATCTCGCGCGAGTAGCCCACCGCCTGCGCCACCGTGCCGCCCACCAGTTGCACCAGCGCGGGCGAGGCCGCGAGCGAAGAGCCGCCGTAGCCGGCGGTCTCGCAGATGGCGCTGTCGCCCAGGTCCGGGTTGCCGTCGGTCGCGACAAAGCCGGGGAAGTACAGGCCCTGCGGCATTTCGGAGGCGGCCTGGAACCACTGCTTGCCCAGGCCGCTGACGCGCACGCCCGTGGTCACGCCGTTGCGCGCGATGGCGGTGACGATGCTGCAGTTCTCGATACCGTGCACGGCGTCCATCGTGGCCTTGGACGATGTCATCGACAGGTTCAGGAAGAACTGGGAATTACCCGCGATGAATTCCAGCGTCTCGCGGATCGGGCCGCGGTCGCCCGGCGCGTCGGCCAGCGGCACCGAGATCGCCGCCAGGAACTGCAGCGTGGCCGCCGCATTGCGGCTGTGCACTTCGTCGCCCATCAAAAGCGCCTGCGCCTGGATGGCGCGCAGGTCCAGCCCGCCGATGGCGCGCACCGCCGTCTGCAGCGTGGGCGCCAGCACGCTCTCGATCCAGCGCAGGCGGTCGATCACGTCCTGCCCGTTGGCGCCAAAGCGCAGCACGCGGCCGATGCCCTCGCTCATGTTCGAGTAGGCCATGTTGCCGAAGGTCTCGTTGCGCACCACGAAGAGCGGCATCGACGAGGAGATCACGCCGGCCATCGGGCCCACCGCGCCGTAGTCGTGGCACTGGGCGAACTTGAATTCGCCGCGGCCCAGCATTTCCTCGGCCTGCGCTTCGGAGTCGGCCCAGCCTTCGTACAGCACCGCGCCGACCATGGCGCCGCGCATCGGGCCGCACATCCTGTCCCAGGCGATGGGCGCGCCGGCATGCAGCAGCGTGCGGCCGATGTCGGGCCACACGTCGCGTGCGTGCAGCGCCACGTCCACCAGCATGGGCTGCGCGGAGGTGATGCGCTCCACCGCCACCTTGTTGGCGGCGTCGATGCGCGAGCCGATGCACCCGGGGTCGTCCGCGTCGCCCGCCAGGTTGGCCAGGGCCCAGGCCAGCGATGCGTCCGCATCGCCCGGCGGCTGCCAGTCCAGCTGCAGGGCCTGGCCGCCACGCTCGGTCACGCTGCGCGTGAACGACTCCAGACCCACGTTCATGACGGACAGGCCGTCTTGCTCGAGAAGCGCGACACTCATCTTCTTTTCTCCTAGTCGTGTTCTTGGGGTGCCCGCGTTCACGGGACGATCCGGGTTCCGGCGGTGCCCTGCAGCGCGCCGTGCAGGCACTCGATCGAGGTGATGATCACTTCGGTGCCGCCCGCGTCGAGGTAGCGCAGCGCCGCTTCGATCTTGGGGCCCATGCTGCCGGGCGGGAACTGCCCGTCGGCATGGTGGGCGCGCGCCTCGGCGGCCGTCATGCGGTCGATGGCGCGCTGCGTAGGCTTGCCGAAATCCACCGCCACGCGGTCCACGCCGGTGAGCATCACCAGCGACTGCGCGCCCAGCTGCGCAGCCAGCATGGCGCTGGTCAGGTCCTTGTCGATCACGGCCGACACGCCGTGGTAGCAGCCGTTCTCGTCGCGCGTGACCGGGATGCCGCCGCCGCCGACGGTGATCGGGATCACGTTGGCCGCCAGCAGCGCTTCCATGGCGCCCAGCTCGACGATGCGCCGGGGCTGCGGCGACGGCACCACGCGCCGGTAGCCGCGGCCCGAGTCCTCGACGAAGCGCCAGTCCTGCTCGCGCGTGAGCTGCTGCGCGTCCTGCTCGCTGAAGAAGCGACCCACCGGCTTGGTCGGGTTGGCAAAGCCCGGGTCGTTGGCATCCACCTCCACCTGCGTGACGATGGAGCTCACCTCCATGTCCACGCCGTGCTGGTGCAGCACGTTGGCCAGGGTCTGCTGCAGCATGTAGCCCATGCCGCCCTGCGAGTGGGCCACGCACACGTCCATGGGCATGGGCGGCAGCTCGTTGGCGGTGCGCGCCATGCGGAACAGGATGTTGCCCACCACCGGCCCGTTGCCGTGGGTGAGGACGATCCTGAAGCCCTCCTGCACGATGCGCGCGAGGTGTTCGCAGGCCTGCGCCATCAGCGCCATCTGCTCGGAGGCCAGGCCCTTGATGCCCGGCGGGTAGGCGGCGTTGCCGCCGAAGGCGATGACCACGCGGCGCTGGGCCGCCCGGAGGTCGCGCTGCGCGGCGACGGCGTCGATTCGGCTGTTCATCTACTTCACCGCTTCCAGAGTGGGTTTCTTCGCACGCGCCGCGGCGCGCAGACCGATCTCGCCGGCCATGCGCGCCGCCGCCGTGCTGCTGGGCAGCACCAGCGCGCCGGCTTCGCGCAGGCGCGCCTGCTGCACCGACAGGCGCTGCGGATCGCGCTCGGTGCCGCACACGAAGGCGAGCACCGAGAGGTGGCGGCCGGCCTTCGCGCACGACGCCTTGGCTGCGGCGATGGCAGGAGCCAGTGCGCCGGCCGGGTCCTCGTGGCCGGCGTAGCCCAGCACCACGTCCAGCACGATCACCGCGGTGGCCGGGTCGGCCGCCTCGCGCTCGATGTGCTCCAGGCGGGCGCTCGGGTCGATCATGGGATGCGGACGGCCCACGGTGTATTCGTCGTCGCCCAGGTCGACGGCC
The DNA here is from genome assembly GCF_001591385.1 of Variovorax soli NBRC 106424. GTDB lineage: Bacteria > Pseudomonadota > Gammaproteobacteria > Burkholderiales > Burkholderiaceae_C > Variovorax > Variovorax soli. The sequence continues at coordinate 6,323 of NZ_BCUU01000026.1, forward strand.
TCGTGGCCGTCCTGCGCGCCCAGGCCCAGGCGGTTCCAGAGGATCTGCGCCTCGGAGGCGAAGGTGCCGCCCGAATACAGGCCCCGCACCGCGCGCTGCGTGGGCGCCAGACGCTCCACCTCGTGCTGGGCCGCGCGCACCGACTCCTCGCTCTGCCGCGACGGTGCATAGGGCTTGCCTTCGAGCAGCGCCACCGCACCCGCGGCGGCATCGAAGAGCGTGGTGGCCACCACGATGTGCGGCGGCAGCTTGCGCGCCGGCGCCTCGGCGCCCAGGAACAGCACCACGGCCGGCTTGCCCACCGCTTCCAGCTGCTCGAAGATGCGCTCGGCCACCTCGGGTGCCGGCGGCTTGGAGACGATGCCGATCACGCGCGTGGCGGCATCGGCGGCCAGCAGGTCGATGGCCTGGCGCATGGTGGCGCCGCCGATCTCGGCGTACACGTCGCGCCCGCCGGTGCCGATGGCATGGCGGATGCCCTGGCCCAGCGTGTCGATCTGGCTGCTGACTTCCTGCAGGCCGGTGCCGGACGCGCCCACCAGGCCGATGGCGCCATCGCGCACCACGTTGGCAAAGCCCAGCGGCGTGCCGCGGATGATGGCGGTGCCGCAGTCGGGCCCCATCACCAGCAGGCCCTTGCGCGCCGCCACGTCCTTGAGGGCACGCTCCTGCTCCAGCGGCACGTTGTCGCTGAACAGGAAGACGTGCATGCCGGCGCGCAGCGCCTTCATGGCCTCGCCGGCGGCGTAGGGGCCGGGCACGGAGATCTGCGCCAGCACCGCATCGGAGCGCGTGCGCGCCATGCAGATGGAGCGCAGCGGCAGCTTGAAGCCCTCGCCGCCGCCCTCGTCCTTCTTCTGCGAGCCTTCGAGCTGCGCGGCCACGTCGGCCAGCGCGGTCTCCAGCAGCTCGGCGGTGTCGGCCTCGACGCTGACCATCACGTCGCCGGGGCGCGCGGCCTCCAGCGCCGGGTCGAGCAGGCCCGAGGCGGCCATGATCGCCTTGTTGGCGGGCGTTCCCATCAGCAGGGTCACGCGCTTCACGCCTTCCTGGGCCAGCACGAGCTGCCCGATGCGCATCAACGCGACTGAATCCTTGTACAGGTTCGGTTTGATAGAGACGGAGACTGGCACGTGGATACCTTTCGTCGATTCGGTGCAACGGTGGTGTTGTGCGGGCACTGTATGAATCGGGTGCATGGGGTGTCCAGACGGCATCGGATATGTTTAAGATTCATGCCGTGGATAACAGCCTCCGCCTCAGCTCCCTGGACCTGAACCTGCTCGTGGTGTTCGATGCGATCCTCAAAGACCGCAACATCACCGCCGCAGGCAGGCGCATCGGCCTCTCGCAGCCGGCCATGAGCAACGCGCTGGCGCGCCTTCGCAAGACCTTCAACGACCCGCTGTTCGTGCGCACCGGCGGCGGCATGCAGCCCACGCCCTATGCCGAGATGCTGGGCCCGCCGATCCAGCGCGCGTGCGAGCTGGTGGCCAACTCGCTGAACATCGACACCACCTTCGAACCGCTGTCGGCCACCTGCACTTTCAACTTCTACGTGACCGACATCGGCGCGGCCGTTTTCCTGCCGAAGCTGCTGCGCACCATGGTGCAGCGCGCACCCAATGCCAAGGTGAATGTGCTGCGCATTCCGGAGTACGGCGAGCAGGCAGCCATGGCCTCCGGCGACGTGGACCTGGCCATCGGTTTTTTCCCCGATTTGAGAGCGGGTTTCTACCAACAGCGTTTGTACGTAGACAACTTCGTGTGCCTGATGAGTGCCGACCATCCGCAGGCCAACAAGCCGGTCGGTGTGGACGAGTTCATGGAGATGCGCCACGCCATCATCACCACGCCCGGCACCGGCCATGCGGCGGTGGTGCAGCGGGCATTCGCGCGGCACCGGCTGCCGGTGGCGCTGACCATTCCGCACTTCACCGCGGTGCCCATCATCGTGAGCCAGTCCGACTACGTGGTCACCGTGCCGCGGCGCCTCGCGCTGGCCTTCTCCGACTTCCCCGGCATCAAGATGATCGAGCCGCCGATCAAGATCCCGTCCTTCGAGATCAAGCAGCACTGGCACGAGCGCTACCACCACGATCCGGCCAACCGCTGGATCCGCTCGCTGATTGCCGAAGTGCTCGTTCAGTAGCCCGGGCAGGCCGCGGCGGCACCGGGCCGGTGCAGCCCGCTTTATTCACTTCATGAATTCGGACTATGCGTCTGGGGAGGCTGCGCCGCGGCGGTGCTGGGACTAAATTGCGCTGGCATTCCGCATATACAAAGGAGACACGCATGCCCGCAACCCGTTCCAGCCGCGTGCAGATTGCGCGCCGGCACCTGATCGCCGCCGTCTGCGGCGTCCTCATCGCTGGGCCGGCGGCAGCGGCCGATCCCGTGAAGATCGGCCTGGTGACGGCCTTGTCCGGCCAGTCGGCCAAAGCCGGCGAAGCCATCCAGCGCGGCCTGACCATTGCCATCGACGAGATCAATGCCAAGGGCGGCGTGCTCGGCGGGCGCCCGCTGCAGCTGGTGCGGCGCGACGACGAGGCCAACCCCGCCAAGGGCCAGGTGGCCGCGCGCGAGCTGATCTTCAAGGAGAAGGTGGCGGTGCTCATCGGCGGGCTCGACACGCCGGTGTCGCTGGCCATCATCCAGATCACCAACGAGCAGAAGGTGCCTTTCATGGGCCCGTGGGCCGCGGGCACGCCCATCACCCACAACGGCGCCAATCCCAACTACGCGTTCCGCGTCTCGGCGGTGGACGAGATCGTGGACAAGGCCATGCTGCAGTACGCGCAGAACAAGTACTCGGCCAAGAGCCCCGGCGTGATCGTGGTCAACAACCCCTGGGGCGAATCCAACCTGAACGGCCTGGTGGCCGCGCTCAAGGCCAAGGGCGTGAAGCCCGCCGGCGTGGAGAAGTTCGAGGCCAACGACGTGGACGTGACGCCCCAGCTGTCGCGCCTGAAGTCGGCCGGCGCCGATTCGCTGCTCATGGTCGGCAACGTGGGCCCCTCGGCGCAGGTGGTGAAGTCGCTCGACCGCATGGCCTGGAAGCCGCCCATCGTCTCGCACTGGGGTCCGGCTGGCGGGCGCTTCACCGAACTGGCGGGGCCCAATGCCAAAGACGTGGTCTTCGTGCAGACCTACAGCTTCTTCGGCAAGCAGACGCCGGTGGGCGACCGCGTGCTCGAGGCGCTGAAGAAGAAGTACCCCGACATCAAGGGCCCGGGCGACGTCACCCCTGCCGTGGGCGTGGCCAACGCCTACGACGCGATGCACCTGGTGGCGCTGGCCATCGACAAGGCCGGCAGCACCAAGGGCGACGCGATCCGCGAGGGCTTCTACAAGATCGGCAAGTACGAGGGGCTGATCAAGACCTACGACAAGCCCTTCTCGCCCGAGAACCACGACGCCCTCAACGAGAACGACTACGTGTGGACCCGCTTCATCGGCAACGAGATCCTGCCGGTGGACATGAACAGCAAGTAACCAGCTAAGTACCCTTCCTCTCTCCCGGGCCGGCATCGGCCCGGCACAATGGGCACACAAGAATTTGGAGACGTTTCTGGTGCCCACCGAGAATTCCCCCGGGGCCGCACATGCGGCCCCGTCTTCTTCTTCCGCTTCTGCTTCTTCGGGGCCGCGCATCCGCGTGCTCGTCGTCGACGACCAGGTGCTGATCCGCCGCGGCATGGCCCTCTTGCTGGACGCCGCGCCCGACATCGAGGTGGTGGGCCAGGGGGCTGACGGCGTCGAAGCGGTGGCGCTGGCCAGGCAGTTGCTGCCCGACGTGGTGCTGATGGACCTGCACATGCCGCGCAAGGGCGGCGTGCTGGCCACGCGGGAAATTTCCGCCGCGCTGCCCAACACGCGGGTGATGGTGCTCACCACCTTCGACCGCGACGAGCTGGTGTTCGACGCCGTGCGCGCCGGCGCGCAGGCCTACCTGCTCAAGGACGCGTCGGAAGACGAGGTGCTGGACACGGTGCGCGCGGTGCACCGCGGCGAATCGCGGCTCACGCCGCAGATCGCCCGCAAGGTGATGGACCAGTTCCGCCTGCTGGCCAACCGCATGGCGCAGGAGCCGCAGGACACCGCCCTGCCTGCGCCCTCCAGTGCCGCGCCCGCAGCGCCTCTGCCCGCCCCCGCCGCAGCAGCGCCGGCCGTGCCCACGCCCGACCCGCTGACCGACCGCGAGGCCGCCGTGCTGGAGCTCATCGCCAAGGGCCAGAGCAACCGCCAGATCGCGGCGGCACTGCACCTCGCCGAAGGCACGGTGAAGAACCATGCGAGCCGCATCATGCAGAAGCTCCATGCGAATACGCGCACCGAACTGGCGGTGCTGGTGCTGGCGCGGGGCAGGGCCAAGCAGGACGGGGGTTGAGGCTCAGCTGCGGCGCCTACCGCCGACAAGCGCCTCGACCTTGTCCAGCTGTTTCGCATGGGTGGGCGCGAGGCCGCGCAGCGCGGCGAGGTCGATGGCATCGAGCACTTCGATCCCGTGCTCCTTGAGCAGGCGTTTGCCAATCTGGCTGTTGGCCAGCTGGTAGACGCGTTGGATCTTTGCGCCCAGGCGAGCGCCCTCTTCGGGCCGACTTGCAAGCTTCAGGAGGGCAGCCTTCGCCACCTCGATTCCCCATCGCGCCTGAGTCAACACATGGGGGCCCTTGTCTTCGAGCAGGCCGACCGCGTTCTGCACGCGCGACTCGAGGACGTCGAACGGATCCATCACTCGGATGAACCTTCCTGGGCGCCATTCGACCTTGACGCTGTCGCGTCTGACTCGGTTCGTGAAATCGGTCGACTTCCGCAGGCCGCTCACGGTAAAGAGCTTGTGCAGGACGTCGATGTTTCGCACCTTGCCTTCATCGGCGGGCATCTGGATCTGACCAACCAGTGAGGTCATGGCCCTCTCGGGCGGCGTGATGACCTTGGCTCGCATGGCATCTGCCAATTCGTAGGCCCTGGCAATGGGGCCTAGAACATCACCGTCGTTCGAGACCATCATTCCGTTGGGACTGAGGCCGTAGCGTTCCATCCAGAACGCCAATGCCTGACCTCCGACCAGCACCATGTCGACGCCTATGTTCGACAGCAGCAGATCCACCGTCGCGGCATCGAGCGGGACTTCGTCGAAAGGCAGGACCGGGCTCGTCGCCATCCGCGCGTCAGTACATCAGTACGGCGAATCGACGAGCTTGACCGTTCTGGCTCGTCCGTTCGAGAACCAGCTCATGCTGGCGGCCGATTGCCGCCCGGACTGGACGCTTTCCACGTCCTGCCTCTGCTGCTTGCGCTTGCGCGCCCACAACTCGTCTTCGGAGGCCACGTACGCGTGCTTCTGCGGCTCGCCGGAACGCAGCATCCTTGCAGCGTCGCTGACGGAAAGCCCTGCGGCTTCGAGTGCAGCGCCCAGGCGAGCCCAGTACTCGATCTGCTGGGCCGCAGAACGAGACATGAGGGCGCCCTCCTTCTGGGCTTCCTTGAAAAGCGAGGCACCTACTCGAATGGAATTTGAGGACATGAATCGCTCCGCCGTGGTGGACTGTGGCAATTTACCACGCCTTCGCAATGCGCACCAATTGCCCTCCTCCCCCAACAAAAATGCGGGGCGCAGCCACCGGCCGCGCCCCGCGAAGACCCCGTGCCACACGGGGGACAGAGAACTCGTTCTTGGAAGAAGATCAGCCTGCGGTGGCCAGCCCGTTCATCGGCGTGCGCGGCGGCTCGGGCGGCGGCAGCTTGGTGTCCGCCACGTGGGCCTTGAGCATGGGCCGCAGTGCGACGATGGCCAGGAAGGCGGCGAACAGGTCCATGGCCGCCACCGTGTAGAGCACGGTGGACCAGGTGCCGGTGGCTTCCATCATCAGGTTGCCGATGGGCACGAACAGCGCGCCGATGCCCTTGGCGCAGTACAGCACGCCGTAGATCTTGCCGATGTGCTTGGTGCCGAAGGCGTCGCCGGCCAGTGCCGAGAACAGCGAATACACCTCGCCCCAGGCCAGGAACACCACGCCCGACAGGATCAGGAAGGCCCACGGGTTGTGGCCGAAGTAGCCCAGCGCGATGATGCCCAGGCCTTCCAGCGTGAAGGCGATGACCATGGTCTTCTCGCGGCCGATGTGGTCGGAGATCCAGCCGAACAGCGGGCGCGAGATGCCGTTCATGATGCGGTCGAGCATCAGCGCCAGGGGCAGCGCGGCCATGACGAAGAAGTGCAGGTCGACCTTGAAGTTCTTCACGCCCAGGTCCTGCGCGATCACGCCCAGCTGCGCCACGGCCATCATGCCGCCGGTGACCACGCAGGTGAACATGAGCAGCATCAGCCAGAACAGCTTGGTGCGCAGGGCCTCGCCCAGCGTGTAGTCGCGCCGGCTCTGGTTGACCTTGGTGGAAACGTGCGTCTCGCCGCCCTTGGGGGCGCGCAGGAACCAGGCGGCGGCAAAGGCCAGCGAGCCCTGCAGCAGGCCGAAGAACAGGAAGGCCTGCTGGAAGCCCGACGATTCGATCATGGAGGCGATGGGCAGGATGGTGGCGGCCGAGCCGGCACCGTAGCCGCCGGCCGTCAGGCCCACGGCCAGGCCGCGGCGGTCGGGGAACCACTTGAGCGCGTTGTTGATGCAGGTGGCATAGATCGAGCCCACGCCGATGCCGCCGATGGCCGCGCCGATGTAGAAGCCCATGAGCGTGGTGGCCTGCGAGTTGATGACCCAGGCCGCGCCGATGAACACCGCGCCGAAGGCCACGATCAGGCGCGGGCCGAACTTGTCGATGAAGTAGCCCTCGATGGGCGCCAGCCAGGTCTGCACCAGCACGAAGATGGTGAAGGCGATCTGGATCGAAGCGCGCTCCCAGCCGAACTTGCCCTGGATCTCGGGCACGAACAGCGTCCAGGCGTACTGGATGTTGGCCGTGGCGATCATGCACACGATGCCGACCACCAGCTGCAGCCAGCGGTTGTCGGACCAGCGCACGGGCTGGCCGCCGCCGGCGCCGTGCTTGAGTGAGGTGGTGGTGTTCATGGGGTCGTGTCTCCGTGCTGAGTAATGGGACTGAGTGATGGGACGCACTGTCGGCCCAATGGCCGGAATGCGCGCCTGCCGGAAGTCACGCGTGGAATCGAGACAAACCCCAATGAATCAGGGCAAGCCCGCATGACCAAAGTCATGGCGCGCAAAGGCGGCGCGTGCTCAGAATCACCAGCACATGAACAACGAATCGATCCCCTCCTGCCCTGTGGGCAGCACCGCAAGGCCGGCGCCGTGATCAAGAGGCTGCTGCAGCGCGTCGACCCGCGGCGAAGCCTGGCGGCCGCCGTCGGCTGGCTGCTGGTGGCGCTGGCCATGTGCCTGGCGCTGGCGGCCAACCTGTGGCTGAGCTCCTACGTGCGCGGTGCCATGCTGGAGCAGTACAGCCGCCGGCTCGACGCGGCCGGCGAGCATGTCAGCGCAGAACTCGACACCGCCCTCCTGCTGCGCCTGCAGTCGGTGAGCGTGGTTGCGTCCATGCTGTCCGAAGACGTGCAGCAGAAGGACAGCGAAGGCATCAAGCGCTCGCTGCAGGCCGTTCGCCTGGGCGTGCCCGACCTGGTCTGGCTGGCAGTGACCGATGCCGACGGCTTCATCGTGGGCGCCACCGACGAAAGCGTGCTGGGCCAGAACGTGTTCCAGCACGCCTGGATGTCGCAGGGCCTGGATGTCGCATGGATCGAGGAAGGCCGCGCACCGGGCGAGCACTTCCTCAAGCTCACGGCGCCGGTCACCAATGCGGACGGCGCCATCGTCGGCGTGGTGGCGGCGCAGATGGAGTGGCGCTGGGTGCAGAAGCTCGTGTCCAGCGTACGCGCCTCGCCGGGCGAATGGCTGCTGATCGACCGCGACGGCGTGGTGCGCGAAGGCCCGCAGCCGCTGGTGGGCAAGCGCTGGCGCGACGCGGGCGAGCCGCTCGCGCCCTTCGACCGCCGCGTGGCCACCCTGGGCAACGACGGCTCCGACCTGCCCGAGCGCATCCGCCTGCGCCGGCTGCTGGGCAACAGCCCCTACCTGATCGCGACCCCGCCGCAATCGCCCGATGGCACGCTGCGCCGCCTGGGCTGGCAGGTGGTGGTGATCCAGCCGGTGGAATCGGTGGCCGCCTTCGCCACCGCCATCGAATGGCGCATTGCGCTGATGCTGACCGTGCTGGGCCTGGTGGCGGCCGTCAGCGGCGTGGTGGTGGCGCGCAGGCTCACCCGGCGCGTGAGCGTCATCGCGCGCTCGGCCGACGCGGTGCTGGCCGGCAGCGCGTCGCGCATCGAGGTGCCCGAAGGCAGCGACGAGGCCGCCCGCCTGGCCACCGCGCTCGACCGCCTGCTGGCCAGCCTGCAGGAAGAGCGCGACGAGCTGCGAAGCCTCAACGCCGAGCTGGACGAGCGCGTGCGCGAGCGCACCGAGGAAATCAGCCGCCTGGCCCAGGAGTCGCGCGACGCCGCCGTGGTGCGCGAGCGCCTGCGCCTGGCGCGCGACCTGCACGACACGCTGGCGCATTCGATGATGGCCATGCTCACCGAGATCCGGGTGCTCAAGCACATGGCGGTTTCCAAGCCCGAGGCCCTGCCGGACGAACTGGTGCGCGCGGAACAGGCCGCGCGCGAGGGCCTGCGCGAAGCGCGCCTGGCCATCGACCAGCTGCGCAGCAACCCGGTGCGCGACCTGGGCCTGGGCGCGGCGCTGGCGGAACAGGCCAAGGCGCTGTCCGAGCGCTCGGGCATTGCGCTCGATTGCCGCATCGATGCCGAACTCGCGGGCCTGGCCGCGCAGCCGGCCGACACGGTGTATCGCATGTGCGAGGAGATGCTGCGCAACGTCGAGCGCCACGCCGGCGCGCAGCGTCTGCGCGTGGAGCTGGCGCGCAGCCAGGACGGCGGCAGCGTGGAGTTGGAGATTGCCGACGACGGCGTGGGCTTCGAACCTGGCATCGGCGCCACCGGGCACTACGGCCTGGTCGGACTGGCGGAACAGGCCGAGGCCATCGGTGCGGAAATGAGCATCGCCAGCCGCCCCGGCGCCGGCACGCGAATCAGGCTGCGCTGGGCACCGCGCGAGCTTGTGCCCATCATTTGACCTGCCCTCGCCCGCGGGCAGCCGGGCCGCCTAGACGAAAGCCACGCTGAAGTCGTAGCGGCTGCTGGTGCTGCCGTCGGGCGACACGACCTCCACCGTGGTGGTGGAGCCCGCGGCCACGCCCACGCTCATGCTCGCACCCTGGGCGAGCAGCGTGCCGTTGACCTTCATCGATGCGACGTTGCTCGACATGGCCGTGGGCTTGACCACGATGCTGCCCGTGCCGGCCGGAACGTTCACCACGTAGGCATAGGTCCAGGGGTCGAACTTGTTGGCAATCTTGTTGGGCATGCCGTTGGCCGGTGCCCCCCAGTACACATCGACGCCGACCAAGGTCGCCCCGGCGAACTCGATGTTGCTGAGCACCGAGTACTTTTTGAACCCGTCGGCCGTGTTGTAGTCGACCGTCGCATTGCAGGGGTAGGCGGTGGTCGGCCTGGTGAAGTAGTCGACGGGGCGGTCCAGTCCGCTGCCCAGCGAATTTCCGATGGCCATCCAGTTCTTGTCGCGCCACATGTCGCCCACCATGCTCATGCGCGAGTTGCGCGTGGTCGGGCTGGTCGGATTGCCCAGGCGCCCGCCCCGGATGGACGGCACCGTCACCACGTCGCCCTTGTCGATCAGCTGCTGGAAGCACTTGACGAAGTTGTTGACGCCCTCCATGGCCACCGGCACATCCTGGTGCGCGTTGGTCACCTCGGTGATCAGCCCGCTGGTGCTGCTCTTGCGGTAGTTGGCCAGCAGTTGCTGCGTCAATGACAGGAACAGGTCCACCTTCGTGAGGTTGTACTGGGTGGTGTCCGCCGTGTAGGCGCGGTTGCAGGCCCACATGTCGGAGCCGAACACCCAGCCGGTCTGGTTCACGATGGCCGTCATCAGGCCGTGGGTGTGGCCGGGCTGCATCCAGGCCGTGACCTGCACGTTGCCGAGGTCCAGCACCTGGCCGTCGGCGATGGCGACGGCGGCGGCGCCGGCCGCCTGGAAGTCCGTGCGGCTCGATGCGGCCAGGGCGGCCTTCTCGATGGCCGAGGCGTAGAGCGTGATGCCGGCCGAGGTGAAGTTGTAGACCTGCTCGGCATGGTCCGGGTGGTTGTGGCCGATGAGAATGTCGTAGGGCTTGGTCGCGATGCTGTCGATGAAGGCCTTCAGGTTCGCCTTCTGGTAGCTGTACTCGCCGGCGTCGAACACCAGGCCGCGGGTCGTGCCTTCGATGTAGAACACGAAGGCCTGGAAGTACTCGGCCGGGTTGTTGATCTTCCACACGGTGGGCGACGTGGGCGTGCCGGCATGGACCAGCTTGGCCTGGAAGGCCCCGACCTGCGGGCGAACGATGTTCCAGACGAAGGTCTGCACCGCGCTGGTCTGCATGCCGTCCTTCTTCGCCACGGCCTTCAGGCGGTACAGCCGATAGTCCGTGGTGGACGTGAGCGGGTTGACGAACTGAAGCACGCCGTTCTGCTCGAAGTCGTATTCGATGCCGGCGGTCAGCGGATCGGCCGGCTCGGTACCGTCGAACGTGTAGGTGTAGTAGATCTTCGCGCCGGGCGTGGGTGTGGAGATGCGCACGTAGCGCCGCGGCGCCGTGGTGCCCGACTTGCACATGACCTGCGGCGGCGCGACCAGGCGGGCGGTGATGTCTTCCAGGATACGCTTGGCTTCCCCGACGAGAAGCTGCGCTGACGGCGCAAACTGGCTGGCCGTGCTGCCCTGCATGTAGCCGGCGGCGACGATGGCGTTGACGCTCGCCTTGCGGCGCGGGCTGATGGCGCCGGCGTCGGTGAAAGCGCTCAACGCATCGGTGCCCGATTCCGGGATTCTGAATGCCCGCACGAAGATCTCGGCCGCCTCTTCGCGGGTGATCGGGCGGGCCGGCTCGAAGCCGCCGAGGGCATTGCTGACGACCCCCTCTTCCAGCGCGGTCTCGATCTCCTTGGCGAATTCGGTTTCTCCCACGCGCACGTCGGAGAAGGTGGGCTGGGCCAGCTTGTAGGGATCGTTGTACTGCGACGAGTGCACCCAGTCGAAGTACCTGGAGATGGATGCGACGAACGCGGCGCGCGTCATCGCGGCGGCATTCGGGTCCGGTTCGGGCGCGGGAGCGGGGGCCGGCGCGGGTGACGGCGCTGCAGCCGCGGGGTCGTCACCGCCGCCGCATGCCGTGACCACCGAAGCAGTTGCCGCGAGCACGGTCGGCAATCCGAGCAGCTGCCCGAAGAGCCGGCGGGACATCCGCTCGGAGGGGACCGGCTCTTGCGCGCTCGGCGATGCGGAAACGGAAGGAGTGCTCAGCGTTTTGTCTGTCATTGTTGGAGAGTCCATGGGATGTTGGGAACACGTTCGGGTGCGCCGCGCCGGCAGCAGCGGCGACGACGTCCGCGGCAGGCAATGTACGAACTAGTGCGTTTTTAAATCTCAGGTCAAACCCGAACGGCATGCTTTTTCGTGAAGTAAACCCTTCACCGCTTGCCCGAGACATGTTGGTACGAACTCGTACGTTCTGCAAAACCTTGCAGTGTTCTGTTCGGGTATGCACTAGGGGTCTTCATTTAACAAGGTTGTTAATCTGGCCCGCCTTCGAGACACCCTCGAGCGTCAACGAACACACCCACAAGAACGAGGTGCAAGCCATGGTCGGATTCAAATTGGGCCGCTCGTCATTCATTGCCGCCTGCCTGCGAGGCGCGGCAACCGCACTGGTGGCGGTCGCGTCGAAAGCGGCATTGGCCGCGGTCCCCACGCCCACCGTGACGGGCCCCATTCCTTCGGACCTTTCGGCTTCCCCGCGCAACCACACCTTTTTCGCGACCGACCTCGATCTCAAGGCGCGCGGCTATGTGGAGGAAGAGTTCTTCTTCTCCGGCGTCGCCAACACCTACGACGCCACCTTCTCGGGCGGCATCGGCGCACGGCCAACCGCATCGCCCACGGCGAACGTCGTCACTTCGGGCAACCCGTACACGACCCGCATGGTGGTGCGCCGGCCGGCGAACCCGGGGCGCTTCAACGGCGTGGTGGTGGTGGAATGGATGAACGCCACCAGCAACTACGATGTGGAGGCGCTCTGGTTCCGTGCCCACGAGTTCTTCCTGCGCGAGGGCTACGCCTGGGTCGGCATCACCGCGCAGAGCGGGCCCATCACCAACCCGACCCTCGGGCTCAAGCAGTTCAGCCCGGCGCGCTACGGCTCGCTCGACCTGACGGCGGGCGGCAAGTTTCCGAGCGGCGATCCGATGGGCTACGACGTGTTCGCCCAGGGCATCCAGGCCGTGCGGCACGCGGCCGTGCTGGGGCCGCTGACACGGCACGTGAAAAAGGTGGTGGGTGCCGGCGTCTCCCAGTCGGCAGGGCGCCTGTCCGTCCTGATGAACGCCATCCAGACGCGCGACGAACCGGTCATGGACGCGGCGCTACTCTACATCGGCGGCGAACGCCTGCGCACGGACCTGAACTATCCGATCATCAAGCTCCTCTCGGAAACCGAGTACACCGCGCCCGCCTCCGCCAACGAGATCGCGGTGCTGCAGCCCGACAGCGAACTGCTGCGGACCTGGTCACTGGCCGGCGCGTCGCACTCCGACTGGGCCTCGTTCGCGGTTCGCTACGCCTTGCTGCGCCGCGACCAGCCCTCGGCCCCACTGCGCGACAACTGCCGCAACCCCAGCCGCAGCCGGGTCCCCGACCGCTACGTGATCTCGTCCGCCATCGACTGGCTTTCGCGCTGGGGCGACAGGCAAGGCCATTCCGGCAAGGCCGCAGTTCCCCCTTCTTCCCCGGCGATTCAACTCGCCGGCGACGGCGTGACCGTGGTTCGCGACGCCTATGGCAACGCGCTCGGCGGCATTCGCCTGGCACCGTTCGCCGTTCCCGTCGCGCTCGACTCGGGCTACAACGAGGTGCTGCCCGGCGCCGGCGGCCTGTGCTTCCTGAATGGGACGCACATTCCCTTCGAGACGGCCACCTTGAACCAGCTCTACCCGACGCGCGGCGCGTATCTGGCGCCGTTCACCAAGGCAGTGTTCGAGAACCTGCGCGACGGCTTCGTGCTCGATGCGGACGCCAGGGAAATGCTCACCCAGGCGGCCACCTCGGTGTACGGCCGCCAGCTCGACTGCGGCCCGCTGTGCGCGAACTTTGCCCAGTTCCCCATCCAGCCGTCCACCCAGTTGCTGCGCGATCACACGCAATTCCTGTACATGAGCGGCGACGAGGCGATCCTGCGTTCGCTCGACGCCGCGACGCTGGCGGTCGCTCGCGGCTACACCGCTTCGCTCAGCTCGGCCAAGCTCGCCTGGTTCACCCAGGCTGCGGGCTGGCTCCAGCGGTACAAGCTGCAGATCGACGAGCAGCTGGCACGCCGGCGCGCCACGCCCCAGCAGGCCGCGCTGCTGACGGAATACGCCGACATCCTCATCGCCGAGCTGGCGAACCTGGGCGCCTCGACCACCGGCAACGTCCGGCTGGACGAACGGTTCAGCGACGACCGGGCCAAGGATGACCTGCCGGTGCAGCCATAGGCCCAGGCGCGGTAACTAAGCCGCCAGAAACCTCAGCACGACCTCGCAGGCCCAGTCCCTGGTGCGCTTGAGCCGCCTGGGACTGGTCATGTTCCTGGAGAACACGGCGCCGAAGGTGTGCTGGTTGGCCACGTTGAACATCCCCATCGAGACCATCAGCTGATGCAGCTCGACGATGTCGATGCCTGTGCGGAACACCTTGGCCTCCTGGCCCTGCCGGAGCACCGATTGCAGGGCGTCCAGCGATGCGCCCGCCTGCGAGCGGATCTCCCGGGAGCCCTTGATGTAGCTGGCCTGGTTCTGGTTCTCGATGGCCACCAAGGCGACCAGCGAAGGGTTCTGCACGTAGTAGTCGATGCGAAAGCGCGTGATCTTGCGCATGGATTCCACCGGATCGAGCCCCCGCAGATCGATGGCGGCCTCCGCCTCGCGGATGCGGCGGTAGCTCTCTTCGAGCGTTGCGAGATAGAGCCCGTCGCGTCCACCGAAGTAGTAATAGATCATGGCGCGCGTGATGCGGGCCTCGGCGGCAATGGCCTCCAGCCTCGCGCCCTGCAATCCGCGGCTGGCAAACTCGGCCGCGGCGGCCTTCAGCAGGCCGTCCCGGTTGATCTCGGGTTCCTTTTGCTTTCGCGCTGTCACGGCAGACGCTCCTTTCAAGGCGACCGATGCTAGCGGAGTGCCACGCAACCCCGCGAGTCGCCAATTGAGGACAGCCCCCTGTTTCGATCCATCGTCCTTTCTTAAGATCGAGAGATGAATTCAAACTCGCCGCCCCGTCCCGGGGCGCTGGTCGTCGAGGATGACGACAACATCGCCTACCTGCTTCAGTTCATGCTCGAACGCGAGAACTTTCGTGTCGATCTGCAGCGCGAGGGCCGCAGCGCCATGGCTTATGTGCAGACGCAACCGCCCGTTGACATCGTGCTTCTGGACGTGATGCTTCCTTTTGTCGACGGGTTCCAGCTGGTCGAGCTGATCCGCGCCACGCCCGCATGGCGCGACGTGCCGGTGCTCATGCTGACCGCCAAGACGCGCGAGCAGGACGCAGTGCGCGCACTCGACTCCGGCGCCAGCGACTACATCCACAAGCCCTTCGCGCCCAACGAGCTGATGGCCCGGGTGCGGCGCCATACGAAAGCGACCAAGTGAGGCGCGCCGCTGCGGGCGTCCTCGCCCTGGCCATGGGCGCACCGCTGCTCGCGGCCGCGCAGAGCGCCGAGCTGCCGACCTCCGTCGAGCTGGGCTATGCGCGCGAGCACCTCTCCAACGACTCGCCCGACTGGCAGGACACGGGCATCGACATCACGCACCGCTTCGGCCAGCGCGAATACCTGGGCGTGTCGCTGCACGACGCCAAGCGCTTCGGCGTCGAGGACGTGAGCGCGGCGGCCTTCTACCTGATGCCGCTGACGGACAAGCTGGCGCTCAACCTCGAAGGCAGCCTGAGCCCCGACGCGAGCTTCCTGCCGCGCAACATGGTGGCGGGCCAGCTGCAGTACGAGTTCGCGCCGGCCTGGCTGCTGTACGGCGGGCTCAAGTCCGCCAACTATGCCGAGGACCATGTCACCGAAGGACTGCTGCGGCTGGAGCAGTACGTCTCCAGCTTCAGCTGGTCGGTGGCCTGGAAGCCGGTGCGCGCGCTGGGCACCTACGCGCAGAGCTTCGAGGTGCGCGGCAACTACTACTACGGCGAGCGCAACATGGTCGGCCTCATCGCCGCCTACGGGCAGGAGGCCACCTCGGTGGCGCCCAACGAGGTGGTGATTGCCGACGTGCGCTCCATCGCCCTGCTGGGCCGCCACCACCTGAGCCCGCGCTGGGCCCTCACCTACGCCATCACGCGCACCGAGCAAGGCAGCTTCTACACGCGCACCGGAGGCCGGCTGGGTGTTCAGTACTCGTTCTGACATCTTCCTGGAATCGGCCCTCGTCCTGGCCGCCGGCGTGGCCCTGCTCACGCTGCTGCTGCTGGGCCTGATCGTGGCGCTGCGGTGGCGCCGCGCGCATGAGCTTCGGCGCATGCGGTCCTTCGAGAAGCGCTGGCGCCCGGTGCTGATGGCCGCGTCGATGGGCCCGGTCGACGGCGCGCTGCCGGCCCTGGCCGGGCGCGAGCAGTTCGCCTTCCTCAAGCTGTGGAACTACCTGCACGAGTCGCTGCACGGCGAGGCGTCTCAACATCTCAACGCGCTGGCCCGGCGCCTGAAGTGCCACGAGGCGGCCCGGCGCATGCTGGACGCGCGCGACCGGGCCACGCGGCTGCTGGCGATCCTCACGCTGGGGCACCTGCGCGATGACGCGGCCCGGCATGCGCTGCGCAGCGCCGCCGCCAGGCCGGACACCGTGCTGTCGCTGCTGGCCGCGCGCGCGCTCATCCAGATCGACGCGGCCGGCGGCGCCGAGACCCTGTTTCCCCTGGTCGTCTCGCGGCGCGACTGGGACATTGCCCGCCTGTCGCGCATCCTCGCGCCCGCGCGCGAGGCCTGCCGCACGCTCATCTCGGAATCGATCATGCGGCTGGGCCAGCCCGCGCGCATGCGGGCGCTCGAACTGGCCGCCGCCCTGCGGCTGGACCTGCCCTCGCGCCACCTGGTGCTGCTGCTGCGCCCCGGCGAGCCGCCCGAGGCCATTGCCGCGTCGCTGCGGCTGGTGCGCCACCCGCAGCACGTGCCGGCGATGCGCGCCCTGCTGGGCCACGCCGACTGGCGCGTGCGCTGCGAGAGCATTGCCGCCATCGCCCGCCTGGGCGAGCCGGCCGACGTGCGCTCGCTCGCGCGGCTGCTGCAGGACGAGCAATGGTGGGTGCGCTACGGCGCCGCCCAGGCGCTGGTGGATTCGCCGCTGCTGCGCCCTGGCGAACTCGAAGAACTTTGCGCGACGGCCGGCCCCGAGGCCAAGGGCATCCTGTCGCACGTGATCGCAGAACGGAGCCTGGCCTGATGGCGACCTTCATCGATGCCGCGACCTGGTTCGTGCTCGGCTATTTCGTGCTGCTCAACCTGAGCTACTTCGGCCTGAACCTGCTGGCCATCACCTCGCTGATGCGCAACAGCCAGGAGCGCCTGCTGGAAGAGCTGCCGCAGGCCTATTCGGGCCTGGAGCCTTCCATCAGCGTGCTCATGCCGGCCTTCAACGAGCAGGCGACCATCGTGGCCTCGGTGCGCTCGATGCTGCAGCTGACGTATGCCGACTTCGAGGTGATCGTCATCAACGACGGCTCGCGCGACGCCACGCTGGAGGTGCTGCGCGAAGCCTTCGCGCTGGCGCCTTTTCCCGAGTCGTACGCGGCGCGGCTGCCCACCCAGCCGATCCGCGCCGTGTACCGGTCGACGCTGCACCCCAACCTGCGCGTGATCGACAAGGACAACGGCGGCAAGGCCGATTCGCTCAACGCCGGCATCAACATCGCGCGGCATCCGCTGTTCTGCGGCGTGGACGCCGATTCGGTGCTGGCGCGCGACAGCCTGCAGCGCGTGGTCAAGCCCTTCCTGCGCGACCCGGACATGGTGGCCAGCGGCGGCACGGTGCGCGTGGCCAACGGCTGCGTGGTGCGCGACGGCCACCTGCTGAGCGTGGGCCTGCCGCGCAACGGCTGGGCCATGTTCCAGGTGGTGGAGTACCTGCGCGCCTTCCTGTTCGGGCGGCTGGGCTGGTCGCGGTTGAATGCGCTGCTGGTCATCTCGGGCGCCTTCGGGCTTTTTCGCACCGAGACTGTGGTGCGCGTGGGCGGCTACAAGACCCGCTCCATCGGCGAGGACATGGAGCTGGTGGTGCGCATGCACCACGCGCTGCGCGCGCAGGGCGTGCCCTACCGCATGGAGTTCGTGCCCGAGCCGGTGTGCTGGACCGAGGTGCCCGAAGACATGCGCAGCCTGCGCAACCAGCGCGTGCGCTGGCAGCGCGGCCTGGGCGAGAGCCTGGCGGCGCACTGGGGCCTGATGTTCGGCCGCCCGGGCGGCGCCCCGGGCTGGCTGGCCTTTCCGTTCATGGTGCTGTTCGAATGGCTGGGGCCGCTGGTGGAGGTGGGCGGCTACCTCTTCATGATCCTGGCCATCAGCTACGGGCTGATCTCGTGGGCGGCGTTCGGCGCCTTCCTGCTGGTGGCCATCGGGCTGGGCGTGCTCTTTTCCGTCTCCAGCCTGCTGATGGAGGAGATGTCCTTCCACCTGTACCCGAGGTATCGGCAGCTGGCCCTGCTCGCGCTGATCGCGGTGGCCGAGAACTTCGGCTACCGGCAGCTCAACAGCCTGTGGCGGCTCAAGGGCCTGTGGCTGTGGGCGCGCGGCAAGCAGGGGCACTGGGGGGCCATGCAGCGCAAGGGGTCGTGGCAGGGGCGGTCTTAGGCTGGTGGCTGAACACTCTCACGACATCAGCAGGCCCGATGCGGCCAGGGCGCGTGCTGCAATCAGGGTGTGAAGAATGGGACGCGTCATGAAGGAAGGTGTTGGGCGGGCAACAGCACCCCGCCGAAGCTCGCCTGCAATGGGTTGCCCCAGGTTCTGTGCCATGCTCTCGGCCAGGCTGCGGCCGTTCTGCTCGAGCCGCCACCGGCCGCGAACGGCACCAGCATCTGGATCGGCCGGAGGGATATTCCTCGGCGGCGCTGCCGGCGGTTCCCTGCGTTCTCAGCGTGGCAGGGCGGTTCCTTGAAATGCGGCCAGCCGCCAGGCGGCATCGCGCCGGAGCCACACCGCCACATAGCAGCTTGCGATATCGCGCAACGCGTCGCCGCGTTGCACCTGAGCCCGCATCTCGCCCGCGACGATGGCCGCGTCCGGCGTCTGCTGCACGGACAGTGGCTCGAAGGCCAGTTGCCGGTAGACCATCTGCCCCCCGGCCAGTTTCGCCAGCAGGCTTTCACGGGTCTCGACGCCGCCGGTGGAATGCACGTAGCGCAAGTCCGGCGCCAGCAGCTCGCCCAGCGCCCGGGCGTCGCAAGCGAGCATGCCGATGCGGCGGCGCTCTTCGAGCGCCAGGATGGCGGCGGCGTCGCTCACGGTTATTCGTCGCAGATGCCGTTGCGCAGCACGCCGATGGCGTCCACCTCGATCTCGCAGACGTCGCCAGGCTTCATGAAGATCTGCGGCGTGCGCTTGTTGCCAACGCCCCCGGGGGTGCCGGTGACGATCACGTCGCCTGCTTCCAGCGGAATGAAGGCGGAGATGTAGGCGATCTGGCGCGGAATGCTGTGCACCATCATGTCGGTGGTGGCGCGCTGCAGTTCCTGACCGTTCAGGCGCGTGATGAGGGTCATCTTCTGGTCGGGGGCGATCTCGTCGGCGGTGACCATCCAGGGGCCGAAGGCGCCTGTCTTCCAGAAGTTCTTGCCGGGGCCCCACTGCGAGGTGTGGAGTTGCCAGTCGCGCACGCTGCCGTCGTTGTAGCAGCTGTAGCCGGCGATGTGCGACCAGGAGTCGGCCTCGGAGATGTGGCGGCCACCCTTGCCGATGACGATCGCGATCTCGCCTTCGTAGTCCAGGCGCTCGGAGACGCGGGGACGGACGATGTCCTCGCCATGCCCCAGCTGCGAATCGGCCACGCGCAGGAAGATGACCGGCTTTTCCGTCACTTCCTTGCCCGTCTCGCGGATGTGTTCGCCGTAGTTCAGGCCGATGCAGAAGATCTTGCCGGGGTTCGGGATCACGGCCTGCAGTTTCACTTCATTCAGGGGCAGCGTGGCCTTGGCGGCAGCCACCTTGGCGGCGGCATCCGCGACGAGGTCGGCGGCGATCAGCGCCTTGAGGTCGGGCGCGCGCGCGCCGTAGACCTCGCCGAGGTCGACCACGCGGTCGCCGACCACGGCGCCAAAGCTGTTCTTGCCGTTGTATTGGTAGCTGATGAGTTTCATGTTGATTCCTTGGTGGCGGGAGAGTTGGAGGTGGGTCGGGTACGGGTCGGTCGCGGCGGCCAGGCGCTCATGGACCGACGGAAAGAAACTGGGAGATGCGATCCAGATCGGCGCCCGAGCGGGCCACGCCGACGATGTAGCGGTCGGGCCGCAGGATCACTGCGCTGGCTTCGTTCGCGCGCAGCCAGTCCTGCAGGCTCGCATCCGGCTGGTCGATGACGACGGCGGCGCTGCGCTGCCAGAGCTGCCGGGTGGCGGGCGACACGGCGGCCAGCACCTGTTGGCTGCCGATCACTGCGCCGCGGCGCCCGAGCAACTCGTCGAGCAGGCGCCCGTCGTCCAGTCTCGGCTGGGGAAAGGGCCGGCCGGCCAGTTCTGGCACCGCGGGATCGAAGGCGCCGGCGCCGAGCAGTTGCGGCGGAAGCTCGAAGATCTCGGGGCGTCCTGCCTGGAACTTGGCATCGCGTTCGGCCGCAAGCTGGGGGTCCGTCGTCTGGATGATGTTGCCCAGGCGAACCGCCAGTTCGATGAGGGCGCGGACATGCGGCTTGCGCTCGGATTCGTAGGTGTCGAGCAACGCATCCGACGCACGGCCCGCCAGCACCGCGTCCAGCTTCCACGCGAGGTTCGATGCATCGCGGATGCCGGCGCACATGCCTTGCCCGAGAAACGGCGGCGTCTGGTGGCAGGCATCGCCGGCCAGGAACAGGCGCCGGTCGCGCCAGCCATCGGCCACCACCGACTGGAAGGTGTAGATGGCGGCGCGCTCCAGGCTCGCCTGGTCGGGCCGCACCCACGCGGCCACCATCTTCCACAGGTTGTCCGGTTGCACGAGGGCTTCGCGGTCGTCGTCGGGCAGCACCATGATTTCCCAGCGTCGGCGCTGGCCCACCACGTTGCAGTAGGTCATCGGCCGGCGCGGGTCGCAGTACTGCACGGTGTAGGCCGGCAGATCCACGGGTTGTTCGAGCACCGCGTCGAACACCAGCCACGGCTGGCGAAGGCCCAGGTCGACCAGGCCGCTTCCGATGGCCTGGCGCACGGGCGAACGCGCGCCGTCGCACCCCACGACATAGCGGGCGCGCGCCACCTCGGCCTGGCCGGATTCCATCGAACGGTAGGTCACGGTGGCGGCGGCATCGCCTTGTTCCACGCCCACCAGTTCGTGCCGCAATTGCACCTTCACCCCGGGAAAGCGCGACAGACCTTCGCGCAGCACGGCCTCCAGTTGCGGCTGGTGGAAGTAGTAGTTGTTGGCGCACCCATGCGGACCGTTGGCGGCGGTGCCACCGCGGATCAGCATCGTCTCACCGGCGCCGTTGACGAAATGCATGCCCTGCACGCCGGGCCGCGAGATGGCCAGCACCTGCTCGCGCAGGCCTGCAGCCTGAAAGATGCGCAGCACTTCGCCATCGAAGTGGATGGCGCGCGGCAGCGGGAAGATGCCGGCCTCCTTCTCGAGCACCAGCACTGAACGGCCGGCGGCGCCCAGCAGGTTGGCCAGTGTTGCCCCGGTGGGCCCCAGGCCAACGATGACGACGTCGTAAGCGTCGGTGTGCTCAGGCATTCTGGTCTTCCTGCATGCGGCGGGCGACTTCGGCCTGCCATTGCGCGCGGCTCATGAACTTGGGCAAGCGCCTGGCGATGGCCTCGGCCTGCGCAAGGATGGCTTCGTCCGACTGGCCCAGGTCGATGGGCTCCTTGAGCGGCTGCTCGCAGTACCACGGCGTGTCCATGAACAGCTCGAGCCGGTTGCCCTCGGGATCGCGGCAGTAGACGGAGACCGCGTTGCCGTGCGTCACCGGGGCCATGTCGGTCGCGCCCTCGGCCAGCAGCCGGTCATGGAAGCCGCGCAGCGCGCCCAGGTCCGGCACCCTGAAAGAGATCTGGTTGACCACGTTGAACGCCATGTCGGCCGGGCGCCCGGTCGCCAGCACCAGCTGGTGGTGCTCGTTGGGGTCGCGGCTGAGGAACACCAGTTGCACCGGCCCCAGATCGCCCTCGTCCGTCTGGGTGAAGCGCAGCGCCTGCTTGTAGAAGCGCGCCATGCGAGGCAGATCCGTCACGTACAGGCCGATATGGCTGAACTGCAGATCCGAGCGATGAGGCAGTTGCATCAGTTGTCTCCTATCGAGAATGAAGACCCGAACATTGTCGAGCGCTTGACCAATGCTATCTGTATTCTCATATTTTGACAATCTAATGCTTTTTCGTATGATCCAGTCCCGTGCAGCTGGCACGTATTCGTACACGGAGACATTCCATGAAGTTCCTCAAGAGGCTGGTCCATTCCACCGCGCTCGTGACCGCCACGGGCCTTGCGCTTTCGGCAGGCGGCGCATCGGCCCAGACCCACTACCCCACCAAGCCGGTGCGGATCATTGCCCCCTTCCCCGCCGGCAGCGGGCCCGACGCCAACGCCCGGGAACTGGCCGGTGAACTGACCAAGATCCTGGGTCAGTCGGTCTACGTGGAGAACCGGCCCGGCGCCTCGAACATCATTGGCACGGAGGTCGCCGCCAAGGCGCCCAATGACGGCTATTCGCTCTACATCGGCACGACGAGTTCGCTGTCGGTGGTGCCGCACCTCTACAGCAAGCTGCCCTTCAACGCCGAGCGCGACTTCGCCCCCATCAGCCTGCTGGGCGTGCTGAACACGGGCCTCATTGCCAATCCCGGTGTCAAGGCCAAGGACGCGAAGGAGCTGATCGCCGAACTCAAGGCCAAGCCCGATTCCGTCACCGTGGCGACCCAGGGCATCGGCAGCTACTCGCACCTGTCGGCCGTGTGGTTCAACAGCGTGGCCGGCGTGCAGTCCAACCTGGTCCCCTACAACAGCAACAGTCCCTATGCGGACCTGCTGGCGGGCCAGATCCAGCTCATGTACGACGGGCTGCCCGCCGCCGCGTCGAACGTGCAGGCCGGCAAGCTGAAGCTGCTGGGCATCACGGGCAAGGAGCGTCATCCCAGCTTCCCCGACGTGCCCACCTTCGCCGAGCAAGGCCTGCCGGACTACACGCCCATCGCCTGGCAGGGACTTCTGGCCCCGGCAGGCACGTCGCCGGCCATCCTGGAAAAGCTGAGCGCAGCCATGGCCAAGGTCTGCCAATCGCCCGAGCTCGCCAAGAAATGGCGCGACTACGGTGGCGAGCTGCGCTGCAACACCCCCGCCGAGTTCACCAGGTTCATCGGCGCGGACCGTGCCATGTGGGGCAAGGTCATTCGCGCCGCAGGCGTGAAACTCGACTAGGCGGGGCGACCATGATGAGCGAGATTCCGGCCTCGACTTGCGACGGCATCGTGATTGCGGGGGCAGGCGGCCCCGAGGTTCTGCAATGGACTGAAGACATGCCCTTGGCCGAACCGGGGCCGGACGACTTGCTCATCGACGTCGCCTTTGCCGGCGTGAACCGGCACGACTGCAATCAACGTCGACGCGGGCCCACGCCTGCCCATAGCGACGTCCCGGGCCTGGAGATCAGCGGCATCGTGAAGGCTGCGGGTGCCAGGGTCCGCGGCTTCGCTGCCGGAGACCTCGTCTGCGCGCTGGTGGACGGGGGTGGCTACGCCACGCGTGCCACCGCACCGGCCGCACTGGCCTTCAAGGTCGAGACGCCGCTGGATCTGAAATCCGCCGCTGCCCTTCCCGAGGCCCTGTTCACGGTGTGGCACAACTTCTTTGGTCTGGCGGCCCTGGGGCCGGGGGAATCGGTGCTGATCCACGGCGGCACCAGCGGCGTGGGCAGCCTGGCCATCCAGTTGCTCGGCGCGCTGGGGCATCCGGTGCACGTCACCTGCGGCAGCGACGAGAAGTGCGCTGCTGCCATGGACCTGGGGGCCCGCTGCGCCATCAACTACCGCACGCAGGATTTCGTGCACGAGGTGAAGCGGGCGACCCAGGGCGCCGGCGTCGATGTCATCCTGGATATGGCCGGGTCGGCGCACTGCGCCGGCAATGTCGAAGCGCTGGCCTGGCGCGGCCGGCTCGTTCATCTTTCACCCGGCGACGGCGCCGAGTTCCGCGCGCCGCTGCGCTCGATCATGGCCAAGGAAGCCCGCATCACCGGCTCGCTCCTGCGCCCCCTGCCCATGGCGCACAAGAGCCTGATCGCGCAGCAGCTGCGCCGCGTGGCGATGCCGCTGGTGCATTCCGGAAAGATCCGCGCCTGGGTGCAAGAGACGTTTGCGCTGAAAGCGGCCTCACAGGCGCACGCACGCCTCGAATCTGGACGTTCCATGGGCAAGATCGTCCTGGAGGCAGGCGGCATGGCCGCCGCCATGCACCACTCGAATACCGCGTAGCTCTCCGGATCTTTCGGGCGGCGACGGCGACGATATATTGTGGGCCGCCGCGCGCCAGTGGGCAGACATCGCCCATGCCATCGGTCGCGGCCTCATGAGAAGACCACGAGGACAAATTGCCGGGAACATCAACGTCCAGTTTGGAGCGCATGCTGAATGTGCTCGACTTGTTCGACGAAACCAATCTGGGCCTGACCCCCGAAGGCATCGCCGCCAAGCTCGGTGTCTCGCTGCCGACCAGTTATCGGTACGTGCGCCTCCTGCTGCAAGCCGGGTTGCTCCAGCGCGTGGAAGACTCCAGGTACTCGCTGGGGCCCCGCGTCATCTTGCTGGACTACTACATTCGCAAGGCCGACCCGGTCTTGCGCGTCGGGTTGCCGATCATTCGTGAGCTGGTGGAGGCCACCGGGTTCGACTGCGTCGTGACCGAGCTGTTCGGCATGCAGGTCCTCGATACCTATCGGGAGGTCGGCGAGAGCCCCGAGGAACTCGCCTATGGCAGGGGGCGCCCGCGGCCATTGTTCGGCGGCGCCGCGCCCAAGGTGCTCCTGTCCACTTTCGGCCCGGCCCAGCTCAAGAAGGTGTTCGAGGCACGTCGCGACGAGCTGGCCCGACACGATCTTCCGACGGATTGGAGCGAGTTCCGCCGCTACTTCTCGGCCATTCGCAAGGCGGGGCACTATGTTTCCGTCGGGCAGCTCGAGCCCCAGCTCGCGGCGGTGGCAGCGCCGATTCTCAAGCCCGATGGCGGGGCCTGGGCGGCGCTCTCCGTCGTGTTCAACACATCGCGCCTGGCGATCGTCGACGTTCAGAAGCTGGTGCTGCTGGTCACCGACGCATCAACGCGCTTTGCCGCCCGCCTGAACGAGCCAAGCCGCGCGCCCAGGCCCTAGGCAACGAAACGCCGGATTCAGCCGGCGGGCGGCAGCATCAACTCCCGCGCCAGGTGCAGCAGCCCCTGCACGGCGGGCTGCTCCACAACGCTGGTTCGCGTCCAGGCCAGCACGTCGCGCGGCGCCGGCTCGCAAGGCAGGGCGATCTGCCGCAGTTCGCCGGCCGTATCGATCATGGCCACCGGCAGGCGCGGCAGGACGGCCAGATGGCGGCCCTGGCGCAGCACCTGCAGCAGGATGGCGGCGTCCGCGATGGTGGCCAGTTGCGTCTTCGGCCGCCGGATGCCGTTGCGACGCAGATAGTCGAGTTCGTCGTTCTGAAATGGAGAGGTGACGCCCACGTTGATCCACTCGCAGGCATCCAGCGCCGGCGAACTGGGTTGAATGGCCAGCGGATGCAGGGCGCCGCAGAAGACGCCGATCGTGTCCTGCAGCAGCAGCGTGCGCGAGATGTCCGCGGGCAACTCGCGCGAAAGCGCCGGTGCAATCACCACGTCGTGCTGGCCGTCAACCAACTCCTCCACGAGCGCCGTCGGGCGTCCGGTGGTGATCGTCAGCGCCACGTGGGGAAAGGCATCGAGGAAGGCCGGTGCCAGCCGCGGCATCAGCGCCAGCCCGAGCAGGGGCCCCACCCCCACGCGCAGCCGATTGAAAAGCCCCAGCCGGTGCTGCGCGATCGACTCGCCCGCCTGCTGCACACGCGTGGCGATGGCCCGTCCCTCGCGCGCCAACGCCTCGCCCAGCGGGGTGCTGCGCACCCCGAAGCGGCTGCGCGTGAAGAGCGGCGCGCCGGCCTGCATCTCCAGCGTCGCCATGTTGCGCGTGAGGGTGGGTTGCGTCACGGCCAGGCTCTTGGCCGCCTCGGTGATCGACCCCTTCTCCAGCACCATGGCCAGTTGCGTCAGGTGTTTTGGATTCATGCAGAAATGATTGATTGGCCGATCAACTTTAAATTTTACTTATCCAACCGTCTCCCTATGCTTGAGGAAATCAACGGCAGGAGACGCCTCGCGTGACCAACTTCATCTTCATCGTCGCCGACGACCTGGGATACGCCGACCTGGGCTGTTATGGCGGGCGCGCTGCCACGTCCCCGGTGCTGGACCAGCTGGCTGCAAACGGCCTGCGCTACGTCAACGGATACGCCAACTCGCCCGTGTGCTCGCCCACGCGCTTTGCGCTGATGACGGGCCGCTACCAGTATTGGGTGCGGGGCGCGAGCGAAGAGCCGCTGCTGGGCACCTCGCGCGGCAATCCGGAACTGGGCCTGCATCCCGGCCTTCCCACGCTTCCTTCGATGCTGCGCGACATCGGCTACCACACGGCGTTGATCGGCAAGTGGCACCTGGGCTTTCGTCCGCACTTCGGGCCCGACCGCTCGGGCTACATGCACCACTTCGGCCCGATGTCGGGCGGCGTGAGCTACTGGGGCCACAACGCGCGCGGGCCGGCGTCCGACCTCGAACTCGACGGTCAGCCCTACGACGAGCCCGGCTACCTCACCGACCTGATTTCGAAGCGGGCCGCGCGCTACGTGCGCGAACGCGCGGCCGACGGCCAGCCCTTCCTGCTGAGCCTGCACTACACCGCACCGCACTGGCCCTGGGAGACGCGCGCCCAGGGCGGCGTCGACCCGGAGGTGTCGAAGGACATCGCCCACCTGGACGGCGGCAACATCGAGACGTACAGGACCATGATCCAGGAGATGGACGAAGGCATCGGCTGGGTCGTGCAGGCGCTTCGCGAGACGGGGATTCTGGACGACACGCTGATCGTGTTCACCAGCGACAACGGCGGCGAGCGCTTCTCGGACAACTGGCCGCTGGTGGGCGGCAAGATGGACCTCACCGAAGGCGGTATCCGCGTGCCGTACATCGCGCACTGGCCGCGCGGCATCGGTCGACCGGGGGGCATCTGCGCGCAGCACTGCATGACCATGGACTGGACCGTGACGATGCTCGACATCGCCGGTGCCCGCCCGCCCGCGGACCACGTGCTGGACGGCGTCAGCCTGCGCGCGACGCTGGCGGACGCCAGCCATGGCTTTCCCCGCCCGATGCACTGGCGCATGAAGCACAAGGACCAGCGCGCCCTGCGCGACGGCGACTGGAAGTACCTCAAGGTCGAGGAACACGAATACCTGTTCAACCTCGAGCGCGATGCGCGCGAGCGCGCCAACCAGGCGAGGCGCGATCCGCAGCGGCTCGCGGCGATGCGCGCGGCCTGGGAAAGCTGGAACGCGCAGATCCCGCCCGTTCCGGCCGAAGCGCGCACGGATTTGATCAGCACCCTGCGCGACATGCCCGCCCGCTGACTTCCGACCTGCGGCCCCTTCAAAGAACAAGGAGACAAACACATGACCAGCCGACGCCACTTTTGCCTTTCCACGCTGTCGTTGGCCCTGCCGCAAACCGCGGCGTGGGCGCAAACCGCTTCGCAACCCATTCGAATCATGGTGGGCTTCGCCCCCGGCGGCTCCGTCGACATGACGGCGCGGGCACTCGCCGAGGCGATGCGCCCCAGCCTTGAGCGGACGATTCTGGTGGAGAACCGGCCGGGCGCCGCCGGCCGCCTCGCGGTGGAATTCACGCGCCAGGCCGCGCCCGACGGCAATACGCTGATGCTGGTGCCGCACGGTCCGATGACCCTGTTTCCGTGGATCCACCGGCAGCTGCGATACGACCCGGTGAAGGACTTCGCGCCGATCGGGCGCGTGTGCACGCTGGACTACGCCATCTCAACCGGGCCGGCCACGCCCGCCAAGACCGTTGCCGAATACGTCGCCTGGGCACGCAACCCGCAGAACAAGCCGGCCTTCGCCTCGCCCGGCTCGGGCACCATCCCGCACTTCCTGGGACAAGGCTTCGCGCAGAAGGCCGAGATCGAACTCACGCATGTGCCGTACAAAGGTGCCGCCCCGTCCCTGATCGATCTGATTGGCGGCAATATTTCGCTGGCGGTGACGCCGATGGCGGATGCGGTCGAGCACCACCGCGCCGGCAAGCTGCGCATCCTGGCCATCACCAGCACGCGCCGCAACCCCGCGCTGCCCGATGTGCCCACGCTCAAGGAGAGCGGCATCGACCTCGTGCTGGATGGCTGGTACGGCATGTACGCGCCGGCTGGTACGCCCGCCGAACAGATCGACCGGCTCTACCAGGCGCTGCAAGGCGCGGTGAAGAAGATCGAGCCCACGCTCGTACGCGCGACCATGCAGGCCGACGCAGCTGGACCTCAGCAACTGGCGCAGATCCAGGCAACAGAGACGGCACTCTGGGGCCCATGGGTCAAGGCGTCGGGCTTCACACCCGGCGAGTGATTGCGCACCTGCCTGATGGTTTCAGCGCGCGTCGTGGGAATGAATCTGCAGCGCCTCGAGAAAGCGCGACACCATGTTGTAGGCCGCTATCGTGGCAGTGAGTTCGATCAGTTGCTGCGGTGCGAAGTGCGCCGAAACACCCGCGAAAACCTGATCGGGGACCTGCACATGTTGTGTCATCGCATCGACATAGGCCAGGACAGCTCTCTCGCGCGGGTCAAACAGCGCGCATTGCGGCCAGTGCGCCAAACCAGCCAGCTTTTCTTGCGAGACCCCTTCACTCAGAGCGATAGGCGCATGCTGGTCGGCCTCGTACGGTGCGCGGTTCAACAACGCTACGCGCATGATGACCAACTCGCGCAGCGCTGCGTCCAAGCTCGATTCTTGACGGATGGAAGTGAGATAAGCGAGCCAGCCGTCTGCAACTGCCGGACTATGCAGAAGCATCTGGTACAGATGCAGGATGCTGCCGCGTTGGGCAACTATCTTGTCCGCCAAGGGACGCACGGCATCGGTCTCGATGTCGGCGTACGGAATGCGAGCCATATTCAGGAGGTCGGTAGAGCTTAGATCGCTGAAATCCTATCGTGGCGGTAGACTCATTGCACCAACACAATCGAAAACACGCTGCGGCGCCAGCTCATTGCGCCACAGGCAGCTCGAAATAGAACGCCGTGCCCTGCCCCGGCACGCTCACGTAGTCGATGCGCCCACCGTGCTCCTGGACGATGCTGCGGCAAATGTTCAGCCCCAGCCCCGTGCCACCCTTCTGCCGCCGGTCCGAGCTGTCCGCCTGCGAGAAGCGCTCGAAGATGCGGGCGCGGAACGATTCCGGAATGCCCGCGCCGTCGTCGATCACCGAGACACGCACAACGGCCGACGGCGCTTCTTTTTCTTCTTGGCTCATGCGCACCGCCACGCGCCGGCTCGGCCCCGTGAACTTCACCGCGTTGGACAGCAGATTGACCATCACCTGCACGATGCGGTCGGCATCGGCCAGCACGCGCACGTCGTTCAGCCGGGCCTGCAGGTCCAGCTCGACGCCGTGCTGCTGCGCATATGCGCAGGTGGCGTCCAGGGCCTGGTCGACCAGGGGCGCCAGCGGCTGCACCGTCATCGCGTAGTGCATCAGACGCGCCTCGATGCGCTCCACGTCCAGCACGTCGTTGATGAGGCGCACCAGGCGGTCGCTGCTCTGGGCCGAGCGCGCGACCAGCTCCTGCGCCGATTCCGGCAGCGGGCCGGCCATGCCCGAGGCCAGCAGGCCGAGTGCGCCGTGGATGGCCGTCATCGGCGTGCGCAGCTCGTGCGTCACGGTCGAGACGAATTCGCTCTTGAGCCGCTCCATGTGGCGCCGCTCGGAGATGTCCATGTAGGTGGTGACGAAGCCGCCGCCGGGCATGGGCGCGCTGCGCACCTCCAGCGCGCGGCCGTCGGGCATCTGGCGCTCCGACAGCATGTGCCGGGGCACCTGCGCGCCCTGCACCATGCGCTCGACGATCTCGTCGACCGGGCCCGGCCCGTAGTCGCCGCGCGCGGCGTTGTGGCGGATGATGTCGGCAAAGGTGGGCTCCTCGGGCCCCAGCACCAGGTCGTCGGGCAGGTCCAGCAGGTCGCGGTAGGCGGAGTTGAAGGCTGCCAGCTTCAGCTCGGCGTCGAACACGCTCAGCCCGCACGGCAGGTTGTCGATGATGCTGCGCATCACGGCATTGCTGCGCCGCAGTTCCTCGCGCACGTGGCGCACGGCAGAGATGTCCTGCAGCGTGCCGACCAGGCGCACGGGCACGTCGTCTTCCACCTCGACCGCGCCCACCGAACGGATCCAGATGGCCCGGCCATCCTGGGTGGTGAGCGGAAGCTCCAGGTTCCAGGGCCTGCGCTGCTCGATGCATTCGCGGGCCGTCTGCTCGACGATGGAGCGCTCGGGCGGCGCGAAGAAATCGAAGGCGCCGGTCAGCCGGGGCTGCTGCCCCACGGGCACGCCGAAGATGCGGAAGGTCTGCTCCGACCAGGTGAGCCGGTTGGTGCGCAGGTCCACCTCCCAGCCGCCCACGCCGGCCACCCGCTCGGCCCGCTCCAGGAAGGCCTTGCTGGCACGCAGTTGTTCTTCGGCACCCTTGCGTTCGGTGATGTCCGTCTGCGTGCCCGACATCAGGCGCGGCTGGCCCGTGTCCGTGCGGTCGAAGACGCGGCCGCGCAGTAGCACCCACACCCAGTGTCCGGCGCGGTGCTGCATGCGCATCTCGCACTCGAAGTAAGGCAGTTCGCCGTCGAGGTAGCGCTGCAGCAGGCTCGCCGAGCTGCGCAGGTCGCCGCGGTGGCACAGGGTGCGCCATCGGTTCACGTCCAGCGGCTGCAGCTCCTGCAGCGTATAGCCCACCATGCCGGCCCAGCGCTCGTTGCAGGTCAGGCTGCCAGTGGTCATGTCCCACTCCCACGCGCCGGCATCGGTGCCTTCGATGATCTGGTCCAGGCGCTGGCGTTCGCGCGAGAGGTTGGCCAGCGCCTGCGACAGCTCGGACGCCGCGCGCTTCTTCTCGGTGATGTCCTGGCCGATCTGCATGAAGCCGACCAGCCGGCCCTGCTCGTCGCGGTGCGGCTGGATTTCCAGGTCGATCCAGTATTCGCGCCCGTCCTTGGCGCGGTTGATCACCTCGACGCGGCAGCTTCGCCCGGCGATGTCGGCCGCGTCGATGGCGGCGTAGCTCGCCGGGTCGGTGCGGCCGCTGCCCAGCAGCGCCTTGGGCGTGGAGCCCAGCGCCTCTTCCGTCGAATAGCCGTACACGCGGGTGAAGCCTTCATTCACCCACAGGATCCGGCGCGTCCGGTCGGTGATGACCACCGTGTTCGAGGTGTGCCGCACCACCTCGGCCAGCCTGCGCAGGTCCTTGGTCATGCTCTGCGCCATCGCCCGCGCGCGCGCCTCGCCCGATGCCAGCAGCCACACCGTCAGGGCCAGCAGCGCCGAGATGCAGGTGCCTGTGACGCGGATCAGGCTGGGCGACCAGTAGTCGAGGGCCGGCCAGAAGCCGGCGTCGGGCGTCATGCGGATCGAGAACTGCCTGCCGCCGATGACCACCGGCACCAGGCTCGGCTCCACCAGCGGCAGCGGCCGCCACGACAGCCAGTCGGGCGCGACGGGATGGGCCGACCGATGATCCGTCGAGAAGATGCGCGCCCCCATGCCTTGCGCATCGTCGAAAAGGCTGAATGCGAGGTCGGAGTCGATGCTGTCCAGCGTACCGCCGAGCAGCTCGGCGGCGACGATGGGCGCGTAGACGATGCCCGTCAGCGCGGCCTCGCGCTGCTGGGGCGTGGCAGGTACCGCGGCGCCGGCGTAGACCGGAATCATGTAGAGGAATCCCGCCCCCTGGGCCTGGTCCTGCACAAGCGTGATGGGCGCGCTGAGCGTGGGCTGCCCCGATCGGATGGCCTGCTCGATGACGCGGCGCCGCGTCGGCTCCGATCCGGCATCGAGGCCCAGGGCCGAGCGGTTGGCCTCCAGCGGCTCGACATACTTGATCATGTACAGGTCGGCCCCCGCGCTGCCGTTGCCGCCACTGGGGGTGCGCAGCGCATAGTCGGGCTGGCCCTCGGCACGCCGCGCGGCCACGAAGCGATCGGCCTCGCCCGGCGGTACGCGCTCGATGATGCCGAGGCCGCGCACGCCCGGAAACTCCTCGGCCAGGTTGCGCGACTGCACATAGCCCTGCCACGCCGCCCGGTCGACCCGCGCGCCGGCGGCATAGAGGGCCCGCCCGCCCATCAGGCCGTGCACCGGCTGCCGGAACCGGCGTTGCACCTCGGACACGAGGCGATCCTTCTGGCGTTCGTACTTGGCCTCGGCCGCCGCACCGATGGTGCGCTGGACCCAGTGCGCGGCCAGCATGGTGCTGACGATGCCCAGGACCAGTACCAGGGTCGACAGGACGCCCGGAGACCGCGCAACGCCGCCCTTTGCAGACGCCAATGACGCCTCGCGCCCGCGCAGGGCCGTGGCGCGCCACCGTATCCACAGGGCGACCGCGGTGATTTCCAGCGCGCTTTGCCACAGGACATCCAGCGAAGAAGAGCGGCTTCCACTCAGCGCCATCCAGCCCAGGAACAAGGCTTCTGTCGCGATGATCAGGATGCTGGCCTCGAAGCCCAGGCGCAGGATTCCAACTCTCGATGTCATGGCGCCCGAGTTTAGGGGGCGGCACCCCGGGCATTCACGACATGGCGACGCAGGAACTTTCAATCGAACCTCGATCGTGGCAGGCTCGTGCGATGCGGCCCTGGACGCGGATCCGACATGAAGCGACTGTGCGCCGCGTCGTGTTCACCCTGGTCTTCCTGCTCGCCACGGCAGCCTGGGTGGCCGGGGTCCGCTGGATGACGGGGCTGGAACACAAGGAAGACGCCTACCTGGACATCGACCTCGCGCAGGTGCCGCCGGGCAGTCCCAAGTACTACGCCTTCCAGGGCACGCCGCTCGCCCTGGTGCGGACCACCGACGCGATGCTCGACGACCTGCGGGCGCATACCGCCCACACGTGGAGCCAGCGTCCGATTGCGCCCGGCCATCCGTCGTTCTTCGTCTATTCCCTGCGCAGCCCGGCGGGCGGCTGCGAGCTCGAACACGTGCCCAAGGGCACGGACCGCTATGCGCCGGTGCGCCCGTGGCAAGGCGGCTACCGCGATCCCTGCCGTTTTGGCGAATGGGATTACGCCGGCCGCGCCATCCGGCAGTACGCCGACCAGGATCCGCGGCTTCTGCAGCGGGCCGACCTGGATGTGCCGGACTTCGAGCTGCGGGACCAGCGCTTCCTGCGCATCACGCGCGCGGCCGCGAAGCCGTAGCCCAGGCCAGCCGGTAGACGGGCAGCGGGTCGACGACAATCGGCCCGGAAACGAACGGAGAGTTGCCTTGATGAAGTGCCCGGGGTTGGCGAACTGGATTCGGCGTGCGCCTGGGCACCGGCCGGCGGCGTGGCTGCTCGCCCTGGCATGGATGTTCGCCGCGGGCCTGGCCGGCGCGCAGCCCAAGGCACCGCTGCGCTTCGGCGTGCTGCCGATGGGCGACGTGGTCGAGTCGCGCAGGAACTGGGAGCCCCTGTGGGCCGACGTGGGCAAGGAGATCGGCCTGCCCGTCGTCCCGCTGTCGGTGTCGACCTACGAAGCGCTGTCGGGCGCGATCCAGCGCCGTGAAGTCGACATTGCATTCCTGCCCGGCAAGATGGCGCTCGACGCCGTGTCCAGCGGGCACATGAAGGTGATCGCCCAGGTCAAGCGGCGCGACGGGCCGGCGGAACACCAGGCCGTGCTCATCGTGCGCAAGGACTCGCCGCTCAAGGGCCTGGACAGGTTGCTGGCCACCCCCGAGCAGTGGGTCATGGCGCGCGGCCCCAACCGGTCGGTGTCGGGCTACGTGGTGCCGCAGACGCAGCTCTTCCTGCCCCGCGGCATCGACATCGAGACGCGCTTCAAGGACGTGGTCGTCGGCACGCACCAGGAAACGGCGCTGGCGGTGGCCAACGGCATGGCCGACGTGGCCACGAACAACACCACCGATCTCGAGCGATTCGGCCACCAGTTCCCGGTGGAGGCGCAGCGGCTGAAGGTGATCTGGCGCTCGCAATCCACGCCGGCCGCCGACATCCTGGTGCGCAGCGACATGCCCCCGTCGCTTCGGCGCAAGCTGCGCGACGCGCTGACAGGCTACGGGCGGCAGGACGGTCCCGCCGGCGAGCGGCAGCGCGAGACGCTGCGTGCGCTGAAGGCGTCGTACGGCTACCTCGCGGCCGACAACAGCGCCTTGCAGCCGGCCGCCCAGCTCGAATACGAGATGGCCCGCCAGCGGGCGCTGAGCGCGCAATGGACCAGCGCCGCCGCGAAGGCCGCGCGGCTCGATCGCATCGAGAAGGACCGCGCGCGGACCATGGCCCTGCTGCAGCCGGAGGGCGCCGCCGCGACACGCAGCAAGTGAGCATTGGCGCGATATACCGTAGCGACCCACACGCCTTCTAACGCAATGAACGCTCCAGCAAGAGACTTCGTCGGCTACGGCCGCAACCGCCCGCAGTTCGAATGGCCAGGCGGCCGGCGGGTCGCCGTCAGCCTGGTGGTCAACTATGAGGAAGGCGGCGAGAACTGCGTGCTGGACGGCGACAGCCATTCCGAGGTGCTCAACAGCGACGTCGCCGGCGCCGCCCCCCGGCCCGGGCGGCGCAACCTGGTGGTCGAGTCGCACTACGAGTACGGAAGCCGCGTCGCGCATTGGCGCATCCTCGATCTGCTGCGCGAGTGCCGGGTGCCCGCCACCTACTTCGCGGTGTCCGGCGCGCTGGAAAAGCATCCCGACGCAGCCCGCGCGATCGTCGAGGCCGGACACGAGGTGGTGTCCCATGGCGCGCGCTGGATCGACTACGACGGCATGCCCGAAGCCACCGAGCGCGAGCACATGGTGCGGTCGCTCGACGCGCTGGAGCGCCTGTGCGGCCAGCGACCCGTGGGCTGGTACACCGGGCGCGTCAGCGCCCACACCCGGGCACTGGCAGTGGAGCAAGGCCTGCTGTACGACAGCGATGCCTACAACGACGACCTGCCGTACTGGACGGACGTGGGCGGCCGCCCGCATCTGGTGCTGCCCTACAGCTTCGATTGCAACGACATGCGCTTTGCGTCGGCGCCAGGCTTCAACACGCCGGACGACTTTGCAGGCCATCTGCGGCGCACGCTGGCCTGCCTGCGCCGCGAGGCGGCCCGTTCTGCTCCCGCGATGATGTCCCGATGACCGCAGCGCCGCTGTGCGGTCAGCGCGCCGGCACCGGCGCCTGCAGCTTCTCCAGTTCCTGGCGCAGCCTGTAGGCGCGGGTGGACGTGTCCATGGCCACGTCGCTCCAGGTCAGGCTCTGGCCCTTCTTCACCGGCCGCACGAGCGGGATGCCGTGCGCCAGGCCCAGCGGCACGCCGCCCATGCGCACGGACGTTTCAGCCGGCAGCAGCTTGCCCCAGACCGTGTAGCCGCCCTCGCCGTCCAGCACTTCGCCGGGCTGCAGGTCGCGCTTGGCGGTGGCCACCACGTCGGCGTTCCAGCAGGTGGCCACGCCGGTGGCCTCGCGGCGCAGCGCGACGCTGGCCACCGACAGGCCCACCTCCAGCCCGATCAGGTGCCAGCGCTTGTAGAGCGTGAAGTAGCGCCCGCTCGGGTCGGTGTGGGCGTTGTATTCCTCGAAGCAGTTCTTGATGTATTCCGTTTCCGCCTCGACCGTGACCCACACGCCCATGCGGATGTCGTACGGGATCGCGCGGCCGTCCGCCTCGAGCGAGGAGACCACCTCGACCATGCCCTTGCGCTCCAGCACGCCGCCCTCGCTCCTCGGCCGCGTCACGTACGGGATGTCGGCGATGCTGGCCGGCGGGTACAGCAGGCCGTTGCCGGGCACCGTGAGGCCCGTGGCATTGGCCACCGCCGTGCTTTCGATCGAGGGCTTGGAGCCGTCGAGAAAGCTGTTGAACATCTTCGGGTTGAGGCCGCCGCGCTCGGCCTGCTCGGGCGTGAGCCCGTAGTAGCCCCACACCGTCTCGGGCGTCGACTCGCAGAAATGCGGCAGCCACTTGTGGCCGCGGCCGGCCGCCACCACCGGGAAGCCGCAGGTGCGCGCCCAGTCGACCAGGTCGCAGATCAGCGCCGGCTGGTCGCCGAAGGCGAGCGAGTACACCACGCCGGCCTCGGCCGCCTTGCGCGCCAGCAGCGGGCCGCAGAAGGCGTCGGCTTCCACCGTCACGTTGACCACATGCTTGCCGTGGCCGAAGGCTTCCAGGCAATGGTCCACCGCCGAGATGGGGTGGCCGGTGCATTCCACCACCACGTCGATGGCCGGATGCCGCACCAGCGCCTGCCAGTCGCTGCCCACATGGGTGGCGCCGGTCTTCAAGGCCTCGTCGATGGTGCGCGCCTGGGTGCGCTCGGCGGGCCAACCCACCCGCGCCAGGTTGGCCCGGGCGCTGTCCGGCGAAAGGTCCGCAATGGCGGCCAGGTGCACGCCGGGCGTGCGCGGCACCTGGGCCAGGTACATGGAGCCGAACTTGCCGGCGCCGATCAGGCCGACCCGGATGGGCCTGCCTTCGGCGGCGCGCTGCTGCAACTGGCGATGAAGACTCATGGGTTCTCCTCCAAGGTTGTCGTCTGCACCACGGCGGGGTGGCCCCGCCTTGCGCGGACCGCCAGCAGATCAGTCCGGAACGAAGCGTGCGTTGAACCTGGCCACGTCGTCCGCCTGCTCCAGGGTCACGAGCTGGCCCATCTTGCCGTCGGACAGCCGGCAGGCGGCGAACAGGCTGTAGCGCCCGCTCAGGTCGTAGCTGGGGAGGTCGATCAGCGCGTAGGGCTGCGGCACGAACACCTGGTGTTCGAACACCACCCGGTGCACGTTGCGCGGCGAGGGAAAGAGCTTGTAGTCGGCGGTCTCGAAGGACCTTGCGGTAGCCATTCCGCCATTGTCGCCGTGTCGGCCCCAGAAAAAACCCCGGCTGTTTCCAGTCGGGGCAAGAGGTCGGTGGTCGACCTTGGAGAACCTTGTGAGCGTCGGACTCCCGAAACCGGCCGGAGTTCCGTTCGACCGGCCGTTTCCTTCGGGCCGCCGGCAGCAGGCGGGCGTGCATCTGCAACGCCGTGGCAAATAACGTAGTGAAATGCGCCAACATGAAACTCGACGACACACTGCGTGAACGGGTCGCCGGCAGGCTGGCAGCCTTCGAGCAGCGCGGCCTCAGTGCCCTCGATTCGCGGCGGGCTGCCGTGGCCTTCGCACTCATCGAGGAAGGCACGGGCGCCATGCTCCCCGGCATCGATGCCCCCGCCGCCTGGAGCCCCAGCGCGGCGGTGCTGCTGACGCGGCGCTCGGCCCTGCTGCGCAACCATCCCGGCCAATGGGCGCTCCCGGGCGGCGGCATCGACCCTCGCGAATCGCCGGAAGAAGCCGCCTTGCGCGAACTGCACGAGGAAGTCGGCCTGCGCCTGCCGGACAGCGCCATCCTCGGCCGGCTGGACGATTTCGTCACCCGCTCCGGCTACGCCATCACGCCCGTGGTCGTGTGGGCAGGCCGGGCCGAGGG
This sequence comes from Variovorax soli NBRC 106424, assembly GCF_001591385.1. Taxonomy (GTDB): domain Bacteria; phylum Pseudomonadota; class Gammaproteobacteria; order Burkholderiales; family Burkholderiaceae_C; genus Variovorax; species Variovorax soli. Next base: position 43,405 of record NZ_BCUU01000026.1, read on the forward strand.
GCTCGTGCCCAACGCCGACGAAGTCGCCAGCATCCATCGCATCCCGGTGCGCGAGTTCATGCGCGCGGACGCGCCGCTGCTCGATGCGATCGAAGACAGCGAACACCCTGTGTTGCGCATGCCCGTGGGCCACACATGGATCGCCGCGCCGACGGCGGCCTTCCTCTATCAGTTCCGGGAGGTCTGCATCGCCGGGCGCAGCACGCGCGTTGCGCATTTCGAGCAGCCCTTGTTCGCGCGGCGGTAACCCCGGCATGGGGCCGCCCGCCCCTCTCCAAGGCGCTTCAGGCGCCGGGAACGCACACCATGGCGATGCTGATCCAGACGCCCACGCTGAAGTAGGGCGTGAGCCACAGCGCATCGGCCTTCCATGCCGCCCAACTGCCGCTGGGCACGCGGCGGTGCCAGGCGTCGCGCGCGCCCTGGTCCAGCCGCATGTAGGCCTGCCCGCGGGCGCGGCCATGCTGGTAGCGGCGCCAGTACATCGGCACGTCCACGCCCGCGACATAGGCCACGAAGGCCATCGAGCCCAGGATGCCGAAGACGGCCAGCGACCTCACCCAGCCGGTGCTGTCCAGCGCGATGACGCCCAGCAGCGCGGCCATCCACGAAAAGCCGGCAGCCCACAGCGAGGACTCGACGGCCTGGGTGATGTGGTTGAGCGTGAGCACGCTGTGCCAGCAAAAGCCCTGGGCCACCACCATGAACACCGGAATGGCCCATGCCGCCTTCTGCACCCAGGGCAGGCCGGCATGCACCGCCAGCCAGAGGCAGACGTTCAGCACCGCCAGCAGGCAAAGCGTGCGCCACCACGACAGCACCCGCGCGTCCGCCTGGACGACGAGTCGCGTCGATGGAATGTGACGGCCCGATGACATGCCACGGCGAGCCTAACCGCGAGCCGATCGGCCAGGCAAGCCCGGCGAAACACCTGCCACGACTGCGGAATCCCGGCCCGGGCAGCGCCGCGGCTGCAGCAGGTGTAGGCTGGCCGCGGAGGCTGCCGTGACGACGACGATCTCGATCCGTTTGTGCTTCCTGGGCGCGCTCCTGATGATGATGATGCTGGCGCTGCGGCTGCCATCGGGCGCGGCTGTGCCGCCACAGGAGCAGAAGCAGCCGCACCCAGGCCCGGTGCTGGTCCTGCAGATCGACGGCGCCATCGGCCCTGTCGCCATGGACCGGGTGCAGCGCACCCTGGAGCGCGCCGCGCGCGAACGGGCCGCCCTGGTGGTGCTGGAGATGAACACGCCCGGCGGCCTGGACACCTCGATGCGCGGCATCGTGCAGGCCATCCTGGCCTCGCCGGTGCCGGTGGCCGGCTACGTGGCCCCGCCGGGCGCGCGCGCGGCCAGTGCCGGCACCTACATCCTCTATGCCTGCCATGTCGCGGCGATGGCGCCGGCCACCAACGTCGGGGCCGCCACGCCGGTCGCCATCGGCATGCCCGGCATCGGGCCGGAGAAGGAACCCAGGGAGCCGAAGGAAGGCAAGGACGCGAAGCCCGAAAAGGACAGCACCGCCGACAAATCGCAGGACACGATGAGCGCCAAGCGCGTGCAGGACGCCAGCGCCTACCTGCGCAGCCTGGCGCAGCTGCGCGGCCGCGACACGGCCTGGGCCGACCAGGCGGTGAAGGAATCCGCCAGCCTGGCGGCCGCCGAAGCGCTGGAACGCCATGTCGTCGACCTGGTGGCGTCCGACCGCGCCGACCTGCTGCGCCAGTTGGACGGCCGCGAAGTCCGCCTGGGCGGCGCCGGCAAGCCGGAGGAACCCGTCGTGAAGCTGGCCACCGCCCGGGCCCCGGTGCTGGTGGTGGAGCCCAGCTGGCGCGACCGGCTGCTGGGCGTGCTGAGCGACCCGAGCCTGGCGCTGCTGTTGATGATGGTGGGCATCTACGGCCTGGTGTTCGAGTTCATGAACCCCGGCTTCGTCGCGCCGGGCGTGATCGGCGGCGTCAGCCTGCTGCTGGCCTTGTGGGGGCTGCAGATGCTGCCGATCAACTACACCGGCCTGGCGCTGATCCTGCTGGGCATCGCCTTCTTCGTGGCGGAGGCTTTCGTGCCCAGCTACGGCGCCCTGGGCCTGGGCGGCATTGCCGCCTTCGTGTTCGGCGCGCTGCTGCTGGTCGACAGCGAACTGCCCGGCTTCGGCGTGCCGCTGCCTTTCGTGGCGACGCTGGCAGCGCTTTTCGCCCTGGCCCTGGTCGTGCTGATCCGCATGGCCATCAAGGCGCACGCGCGGCCGGTGGTGAGCGGCGCACCGCACCTGCTCGGCACGCAGGCCATGGTCATCGAGTTCGACGGCGGTGAAGGCGAAGGCTGGGCCCTGCTGAACGGCGAACGCTGGCGCATCCGCGCTGCGCAGCCGCTGGCGCCGGGCCAGCTCGTGCAGGTCGCGCGCATCGAAGGCCTGCGCCTGGAGGTGCATCCCATCGCCGGCGCGCCCGCGCCTTCGCCACCACAACAACAGCAACAACAACCCGCGAGCGCACCATGACCTACCTGATCGCCCCGCCCCTGCTCCTTTTGCTGCTGGTGCTGCTGGCCGCCAGTTCGCTGCGCATCCTGCGCGAATACGAGCGCGGCGTGGTGTTCCAGCTGGGCCGCTTCTGGCGCGTGAAGGGGCCGGGCCTGGTGATCCTCATTCCGGGCATCCAGCAGATGGTGCGCATCGACCTGCGCGTGGTGACGCTGGACGTGCCGTCGCAGGACGTGATCTCGCGCGACAACGTCACGCTCAAGGTCAATGCGGTGCTGTACTTCAAGGTGATCGACCCGGAGCGGGCCGTCATCCAGGTGGAGCACTACCTGGCCGCGACCAGCCAGCTGGCGCAGACCACGCTGCGCGCGGTGCTGGGCAAGCACACGCTGGACGAGATGCTGTCCGAGCGCGAGCGGCTCAACCTCGACCTGCAGAAGATCCTGGACAGCCAGACCGACGCCTGGGGCATCAAGGTGACCAACGTCGAGATCAAGCACGTGGACCTGAACGACTCCATGATCCGCGCCATTGCGCGCCAGGCCGAAGCCGAGCGCGAGCGGCGCGCCAAGGTGATCCATGCCGAAGGCGAACTGCAGGCCTCCGAGAAGCTCGCCCAGGCGGCGCAGGTGCTCGCGCGCGAGCCGCAGGCGCTGCAGCTGCGCTACCTGGAAACGCTCACGGTGATCGCGGCCGACAAGAACTCGACCATCGTCTTTCCGCTGCCGCTGGACATCGTCGGGCCGCTGCTGGACGTGCTGCGAAAGCGCCCGCCGCCACATGCCGAAGGAGGTCCGCCATGAAAGTCCTGCGTCTTCCTGCTGCCGCGCTGGCCCTGGCCGGCCTGCTCGCGCTTGGGGGCTGCGTCGCGGTGCCGTACGACGGCTACTACGTCGCCGGCTACGGCTATCCCTACGGATACAGCTATGGCTATCCGTACGCGTATGGCTACGGCTATCCGTATGGCTACTACCCCTACGTGTCATCGTCCCTCTATATCAGCGGGGGCTATGGCTACGGCTGCTGCTGGGGCCGTGGCGGCTGGGGCCGCTATCCCTACTATGGCCGCCCCTACCACGGCGGGCATGGCCGCGGCTACGCAGGCCGTGGCGCAGGCGGATGGGGACGCTACGGCGGCCGCCGCTAGCTCCATCCCGCACAAAGCGCAGGGTGCCCAGGTTCCGGCGCCGCGCTTTCCCACATCCTTCCCGAAGCTTGACCCAGGTCAAGCGCGCAAAGCCATGCGCCTGTCTATGGTCGAGGGTTGCTTGGAGGAGACGCAATGGAACTCGAGATACCGGAACTGCTCGCCGTCACGCTGCAGGGGCAGGTGGGCGCGCAGTCGCCGCTGGGCCTGCAGCTGGGCGGGCAAGGCGCCGGCACCGGGACCCGGGTGGTGTCCAGCCACCATTTCGACGGCCACTCGCTCAACCTGCTCTACCAGCTGAGCCGCTCCGCCGGCGCGCGCGACCTGGTGTTCCAGCTGCTGGCGCTGGACAACCTCAACGGCGAACCGGCGCCGGTGCGCCCCATCGCCAGCCTGGAGCTGATGGTGCCGGCGTTGGTCGAGTGGCTCGGGCGCGACCTGATCGACGGCTGGCTGTACCAGCGCGGGCGCGACGGCGTGCTGCTGGCCTGGCTGGTTCATTCGGTGCGGCTGGTGAAGCCGGCCGATGGCGAGGCCTATGTGCTGGTGGGGCTGCTGGCCAACACGCTGCGCGCGGCGGGCCGCGAGGCGCCCACGGACCCGCGCCTGCGATTTGCCGGCATGACCTGGGGCCTGAGCTTCTATGCCGAAGACCTGGCCGGCCGCACCCTGGCCGGCATGTTCGCCGCCCAGGGCTTTCACAAGGAATGCGCCGAATTCAAGCGCGAGTACGAGCACCAGCTGGCCTGCTTCACCCGCCTGCAGCCGCAGTACGGCGCCCAGTTCACCGTGAGCGGCAGCGCCTGGACGCCCGGCGAAGGCCCGCGCGACGACATGACATTCCACCGGCTGCCGGCCGGCGCCACGGCCCGCTGCGTGAACGACGAAGAGCTGCTGCACCGCCGCTTCGACATGGCGGCCGATCCGCAGTACTGGCGCGAGTGCGGCATTGGCCGCGGCTTCGACCGCATTCCGCAGCACTGCTACCTCCATCTCTTCCACCTGGACTGGCACCGCAGCATCTGGGCCCATGTGCAGCATGTGGACGAATACAAGTACCAGCCCGCCCTGCGCGAGCGGCTGGTGCTGCCGCAGGCGCACCGCGACCTGATCGACATCCTGACAGCCGACCGCTGCTTCCTCATGGAAGACGTGGTGCCCGGCAAGTCCGGCGGCACCACCATCCTGTGCAAGGGGGCGCCGGGGCTGGGCAAGACGCTCACGGCCGAGGTCTATGCCGAGGTGGTGGGCAAGCCCCTGTACCGCGTGCATTCGGGCCAGCTGGGCGTCACGGCCGGCTCGGTGGAGGCCAGCCTGACGCAGATCCTGCAGCGCGCCGCGCGCTGGGACTGCGTGCTGCTGCTGGACGAGGCCGACGTCTACATCCGCCGGCGCGGCAACGACCTGCAGCACAACGCCATCGTCGCGGAGTTCCTGCGCACGCTGGAGTACTTCAGCGGCCTCCTGTTCATGACCACCAACCGCTCCGGCGATATCGACGAGGCCATCCTGTCGCGCTGCATCGCGGTGATCGACTACCAGCCGCCGGGCCCCGCCGACGCGCGCCGCCTGTGGGTCCTGCTGTCGGCCCAGCTGGGCGTGGACCTGCCCGAGGCGCTGATCGACACCCTGGTGGCGGACTATGCCGAGGCCAGCGGCCGCGACATCAAGGAGCTGCTCAAGCTCACGAGCAAGTACTGCCGCCGCATGGGGCTGCCGCTGACGGCCCGCGCGTTCGCGCAGTGCGCGGTGTTCCGGGGCCTGGCTTGCACGCCGTCGCCGTCGCCTGTTGATGAAGAAGAAAGAGGAGCCGCATCGTGATCGACCCCAGCCTGCTCGGCGGCGCCCTCACCGGCCGCATGAACTTCCGGCCCGGCGCCGCGCCTGCGGGCGCGCCGCTGCCGCCCGGGCGCCACGGCCTGTCCTTCGCCGAGGGGCGCGAGGCCGTGCTGGTGGTGCCCGAGGGCCTGAACGTCGATGCGCCGGTGCCGCTGCTGGTCATGTTCCACGGCGCGGGCGGCGAGGCCAACCGCGTGCTGCCGCATTTCGTGGCGCATGCGCGCGCCCGGCGCTTCCTGCTGCTGGCGCCGCAGTCGATGTACCCCACCTGGGACATCGTCATCGGCGGCCATGGCCCCGACCTGGAGCGGCTGGATGCGGCGTTGTCGCGGGTGGCCGAGCACTTCCCGCTCGACCCGGCGCGCCTGGCATTCGCCGGCTTTTCCGACGGCGGCAGCTACGCGCTGTCGCTGGGGCTGACCAACGGCGACGTGGCGAGCCACGTGATCGGCCTGTCGGCGGGCTTCATGAACACCTTCACGCAGGCCGGAACGCCCAAGGTGTTTCTCGCGCACGGGCGCAGCGACAGCCAGCTGCCCATCGAGACCAGCGCGCACACGAATGCGCGGCGCATGCTGGAAAGCGGGTACGACCTGACGCTGCAGCCCTTCGATGGGGACCATGTGATCGTGCCGTGGGTGGTGGGGCGGGCGGTGGAGTTCTTTCTCGGGCCTGATCCGGGCTGAGTCCACGCGATGCGAGCTGCGCTCGAAGTCTGATCAGCCCAGCAGCAGCGGCAGAAGCCGCCAGGCGCCGGCACCCAGCAAGGCCAGGCCGAGAAGCGTCGCGATGCGTTCGCCGCGCGGCGCGAGCTTCTCGACGGCGACGGCGATCGACAGCGCCGCGATCCACGCCAGGTTCATCACCCCGCCGACGAACAGCAGCGCCATCAGCGCCCAGCAGCAGCCCAGGCAGAACAGTCCGTGGCGCCAACCCATGGCGAAGCCGCCGAAGCGCCCGCCGCGCCATTCGCCGACGAGAAAGCCCATCGGCGTGCGGCAGCGCGCCAGGCAGATGCGCTTGAGCGGCGAGAACTGATACGCGCCAGCCACCAGCAGCAGTGCGCCCGACAGCATCGCCGAGGTGCTGACGATCATCGGATCCACCCAGCCGGCGGCCTGAAGCAGCCACTGCGCCGCGGTCGCCGCGACGCTGAAGAGCCACCACACCAGCAAGTAGGCGCCGACGAACTGGCGCGAGCGAGCGCGCTGCCCGTTGCGCCGGCACAGCGCGACGAATGCCTGCACCATCGGCAGCGCCGACGGCAGCATCATCGCGGCCATCATCACCGCCCACATCGCGACGATGGCCAGCAGGTTGGCCGCACTCCACTGCGGCGACATCGGCATGATCAGCTGCGCCAGCGGATGGCCCATGTCGAAAGCGAGCCAGGCCAGGCCGGCCCACCCCAGCACGGCGAACCCCAACCACAGTGCGGCTGCCTTCGACGGCATCGGGCCACGATGAGCGGCGCGGCGCTGCTTGTCAATCGCACTAGCCCCCGGATTCGTCGCAGGCACTGCAATTGCGCGCACCCTTGATTGGGCGTAACGTGACGCCTTTCCATCGGTTCGAGCAGCCGGTTTTGCCCGGACAGGCCGGCCGCATGTTCACCCGCACGAAGGAGCAGTCATGGCGACCTGGCAGATCAGCGGCGAATACATGGAAACCTGCAACTGCACGCTGCTCTGTCCGTGCATCACTTCCAACCTGGCGGCCACCCCGACCGAGGGCGACTGCAAGGCGGCGGTGACACTGCGCATCGACAAGGGGCACAAGGACGGCGTGCCGCTCGACGGCCTGAGCTTCATCGTGATGATGCATGCGCCCGGCGCGATGGGCGCGGGCAACATCACCGTCGGGTTGATCATCGACGAGCGCGCCAGCGACGCGCAGGTCGAGGCGATCAGCGCCATCGCCACCGGCGCGGTCGGCGGTCCCATGGCGGCACTGGCGCCGCTGGTCGGCAAGGTCGCAGGCATCGAGCGCCGGCCGATCCAGTTCGATGTGGACGGCCTGAACCGGACAGTGCGTGCAGGCGACCTGGTGGACCAGGCCTGCGAAGGCCTCCCCAGCGCCAGCGCGCCCGGCCAGGCGATCGGCGTGGACAACACCGCACATCCGGTGAACAGCCGGCTCTCGCTGGCCAAGGCGACGCGCAGCCTGTTCAACGTCTTCGGCATTCAGTGGAACGACTCGACCGGCACGCGCAACGGCCACTTCGCGCCCTTCGCCTGGGCCGGCTGAATGGCGGCGGGCGCGAATCGCACGTCCTGAAGTACCGCTGTGGGGCACGAGGCAGCAAGACCACACCGCCCCCTGTCGGCGGCTTGCGCTGCGGAGCCGACGTAGATGATGATCAGAATGCTGCCAGCCGCTCGAAAAACCAGAATGCCGACATGCAGCCGATTCCGCAGGCAACTACCGAAACGTAACGCCTTCCTGATGCCAGGTAGCGCTGCAGCGCATGGGTCAACAGCCAGCCGACGACCAGGACCGCTGCGATGAATGCGAGTTGACCGAGTTCGACACCCATGTTGAAGGCGAACAGCGCCAGCGGAACGTCATTGGCCGGCAGACCGATGCCGGCCAATGCCCCTGCGAAACCCAGTCCGTGCAACAGTCCGAACAAGAAGGCCACCGACCAGGGATACCTTGCCGTCAGGCTGGACTCGCCGCGCTCCATTCGCACGACTTCGCAAGCCAGCAGCAGGATGCTCAAGGCAATGGTGGCTTCGGTCGGAGCCGACGGAACATGCAGCAGGCCCAGCGTCGCCAGGGCCAGCGTGATGGAGTGCGCCACGGTGAATGCCGTTACCGTGAGCAGCAGCGTGCGAACGTTGCGCACAAGAAGAATCAGGGCAAGGACGAACAGGAGGTGGTCGTAGCCGCCGAGGATGTGCTCCACGCCGTGCTTGAGGTAGGCGCCGGCCACCGCGAGCGGATCGGGCTGCGAAGGCACTTCCACCCCGGCCTGAGAAGGCCGGATCAGCATGGTGGCCGTCGTCCTGCCGTCGGGTCCCTGGACGCGCACCAGAACATCCGTGATGGTCGCCTGCAGCCCGACGAACTCGATCCGCTTGCCGGCCAGGCCTCCGGCCACCTGCACGGTCCGTCTCTCGACGATGGAATCGTTCAGGTCGCGCTCGAACGGCTCGACCAGGTTGCGAGCCTCGGGCGGAAGCCTCAGGAGGATCGGCAGGCGCTGGCCGGCCAGGACAGGCGTGCGCCACAGCAGGTCGTAGCGCTCGGACGCCATCTCCCGGATTTCCAGATAGGCGGGCCGCACTTCGTGCGCCCGCACGGCCGTGCACAGCATGGTCAGCAGCAGCATGCCGAGCAGCATGGCGCCGCGAGCCCACCGCCAGGCGCCGGGCATCACTTGCGCACCCCGGGCTGGACCGCGACCGCATTGGCGACCGCTTCCGCGGACGGCAGCACGACCTTGTAGCGCGCCCGCATGGCCTCGAAGGCCTTCTGCTTGCCGATGGCGCGCTGTTCGGCGATCCAGGCCTGCCTGGCGGCTTCCTCGACCTCCTCGAATGCCGGCGTGCGTCCGGGGAGCACTTCCTCGAGATACACCAGGTGCCAGCCATAGCCCGACTGCACCGGGCCGACCCAGCGTTGCGTGGGCATGGCGACGACGGCTTCGGCGAATGCCGGGCCGAAGACGGCAGCCAGTTGCTCCGGCGAACGGTCCGGATAGCGCGTCTGGTACATGAACGGGTCGCCGATCGACTCCGTCCTGGCATCGATGCCGGCGGGCTCCAGCTGCCGCAAGGCGGCGGCGGCCGCGGCCCGGGCCCGGTCGCCGCGCAGGTCGGGAGAAAAATAGACGTGGCGCAAGGTCATCCTGGGCGCCTGCGCAAACTCATCCACCCGCGTCGTGTACCAGTCCCGCAGCACCTGCGGCGCCGGATCGGCGATGCGCGACGCATCTTCCGTGAGGAACTCCATCTTTTGCGCCAGGCGGCGCCGGATGATCGTGTCGTCCTTGTCCATGCCCATGTCCAGCGCCTCGCGGTACAGCACCTCCTCGCGCACCCGGGCCTCCACGAGGCCGTGCAGCTGCGCGGGCGAGGGCGCCGCGCGGCCCTGGGCACGCCATCCGATGGCCAGCTGCGCCAGGTCTTCCTCGGTGATCACGATCTCGCCCGAACGCACGTCCTCCTTCGGCGCAGGACTCAAGATCGCGTAGACGACGAACAGCACTGCGCCTGCCAGCAGGAAGTGAAGCAGCGGCTCGCGCAGCAGCCGTCCGGCAAGGCGAGGCGAATCGTTGGGACCCGTCTGCATCCTTCAGCGTCCGGCCTGCTGCGCTTGCGCCGGGGTCACCTCGTAGTTGGCAAAGCCGAACTCGTTGCTGCGGGCCCCGATGTACTTGTCGCCCAGCTTGAACACCGACACCTCGAACGGACTGCCGTCGATCGTCGAGACCAGCTTTCCGTCCTGGACCACGTAGTTCGCACCCTCCGACGGGCTGGGCAATTCGGCCTGCCTGCCCGGCATGGAGCTCACGATCCGGCGCTTGTCGTTGCCGTAGAGGATGTCGAACTTTCTTCCGTCCACCGTGTTGACCACCTTGGCCGTCTTGCCGACGAACAGATCCTTCAGCTGTGCATCGGTGAGCGCGACCGCCCCCTGCTGGCGCAGGTCGGCGACCTTCAGGCCGGCCGCCGCACGCTTGCGGGCCGCCTCGGTCGGGCTGTACCAGATGGGCGTGGTCCAGGCGCGCTCCTGGACCGCCGGCGCCACATCGCTCGGCGGGACAATGCCCAGCTTCTTGGCGTCGTAGGTGCTCCACCGGGGAGTCGGGATCTGCAGCACCCGTGCGTAGTAGAAGGCATTGAGCGAGGGATCGAACTCCGGATCGGTCCACACCGTCTTGAGCTCGACCGCGCCGATGGTGTTGGTGTAGGTGGCCTTCTCGATGTTGACGGTGCTTCCCACCGGCGGCAGCTTGCCCGTGGCGGCGTCGATCTTTCGATTGCCGGACCACGCCACGTCGTAGATCTTCTCGAAGATCTGCCCGTTCCTGGTCCAGCCCTTGACGATCTGGATGCGGTCGAGGTTGCCGTCGTCCGGGTCCTTGACCGCCTGCACGATGAATCGCGGCGCCTTCCCATCCATGCTCGGCAAGTCCCCACCCATGGGAACGCCGCGTGCATAGCCGACCTTGACCCACTCGCGCGAGCGCAGCACATCGGACGGATAGTCCCACCCGCCGAACATGCGCACCTTGATGCGCACGCCGCTGGTGCCGAACACTTCCTTGCGCTGCATGGCGGAAAACAGCGCCTCGCGCGTGTTCTCCTCGGCCCACACGCCGGCCAGCCCCGAGGTGCCGGTCTGCAGGATGTTCATTCCCGAGGCCACCGTGCCCGCAAGCCGCTTTTCGGGCGTCGCATCCGTCTCGCCGTGATCGCCGAAATAGTTCGACTGGGAGTAGTTCGTCGCCGAGTTGTGCGAGTCGCCGGCACCGACGACGCCCATCTTGTAGGGATTGAAGCCCCGGGTGTCCTGAAGCGCCAGGCCGTTCTGGTAGGCCTCGCGGATGTAGCTGCCCTGCAGCTTCGAGAAGCTGTTGTCCAGGCCGATGAGGTAGTTCATGACCTCGAAGTTGGCGAACTCGTCGTTGGGCGAGAGTCCTGGAGCCGTCTCCGACTGGCCCTTGACCTGCTTGATCTCGGTGAGCGGTTCGTTGGCCATGCGCTGCTGCGCCCATGCCGCATCGATCGGGCGGCCCTTGCTGTCCACATCCACGGGGAACATCAAGCCATTCGAGAGATTGGCGTTGTGGGAGATCGCCAGCGCCTCGTTGCCCAGCTTGCGCTGCCCCTCCAGCCAGGTCCAGAGGTCCTCGGGCTTGTCGGAGTCGATGGCGGAGAACGGCGCGGCCGGCAGCTTGCCGCAATCCTTGAAGAACACGTTGCGGTGCATGTTCTGGTTGCCCGGCATCGACGTCCACTCGTACGAGCAGAAGGTCGTGAACTTGCCTGGCTTGTAGTACTGGTTGGCAATGGCCGTGTTGTTGCGCCAAACCTCGTTGACCAGCTCCGGCTGCAGAAGCGATTCGATCTTCTCTCCCTTGGCAAGGCTGCCGGCCATCCATTGGAAGATCCGGATCACGTCGCTGGGCTCGCGTACCTTCAGCTGGCTGGCGATGGGCAGCTTGCTCACCGGCGATTTCGGGTCGTTGGCGAGGCTGAGCATGCCCACGTACTCCGCATGGTCCGTGACGCCATGGAAATCGAGGGGGCGCTTGAGCTTGACCATGAAGCCCGCCGGATGCTTGATAGCCTGCCCCATCGCGAACTGATAGGACTCGGCCGGACCCGCCACGGTGTTGCCCAGGATGTAGGCATCCAGCGACCAGCTCGTGTGCTGGTGGGTCTGCCCGAAATAGGCTTCCTTGTCCGGATTCTTCACCTGGGCCACCGCAAAGCCCGACACGAAGATGCCGAGACTGGCCGCCGCGACTGCCGACTTCGACAGCTTGAATTGATAAGCCTGATTTTTCATGAACCCCTCCTTGACCCAAGACGATCGATACGCCCCGCTTCATGCCGTCCAGGCGATGAAGCCGTGATTTTTCTTATGGGTGCCTATCAGGCACCCATGCCCCGCTACTGCGGCCTGACGCGTGCGCCCTCGCCGTTGCCCTCGATGTAGACGCGCTGGCCCACGCGCAGGCCTTCGGCCACAGGCTGCGTGACCGCCACCAGCACACCGCCGCCGGTGCGCACGATGACCTGCTGCCCGGGCACCGGCTTGTCGTACTTCTTCTGGACCTCGTTGCCGGCCAGAGCGCCACCGACGGTGCCCAGCACCATGGCCACGTCGCGGCCCGTACCGCCGCCGATGAGGCTGCCCACGCCCAGGCCCGCGACGCCTCCGATGACCGCACCAACGCCGGTGTGGTGCGAGCTCGCCAGCTGCACCGGCGTGATCTGCTCGATGGTTCCCTGCCGCACCTCCATCGAGCCGGGTTGGGCGCCCGGTGCAGCGCAGGCCGCGACCAGCACGGCCAGCAAGCCACTCAGAACAATGCGCAGGTTTCGGAAGAACGGCATGGAAGATCTCCTCGTGAGGTTTCAGGTGGGTTGGACTGCAATTGCGGCGGCGGCGGGCGATGCACCGAAGACATGGCCCTACGGCTGCTGGACGACGTAGACGAGATTCGCGCCGTTGATCGCCGCCCGGTAGTAGGTGCTTCCGCAGCGGTGGTACTGGACGCCGTTGAGCGTGGTCAACGCGCAGCCCGCGGGCAGCGCCGTCACCACCGTGCCCACCGCGACCGCACCGGCGGGGGCCGGCGAAGTCGCTGCGGGCGCCGCCA
>NZ_BCUU01000027.1 GCF_001591385.1 Variovorax soli NBRC 106424
CCCGCCGCGCCGGCGCTGACGATGTCCAGCGAGGGCGACAGCCGCGCCAGCTGCTGCGCAACATGCCCATGGGCCGACGGCCGCCAGCGGCGCCAGCCCTGCCGCTCGCGCGGGCGACCGAGCACCACGGTCGCGCAGTTCAGCCGCCGAGCCTGCGCGGCGAGCGCCGGCGCAACCTGGTCGCCCGTGAGCACGCTGGTTGATGCGCCCAGTTCCTCAGCCAGCGCCAGCACGGCCAGGATGCGGTCGCGCTCGGCAGCCGGCAGGCGCTGCAGCAGCGGCGTTTCCACATAGGCCGCGTGCCAGTCCACATTGAGCTGCCCGGCCAGGCGCGCGGCGGTGCGCACCGTCTGTGCGGCGGCCTCCGGATGCGGTCCGACGCAGGCCAGGATCGCGCCCGAGGTGTGCCAGGCCGCCATGGGCTCGCCGGCCGCGCCGCCGCTGCGGCTGACGGACTGCTCCACCCGCCAGCCGCGCACGTCGTCTTCCACATGCTCGGCGGTGCGGCGCAGGGCGATCTCGCGCAGCGCGATGAGGTTGCCCTTGCGAAAGAAGTTCTGCGCGGCCTGCTGCGCCTGCTGCGGCAGGTAGACCTTGCCGGCCGCCAGCCGCGCGGTGATCTCGTCGGGCGTGGCATCGACCAGCACGACCTCTTCTGCCTCGTCGAGCACGGCGTCGGGCACGGTCTCGTGCACGCGCACGCCGGTGATGGCGCCGACGGTGCCGTTGAGGCTTTCGAGGTGCTGCACATTCAGCGCCGTCCATACCTCCACGCCCGCGGCGCGCAGCTCCTCGATGTCCTGCCAGCGCTTGGCATGGCGCGAGCCCTCCACATTGGAATGCGCCAGCTCGTCGACCAGGATGACCTCGGGCTTGCGCGCGAGCGCGGCGTCGAGGTCGAACTCGTACAGCATCCGGCCGCGATAGGGCATGGCCCGGCGCGGCAGCTGCTCCAGGCCGGCGACCAGCGCCGCGGTGTCGGCGCGCCCGTGCGTCTCGACCACGCCGATGACCACGTCACGCCCCGCCTGCCGCTCGCGCTGCGCGGCGCTGAGCATGGCCCAGGTCTTGCCGACGCCCGCATTGGCCCCGAAGTAGATGCGCAGCTTGCCCCGCTGCGCGCGCGCTTCCTGCGCGCGCATCCGGGCAAGCAGCTCGTCGGGGTCGGGTCGGGTGATTTCGGGCATCAGGCTGCGAAGGCTAAGGCAGTTTGGCTGTCCAGCGCTCCCACCAATGCGGGGGAAGGGAGATGGTCGCCTCATCGTCTCCACCCACGTTGACTCTCATTTCGTACCAGTTGATCTTGTATGGGGGTTCGCCCCAGAAGCGTCGGTCTGCGATGACTTCGTTGTCGCTGGTGTGGTACAGGCGCATCCAGTTGAAGTCGGTTGATGTTGCGGCGTACTCGATTCGATATTGCCCGTCTGGGGACACAAATGTTCTGAAGGCGTTGTGCTCAATGATCCAACGGCGGTTCGATACGCCGTCCGCATAGAAGAACACTGCACAAAGCACAGCGATTGCCGCTAGCACACCGCCGATGAGCGTGCTGGTCTTCATAGCTGCACTCGGATCGGGGTGTTCAAATTCACCCAGCGAACGTCGGAATTGGCGATGAAGTCGCCGCCTTGCTGGTGCTTGATCTGCCAGTCTCTGAAGGAGCGATTTCGCACGGGTAGTCGATCACTTCTAAGGCAGTTTGGCGGTCCAACGTTCCCACCAATGGGGGGGAAGCGAGATGGTCGACTCGTCGGCCCCACCAACGTTGACGCTGTCCTCGTACCAGTTGATTCGAAATGGAGGGTCATCCCGGAAGCGGCGGTCCGCGATGACCTCGCTGTCGCCGTTGCGGTACAGACGCATCCAGTGGAAATCCGGCGAAGTGACTGCGTGCTCGAGGCGATATCGCCCATCGGGCGAGGTGAATGTCTTGAAGGCGTTGTGCTGAATGATCCAACGGCGATCCAAGACACCGTCCACATAGAAGAACGCGGTCCAAAGTCCGGCTATCACTGCCAGTACACCACCGACGAACGTGCTGGTCTTCATAGCTGCACTCGGATTGGGGTGTTTAGATTCACCCAGCGAACGTTGGAATAGGCAATGAAGTCACCACCTTGCCGATGCTTCATCTGCCAGTCTCTGAACGAGCGATTTCGCACGGGGTAGTAGATCATGTCCTCCAGGAACGTCGCGGGGCGAACGGGCTTCTTGTCGACCACGAGCGGATAGTCTGCGTCCAGGTGCTTGCTCAATATCGAAGCGGACGGACTGATCACCACGGATCTCTTGTTCCAATGTCCGAGATACTGAGACGGCTTGTCGGGGTCGGTGGCGAAGGTGTAGCTGTCCTTGACGTACACCGCAATCCCGGTGATCACCGCAGTGATGCGCGTTGAGCTCCGTTCGATGTGAAATTCGGAAACGGCCGCATAGAGGTTGAAAGCCCCCAGGGCGCCGGTGAGGTCATCCGGGATTCCTTGATTTGTCAGTTCCACCCGAAGCTGTTCGGCAATCTTTTGGTGAAGGGTTCCATCCACCCGAATGCGCTGGAACTGAAACTCCCGATGCAGCTTCTCGATATCGCTGTTGCACAGCAGCCAGGTGATGATGGTTCCTTGACGTTGCCAATAGGGCAGGAGCAACCTTCTCAACTCTGCGTGTGCGTTCCGGGTCCGCAGCACGCTGTGCGTATGGAGTTGAGGCGATGCCTCCAGCTTGCCATTCCAGCGATCCTTGGTGTGGTAGCTCTGCTCCGTCAGGTTCTCGAACGCAATCCGCCCCCGTTTGTGCTTCAGCACCCAGTCCATGGTGACGATGGACTTGTCGATCATGCTCGGCGGATAGGGTTGGCCGTGCTGGTTCAGCCCTTCGAATTCGTCATTTTCAGTTGGCGAGTAGTTCAACTGCCCTTGGAACCACCTCTCCATCATCGCCGCCGACACGGGCATGCCCAGCTTGCGCATCGTGGCCGGAATGTCCTGGATATCAAATGGCTTCACCTTCGCGGCCGGCTGCGGCGCAGGAGCGGGTGAGGTTGTCGCCGTCGCTGTCGTCGTTGCTGCCTTTGGCGGCGCGGGCCGTTTCAGCCAGGCGTGAAAGGCGGCGACCCCATCCATCACGGCCAGGATGTCCTTCTTGGTCTGCGCATCCCTGGCCGCTTGCTTCTGCTCCCGGGTCAACCGTGCCGCCACAGGCGCGGGTGCGGAAGGGGGCGGCGGGGGAAAGGCGGGTGTCGGCGGCGGCTTGGCCATGGACAGGCCGAGGCCCTCGATTTCGCACCGGCAACCGTGGTTCGCCTCCCAGATGGGAAGCAGGCCCGTGCCTGCCCGCCATGTCCTGGCGGCATGTTCCTGGCTCATTTGATTCACTCCCTGTTTTGTCTCGCGATTTCATCACAGGGCGTTGCGCCTACCGGTTGGGCCTCCGATGAAAGTGCTCTTGGACATCCGATACAGGTCGAGTCCCAAGTCGAATCCACGCCTAAAGCAACGGCGGTCCGTTCAGCGCCATGTTGAGTTCCAGCACGTTCACGCGCGCCTCGCCCAGGAAGCCGAGCCAGGGTTGCTCGGTGTGCGCGGCGATGAGCGCCTCCAAGGCCTCGGGCGGCATGTTGCGCGCCTTGGCCACGCGCGCAACCTGGTAGCGCGCTGCGGCCGGCGAGATGTGCGGATCGAGGCCGCTGCCCGAGGCGGTGACCAGGTCGATGGGCACCGGCACCTGCTGCTGCGGGTTTGCCTCGCGCAGCGCCTTCACGCGCTCGGCCACGGCATCGCGCAGCGCGGGATTCAATGGGCCCAGGTTGGAGCCGCCCGAGGCCAGTCCGTTGTAGGGCTTGTCGCCCGTGGCCGAAGGCCGGCCCCAGAAGTTCTTCGGATCGGCGTACAGCTGCCCGATCAGCTCGGAGCCGACCGGCTTGCCATCGGCCCCCACGACCAGGCTGCCGTTGGCCTGGCGCGGAAACACGGCCTGCGCCAGCCCGGTGACGGCCAGCGGATACGCGAGGCCGATAACGATGCTCAATGCGATGAACAGCACGAGCGCGGGACGAAGGATGTTCTTCATGGTCGTTGTTCCTTTCAGGCCAGGCCCGCTGCCGTCAGCAGCATGTCGATGATCTTGATGCCCACGAAGGGCACCAGCAGTCCGCCCAGGCCGTAGATGGCCAGGTTGCGCCGCAGCAGCGCGGCCGCACCCACCGGCCGGTAGCGCACGCCCTTGAGCGCCAGTGGAATGAGCGCCACGATGATCAGCGCGTTGAAGATCACCGCCGACAAGATGGCCGACGACGGGCTGGCCAGCCGCATCACGTTCAGCGCCGACAGCTGCGGATAGGTCGACACGAAGATCGCCGGGATGATGGCGAAGTACTTCGCCACGTCGTTGGCGATGGAGAAGGTGGTGAGCGAGCCGCGCGTCATGAGCAGTGCCTTGCCCGTTTCCACCACTTCCAGCAGCTTGGTGGGGTTGGAATCCAGGTCGACCATGTTGCCGGCCTCCTTGGCGGCCTGCGTGCCGCTGCCCATGGCCACCGCCACGTCGGCCTGGGCCAGCGCGGGCGCGTCGTTGGTGCCGTCGCCGGTCATGGCCACCAGGCGGCCCTGCGACTGGTACTTGCGGATGAGCGCCAGCTTGTCCTCGGGCGTGGCCTCGGCCAGGAAGTCGTCCACGCCGGCCTCGGCCGCAATGGCGGCGGCCGTGAGCTGGTTGTCGCCGGTGATCATCACCGTGCGGATGCCCATGCGGCGCAGCTGCACGAAGCGCTCGCCGATGCCGGCCTTGACGATGTCCTTGAGCTCCACCAGCCCCAGCACCCGCGCCCCCTGGGCCACGGCCAGCGGCGTGCTGCCGCGGCGGGCGATGTCCTCGGCGCTGCGCAGCACCTCGGCCGGCATCGTGCCGTGCAGCGCCTCCACATGGCGGCGCACCGCATCCACCGCGCCCTTGCGCAGCGGCACCGGGCCGGCTTCATGCGTGTCCGGCCCGGCGGGCAGGTCGGCGCCGCTCATGCGCGTCTGCGCAGTGAAGGCCACGAAGTGCGCGCCTTCCACCGGCGCGGTGTCGATGCCTTCCTGCCGCGCCAGCTCCACGATGCTGCGGCCCTCGGGCGTTTCGTCGGCCAGCGACGCCAGCAGGGCGGCGCGCGCCAGCCGCGCACGCGACACGCCCGGCGCGGTGAACCAGGCGCTGGCCTGGCGGTTGCCGTGGGTGATGGTGCCGGTCTTGTCCAGCAGCAGCACGTCGATGTCGCCGGCCGCCTCCACCGCGCGGCCGGAGGTGGCGATGACGTTGGCCTGCATCATGCGGCTCATGCCCGCCACGCCCACGGCCGACAGCAGGCCGCCGATGGTGGTGGGGATGAGGCACACCAGCAGCGCCACCAGCGCGGTGAGCGACACCACCGTGCCCGCGCCCGCCGCCTCCACGCTGAAGATGGAAAACGGCAGCAGCGTGACGGTGACCACCAGGAACACGATGGTGAGCGCCACCAGCAGGATGGTCAGCGCCACCTCGTTGAGCGTCTTCTGGCGCTTGGCGCCTTCCACCATGCCGATCATGCGGTCGAGGAAGGACTCGCCCGGGTTCACCGCGATGCGCACCACCAGCCAGTCGGACAGCACACGGGTGCCGCCGGTCACGGCCGAGAAGTCGCCGCCGGATTCGCGCACCACCGGCGCCGATTCGCCGGTGATGGCGCTTTCATCCACCGAGGCCACGCCTTCGATCACCTCGCCGTCCAGCGGGACGAAGTCGCCGGCTTCCACCAGCACCACATCGCCCTTGCGCAGTTCCATCGCCCTTGCGGGCGAGAATGCGGCGCCATGCCTGGGCTGCTCCAGCTTCTTGGCCCAGGTGTCCTTGCGCATGCCGCGCAGCGTGGCGGCCTGCGCCTTGCTGCGGCCCTCGGCCAGGGCTTCGGCGAAGTTGGCGAAGAGCACGGTGAACCACAGCCACAGCGCCACTGCGCCGATGAAGCTTCCGGGCATGGCGGTGTCGCCCGGATAGCGCAGCGAATGCGCCCACAGCACGGTGGTCATGATCGAGCCGACGTACACCACGAACATCACCGGGTTGCGCCACTGGACGCGCGGGCTCAGCTTGGCGATGGCGGCGCGCAGCGCGGGCAGCAGCAGCGCGGTGTCGAACAGCGAGAGGTTCTTGTTCTTGTTGCGGGATGACATGGCTTACTTCCAGAGCATCAGGTGTTCGACGACGGGGCCCAGGGCCAGCGCCGGGACGTAGTTGAGCAAGCCCACCAGCAGCACGGTGCCGATCAGCAGGACGGCGAACAGCGGCCCGTGCGTGGGCATGGTTCCGCCGCTTTCCGGCAGCCGCTTCCTGGCCGCCAGCGCACCGGCCACGGCCAGCACCGGCAGGATCACCCCGAAGCGGCCGAACCACATGGCGATGGCCAGCAGCGCGTTGTAGAAGGGCGTGTTGGCCGCGAGGCCCGCGAAGGCGCTGCCGTTGTTGTTGCCGGCCGAGGTCAGCGCGTAGAGGATCTCGGAAAAACCGTGCGCCCCGGGGTTGGCGATGCCCGCCTTGCCCTGCACCGCGATCACCGCCACCGCCGTGCCCAGCAGCACCAGCACCGGCGTGACCAGGATGGCGATGGACATGAGCTTCATCTCGCGCACCTCGATCTTCTTGCCCAGGTACTCGGGCGTGCGGCCGATCATCAGGCCGGCGATGAACACCGCCAGGATGGCGAAGATGAGCATGCCGTACAGGCCCGTGCCCACGCCGCCAAACACCACCTCGCCCAGCTGCATGAGCACCATCGGCACCATGCCGCCCAGCGGCGTGAACGAGTCGTGCATGGCGTTGACCGCGCCGCACGACGCGGCGGTGGTGACGGCCGCGAACAGCGCGGAGGCATCGATGCCGAAGCGCACCTCCTTGCCTTCCATGCTGGCCGCCGACGGGTCCACCCCCAGCGAGGCCAGGGCCGGGTTGCCGGCGTACTCGGCCGGAATCCCGGCGACCACCGCCAGCACGAACATCAACGTCATGGCCGCCAGGATCGCCCAGCCCTGGCGCGCATCGCCCACGATGCGGCCGAAGGCGAAGCACAGCGCGGCCGGGATGGCGAAGATGGCCAGCATCTGCACCAGGTTGGCCAGCGCCGTCGGGTTCTCGAACGGATGCGCCGAGTTGGCATTGAAGAAGCCGCCGCCGTTGGTGCCCAGCAGCTTGATCGCCTCCTGCGAGGCCACCGGCCCCATGCCGATGGACTGGCGCGCGCCTTCGAGCGTGCCCAGTTCCAGGTTGGGCGAGAAGTTCTGGATCACGCCCTGGCTCACGAAGAAGATCGCCACCACGAAAGAGAGCGGCAGCAGCAGCCACAGCGTGATGCGGGTCACGTCGACCCAGAAGTTGCCGACGTGGCCGCCCTCCTCACCTTCTTCCGCCCCGCGCGATGCGAAGCCGCGCGCCAGCGCGAAAGCTACCGCGATGCCAGTGGCCGCCGACAGGAAGTTCTGCCCCGCCAGGCCCAGCATCTGGGTGAGATGGCTCATGGTCGCCTCGCCCGCGTAGCCTTGCCAGTTGGTGTTGGTGACGAAGCTCACGGCCGTGTTGAAGGCCGAGTCGGGGGAGACGGCCCCCTGCCCCGCTGCGTTGAACGGCAGCCAACCCTGCAGGCGCTGCAGCGCAAAGACGAAGAAGACGCCGACCGCATTGAAGGCCACCAGCGCCAGTGCGTAGCTGCGCCAGTGCATCGACTCATGCGCGCGCACGCCTGCCAGGCGCAGCAGGGGCGATTCGACGCGCCGCATCCAGGACGCGACGCGCCCTTCGCACAGCGCCGCCAGCGCCTTGCCCAGCGGCCAGGCCAGCAGGCCCAGCACGACAAGGAAGACCGAGAGCAAGGTCCAGGCCGAAGAGGTCATGTCAGAACTCCTCGGCGCAGATCAGCGCGAATACCAGGTAGGCCAGCAGCAGCACCGCGATCAACCCGCCCAGCCCGTACAGGACCTCCATGCCGATCATGAGCGGCCTCCCTTCTTCTGGCCCACCAGCCGCAGCAGGCCGTCGACGCCCACGATCAACGCCACCCAGAACACGGCCAGGGCGGCAATCCACACGATGTCCATTTCAAAAGCTCCTCGATGCAAAGCTGAGATGCATGCCCGGGAGTGTTCGGCTTCGTGCGTAAAAACAGGGCAGATACCCAAGGCGCGGCCATAAAGAAAGCGTAAAAATCAGGGCTCCGGAAGGAGTCCCCCCGATGAGATGGAAATGGCTGCGCGGCCTGTTGCTGGCCGCTGCATTGCTTGTTGTGCTGCTGGCCGGCGGCCTGTGGCTGCTGCTGCAGAGCGTCGACCGCGGCGCGGTCATGGCGCGCGCGGTGCAGGAAGTGAAGTCCGCCACCGGGCGCGACTTCGCCATCGAGGGGCCGGTCCATCTGTCGCTCTACCCCAGCCTGGCGCTGGTGGCCGAAGGGGTGCGGCTGGGCAATGCGCCCTGGGGCTCGCGGCCGGACATGGCACGCATCGCGCAGCTGCGCTTCGACATCGCCCTGGCGCCGCTGCTGGAACGCCGCGTGGAAATCGGCAGCATCGAGATCAGCGGCGCCGACCTGCTGCTGGAAACCAATGAAGACGGCCAGGGCAACTGGAACTTCAAGCGAACTGGGCCCGCCGAAGAAGAAGCGCCGGCCGCGCCCCGCAAGACCAGCCCCATCCGCGTGACGCTGGCCCAGCTCGCCGCGCAGGACGCCAAGCTCAACTGGCGCAGCGGCCGCAGCGGCCATACCGAGACGCTGGACGTCGAGTCGCTCCTGCTGCAGCGCCACCCCGACCCCGCCCGTGCGCCCGGCGCCTGGCACATCGCCGTGGACGGCGCCTGGCACGCGCAGAAGATCCATGCCGAGGGCGGCGTGGGCGTGCAGCGCGACGAGCGCACCGGCGCCCGCTCGATCCCGCTGGACCTGGACCTGCGCACCGAAGGCGCCACCGCCAGTGTCGACGGCCAGCTGGGCCTGGGCGAAGCCGCCGGACAGGCGCAGCTGAAGGTGGAGGCAGAGATCCAGAGCGCCCGGGCACTGTCCGACATGCTGCGGGTGAAGCTGCCGCTGCCGGTGCCCGCCAGGCTCAGCGGCGACCTGGCCTGGCGCCCGCGCCAGATGCAGATCGACAACTTCGAGATCGAGAGCCAGGGTCAGACGGTGGCCGGCGGCATCGTGTGGGACCGGGCCGCCGTGCCGCCCGCGCTGCAGCTGGCGCTGCATTCCGACAGCCTCGACCTGGCACGCCTCTATCCGGCCCATCGCGCCGGCCCGAGCGCGCCGGATGTGAAGGGCGACGCCAGGGTGTTTCCCGACACGCCCTTTCCGCCCGTGAAACTGCCCGGCCTGGCAATCCGGGCCGACCTGCGCGCCGAGCGCCTGGTGCTGCCCAATGGCCTGGAGCTGGGCGCGGTGCAACTGCGCGGCAGCAGCAATGCCGAGCGCATCGACGTCGCCCAGCTGGACTTCGGCCTGGCGCGCGGGCACTTCAACCTGGCAGGCGGCTGGCAGCAGGGTGTGGGCAGCGCGGCACCGCGCGTCACGGCCCAGGTCAAGGCGCGCGGCGTGGCCCTGGACGCGCTGCTGGCCCTGATGCGGCGCGAAGCCGTCATTTCGGGCGGCCGCACAGAGGTCGACGCGCGGCTGTCCGCCAGCGGCCACTCGCCGCGCCGGCTGGCTTCCTCGCTCGACGGCGAAGTGCGCATTCGCGTCGGTGAAGCGTCGTCGGCCGGGCGGCGCAGCAGCAGCAGCGTGCCGGGCGAGCTGGTCTCCGCCCTGCTGCATGCCCTGACGCCGCTGCGCAGCGAGGGCGACAGCTTCAAGCTGCGGTGCGCCGCCGCGCGCCTGCCGATCAAGGCCGGCCGCATCGACATCGACCGCTCCATCGCCATCGAGGGCGAACGGGTCGACGTGGTCATGTCCGGCCTGATCGACCTGGCCGGCGAACGCGTGGACCTGGGCATGCGGCCCACGGTCAAGAAGGGAACGGGCCTGGACCCGAGCGCCTTCGCCGGCGTGGTGAAGGTCGCCGGCCCGCTCGCCGCGCCGCAGGTGCAGGTGAACGTGGCCGGCACCGCGCGCGAGGCGGTCACCATCGGCGCGGCCGTGGCCACCAGCGGCGCCACGATCATCGGCGAGCGGCTGCTGGGCCGGGTGAACGACGCCCATCCCTGCGACTCGGCCTACAACGGCAGCGCCAGGACCACCGCGGCGACGCAGCCGTCTTCGCGCAAGAGCGAGGGATTGGGCGGTCGGCTGCGGGGACTGTTCGAGCGCTGAGCGGCGGCCGCTGCCGCGCCGCGCTTTACACGCCGTTTACAATCCGCGCCGCCGCCCAGCGCGGCCGTCTTTTTCGAGGTGTTCCAGCGGCTTGCCCGCCCGGAGCGCCCGTCCAGCCCACCCAGATCTTCATTTCCAGGCAGGGCATGCCGCAAGGCCGCGTCGTTTTCCGGCGCAGCAGCAGCGGCATGCGCGGCCTCGCTTGTGCGTGGATTCACCTTTTTCATCCACCGCCGCAAACGCAATGCACAACATGAAGATCTGCACACGCCAGGCTCGCACCCGCCTTCGCCTTTCCATCCTGGCCAGCGCCGTGCTGGCCGCCCTGCCCCTGGCCGCCGGCGCGCAGGCTGGCGGCGGCACCAGCCTGCGCGAGGTGACCGTGAGCGCCGACGAAGACCCGGGCTACGCGCCCGCCACCGCGCGCAGCGCCACCAAGACCAGCGCGCCGCTGCGCGACGTACCGCAGAGCGTGAACGTGGTCACCGAGAAGCTCATCGAGGACCAGAACGCCACCAGCATGGAAGCGGCGCTGCGCAACGTGCCGGGCGTGAGCTTCAACCACGGCGACGGCCAGCGCGACCAGGTGCTGATCCGCGGCTTCAGCGCCATCTCGGACTGGTTCGTGGACGGCGTGCGCGACGACGCGCTGTACTTCCGCGACCTCTCGGACACCGAGCGCGTGGAGGTGCTCAAGGGCCCGGCTGCCGTGCTGTATGGGCGCGGCTCGTCGGGCGGCATCATCAACCGCGTGACCAAGAAGCCGATCTTCGGCAGCCCCTTCGGCGGCGAGGTGTCGCTGGGCGTGGGCAACGACGGCTACAGGCGCGCCACGGCCGACCTGAACACCGCCATCGGCGAATCGATGGCCTTCCGCCTGAACGTGGCGGGCGAGGATTCGGACAGCTACCGCGACCAGCAGTTCACCCAGCGCTACAACGTCGCGCCCTCGCTGGCCATCAAGTTCAGCCCGCAGACCGACCTGCTGCTGCAATACACCAACCTGCGCGACGAGCGCCTGACCGACTTCGGCGTGCCGGCCCTGAACGGCCGGCCGGTGAACGTGCCGCGCAGCACCTACTACGGCTCGGCCCATGCCAGGCGCGACGACACGGTCACCAGCAAGGTGCAGAGCTTCACCGCCACGCTCAACCACCGCTTCAGCGACAGCCTGAACCTGCGCAACACCACGCGCTGGTCCGACTACCAGCTGGACCGCAACAACACCCTGCCCAGCGGCACCACCGACCCGGTGGCGCTGACGGTGGGCCGCACGCGCGGCTTCGTCGACCGCGACGAGAGCGGCTGGTTCAACCAGACCGACGTCACCTGGCGCAACGAGCTGGGCGGCTTCGCGCAGGAATGGCTCATGGGCGCCGAGCTGGGCGTGCAGCGCAAGCGCGCCTACACCGTGTCGTCCGCCGTGGGCTACCAGCGCGTGAACATCTTCAATCCGGTGCAGGACCCGCTGCCCATTCCCGCCTCGGCCTTCACCGCCGACAGCGCGATTCCGAGCAACAGCAAGTTCCAGACGGCCGCCCTGTACTTCCAGGACCAGATCACGCTGGCCAAGGAATGGAAGGCGCTGGTGGGCCTGCGCTATGACGACTACCAGCAGGAGACCAGCTTCGATCGCAAGCTCAGCACGCTGGAGCGCACCGACCGCAAGTTCAGCCCGCGTGCCGGCGTGGTGTGGCAGCCCACGCCCACGCAGTCCTACTACGTCTCGTACAGCCGCTCATTCCAGCCCTCGGGCGAGAACTTCGCGCTGTCCACCAGCACGGTGGACGCCGACCCCGAGATCACGGTCAACCAGGAAATCGGCGCCAAGTTCGACCTGCTGGACGGCCAGCTCAACTTCACCACCGCGCTGTTCAACCTCGAGCGCTCGGGCATGAAGAACACCGACCCGAACAACCCGCGCCGCCAGATCAACGTGGGCACCCAGCGCACCAACGGCCTGGAGCTGGCGCTGAACGGCCGCCTGCCCGGCCGCTGGGACGTGAGCGCCGGCTATGCCTTCCTGGATGCGGAGATGACCAAGTCGCTGGCCACGGTGAGCCAGCAGCAGCTGCCCGTCGGCGCGCCCATTCCGGTGCAGGGGCAGACGGCCGCGCTGACGCCGCGCAACTCGGCCTTCCTCTGGGCCATGAAGGACCTGGGCCACGGCTTTTCCGCCGGCGGCGGCCTGAACTACGTGGGCGAGCGCTACGCCTCGCTCACCAACCGGGTGGTGCTGCCCTCGTACCTGACGGCCGACCTGGCCGCCGGCTACAAGGCCGAGCGCTACGAGATCCAGCTGAACCTGAAGAACATCGCGGACAGGAACTACTACATCTCGGGCCATGGCTCGATGGACAACCTGATCCTGCCGGGCCCGGGGCGCGAAGTGCAGCTCACACTGCGCGCGAAGTTCTGACACGGGGGCCGGTCCCCGCCAACGCGGCGGATCGGCTGACAGAAATGGGCCGCGCGCCGCGCTATCCTGCCGGGTTGTCTTCTCTGTCCAAGAATTCCTGCCCACAAGCCATGCAAGCAGCGCCCTCCGCCACCGCCCTTCCTGAAAGCCAGCCCATCGAGGGCTGCGACGTCTTCGTCATCGGCGGCGGGCCCGCCGGCTCCACCATTGCCGCGCTGCTGGCCCAGCAGGGCCGCGACGTGGTGCTGGTGGACAAGGAGCACCACCCGCGCTTTCACATCGGCGAGTCGCTGCTGCCGGCCAACGTGGAGCTGTTCCGCAAGCTGGGGGTGTACGAGCAGGTCGACGCCATCGGCATGAAGAAGTGGGGCATCGAGTTCGTCTCCATCGAGCACGAGTACCAGAGCTACGTGGAGTTTGCCGACGCCTGGGACAAGAGCATGCCCTCGGCCTGGCAGGTGCGCCGCTCCGAGCTGGACGAAGTGCTGTTCCGCAATGCCGCCACGCGCGGTGCGCGCACGCTGGAAGGCTGCAAGGTGCAGGACGTGCAGTTCGACGACAACGGCGCCATCGTGCAGGCCCAGCTGGACGACGGCAGCCGCCGCACCTGGCATGCCCGCTTCGTGGTGGACGCCAGCGGGCGCGACACCTTCCTGGCCAACAAGTTCAAGAGCAAGAACAAGAACCCGGACCACAACAGCACCGCGCTCTTCGGCCACTTCCGCAACGTGCGGCGGCTGGAAGGCAAGCGCGAGGGCAACATCAGCATCTGCTGGTTTCCGCACGGCTGGTTCTGGTTCATTCCGCTGGCCGACGGCACCACCAGCGTGGGCGCGGTGTGCTGGCCCTACTACCTGAAGGCGCGCGGCGACAAGCCGCTCAAGGACTACTTCTTCGACACCCTGGCCCTGTGTCCCGAGCTGTTCGACCGCCTGAAGCATGCCGAGCTGATCGACGACCGCATCCATGCCACCGGCAACTTCTCGTACAACGGCACCCATGCCACGGGCGACCGCTACCTGATGCTGGGCGATGCCTTCGCCTTCGTCGACCCGATGTTCTCCTCGGGCGTGTACCTGGCCATGCACAGCGCCTTCGACGGCGCCGAGCTGGTGGCCACCGCGCTGGATGCGCCGCAGGCCCTGGCACGCGTGCGCGCCGACTTCGAGGGCATGATGCGCGACGGCCCGCGCGAGTACTCCTGGTTCATCTACCGATCGACCAACCCCACCATCCGCGACATGTTCATGCACCCGAACAACTTCCTGCGGGTGAAGGAGGCGCTGATGTCGCTGCTGGCCGGCGACATCTTCGGCAAGACGCCCATGTGGTGGGGGCTGCGCCGCTTCAAGATCCTGTATTACGTGATCGCCATCACCCACCCCCTGCGCACCTGGCGCGGCTGGAAGCGCCACCGCTTCAACGTGCGCGACATGGGCAAGCTGCAGGGCGAGACGATCCAGACGTAGCGGAATCGGCGCCCCGGGCGCTGCACGGGCAAGCGCTATGCTGCGAGGTTTGTTAAAAAACATTACCCAACCTCGCCATGCCGGACGCATCCACCGCCACTGCCTCCACAGAAACGCAGCCGATGACCGAAGGCTGCGACGTCTTCGTCATCGGCGGCGGGCCGGCCGGCGCCACCATTGCCACGCTGCTGGCGCAGCAAGGCCGCGACGTGGTGCTGGTGGACAAGGAGCATCACCCGCGCTTTCACATCGGCGAGTCGCTGCTGCCGGCCAATGTGGATCTGTTCCGCAAGCTGGGCGTGCTCGACCAGATCAACGCCATCGGCATGGAGAAGTGGGGCATCGAGTTCGTCTCGCTCGAGCATGAGCATCGCAGCTATGTGGAGTTCGGCGACGCCTGGGACAAGAGCATGCCGATGGCCTGGCAGGTGCGCCGCTCCGAAATGGACGAGGTGCTGTTCCGCAATGCCGCCGCGCGCGGCGCGCGCACCGTCGAAGGCTGCAAGGTGCGAGACGTCCAGTTCGATGGCGACGGCGCCACCATCCAGGCCCGCATGGAAGACGGCGCCAGCCGCAGCTGGCGCGCCCGCTTCGTGGTGGACGCCAGCGGCCGCGACACCGTGCTGGCCAACAAGTTCAAGAGCAAGAAGAAGAACCCCAAGCACAACAGCACCGCCGTGTTCGCGCACTTTCGCAACGCGCGCCGCCTGGAGGGCAAGCTGGAGGGCAACGTCAGCATCTGCTGGTTTCCGCACGGCTGGATCTGGTTCATTCCGCTGGCCGACGGCACCACCAGCGTGGGCGCGGTGTGCTGGCCCTACTACCTCAAGTCGCGCGACAAGCCGATGAAGGAGTTCTTCTTCGACACCCTGGCCATGGCCCCCGAGCTGGCCGACCGCCTGAAGAACGCCGAGCTGGTGGACGACGCGGTGCATGCCACCGGCAACTTCGCCTACGACGGCACGCATGCCACGGGCGAACGCTACCTGATGCTGGGCGACGCCTTTTCCTTCGTCGACCCGATGTTCTCCACCGGCGTGCTGCTGGCCATGCACAACGCCTTCGACGGCGCCGAGCTGATCGCCACCGCGCTGGAACGCCCCGCCCAGTACCCCAAGGCGCGGCGCGCCTACGAGGCCATGGTGCGGCGCGCACCGCGCGAATACACCTGGTTCATCTACCGCGCCACCAACCCGACCATCCGCGACATGTTCATGAACCAGAACAACATCATGCGGATCAAGGAAGCGGTGCTGTCGCTGCTGGCCGGCGACATCTACGGCAACACGCCCTTCTGGTGGGGCCTGCGCCGCTTCAAGCTGGTGTACTACCTCATCTCCTGGTTCAACCCGCGGCGCACCTGGCGCGGCTGGCGCCGGCACCATGTCGCGATCCGCGACATGGGCCGGTTGCAGGGCGAGACGATCCAGACCGAGGGTTAGTAGGCGCCCCGCGTTCACTCGCCCTTGAAGCCGGACGCCTTGATGACGGGCGTCCAGCGCGCCGCCAGATCGCTGGCGTATTTCGCCACCTCCTGCGCGCTGGCGCCGGCCACCAGGTCGTAGCCGGCGCGGGCCAGCTTCTCGCGCACATCGGGCATGGCCAGCGCCTGGCGCGTGGCCTGCGCCCACTGGGCCTGCGATTCCGCCGAAGTGTTGGCGCGCACGTAGAGCAGGTAGCGCGACGAGGCCACTAGGCTGGGAAAGCCCTGCTCGGCGAAAGTGGGCACGTCGGGCAGCGCATCGGCCCGCTTCTCGCCCGCCACCGCGATCACGCGCAGCTTGCCGGCGCGGTGGTGCTCGACGAAGGAGGTGGTCGCATCCATGCCGGCGGCGATCTGGTTGCCCAGCAGTTCAGTCACGATCGCCGCGCCGCCGCGGTACGGCGCAATGGTGCTGTCGATGCGCGCCTGCGCGACGAACTCGGCCGCCAGGAAGTGCAGCAGCGTGCCCAGGCTGCTGATGGCAATCGGATAGTCCTTCGCGCTGGCCTTGGCCGCCTTGACGAGGTCGGCCACGTTCCTGATCGGCGACGAGGCGTTGACCACCAGCCCGAACTGCACGCCCGCCACATCGGTGAGCGCCTTGAAGTCGGCCTGCGGGTCGTAGCGCAGGTTGCTGTAGATGAGCGGCGCGATGAACATCGGGTCCACCGGCGTCAAGAGCGCCACCGTGCCGTCCGCGGGCGAATTCTTCAGCACCTCGGTGGCCAGGCGCGTGCCGGCGCCGGGGCGGTTGTCCACGAGCAGCGTGCGCCCGCCCATGGCGTCCTTCATCTTCTCGGCCAGCAGTCGGCCCATGTAGTCGGCCGGGCCGCCCGGCGGGAACGGCACGAGGATGCGGCTGACGTTCTGCTGCGCCATCGCGGCCTGCGGCAATGCGACGGCGCCGGCAGCGGCGGCCACGAAGGTGCGGCGCGACAGCCGCGGTGCGCTGGAATCTCGTTCATGCATGGTGGAGTCCCTCTCTCTTTCAGTGGTGGTGTTGGAAAAGCGGTTGCTCGGGCAATGCGGTGAAGCCAGCGGCCTGCTCGATGACGGCCCCGGCCTGCAGCAGCAGGTCTTCGCGCCAGCGCCATGACATGAGTTGCACGCCCATGGGCAGGCCGTTGGCCACGCCGGTGGGCACGGACAGGCCCGGCATGCCCAGCATGGCGGTGGCCAGCAGCGGGCTTTGCGCGGCGATGAGCGCTTCGGCCCGCTGCGCGCTGGCGATGTCCTCGTCCTGCGGCGCCGGCGGCTGCCATGACACGGGCATCAGCACCAGCGGATGGCGTTCCATGAACACCGACCAGCTGCGCGCCAGCGTCTGGCGCCGCGCCAGCGCGTCGAGGAAGGCGTCGCGGCCGGTTTCCGGAATGCCCGCGAGCATGTAGGCCTGGCTGCGGCGCATGGCCTCGTCGCCATGCGCCTCGACGCCGGCGATGATGCTGCGGCGGCTGTCGTCGTTGATCAGCGTGCGCCACAGCGCCGCCGCTTCGAGGAAGTGCGGAAGCTGCGCTTCTTCCACCACGTAGCCCGCCTGCTCGAGCCAGCGCGCGGCATCGTCCAGCGCCTGGCGCACCGCCGGGTGGACCGGCACGCCCTCGCACTGCCTGAACAGCGCCACGCGGATGGGCGCCGGCGGCGCGGGCAGCTCGAGCGGCACCGGCACCCAGTTCGGGTCTCGCGCATCGGCCTGCGCCATGGCGTGAAAGCCCAGGCGCAGGTCGGCCATGGTGCGGGCCAGCGGCCCCTGCACCGACATGAGCTGGGGCGTGATGCTGCGCTCGGCCGTGGAACTCGGGTTGAAGGCCGGAATGCGCCCGCTCGTGGGCCGCAGGCCGGCCACGCCGCAGGCATAGGCCGGGTAGCGGATCGAGCCGCCGATGTCGTTGCCATGGGCCAGCGCGCCCATGCCCGAAGCCACCGCCGCCGCAGCGCCGCCGCTGGAGCCGCCGGGCGTCACCTGCGCATTCCACGGGTTCAGCGTGCGGCCATGCACCGCGTTGTCGGTGAACCAGCGGGACGAATAGGTGGCGGTGTTGCTGCGGCCAATGATGATGGCGCCGGCCTGGCGCAGGTGCGCCACCACGGGCGCGTCTTCACGGGCCACGTGATCGCGAAACGGCAGCGCGCCATTGGTGGTGGCATGGCCGGCCTGGTCGACGTTGACCTTGATGGTGACCGGCACGCCATGCAAGGCGCCCAGCGCCGCGCCGCTGGCGGCCAGCTGGTCGGCCGCATCGGCGCTGGCCAGTGCTTCGCTCGCCAGCACTTCCGTCAGCGCGTTGATGCGCGGGTTGACGGCCTGGGCGCGCGCCAGCACGCTGGCCGTCACCTCGCGGCACGAGATCTCGCGCCGCCGCACGGCCGCTGCGATGTCCGTGGCCTGCCATTGCCACAAGGGCTTGTCTGTCTTCATTCGGATGGATCTCCAGGTTGTTTCTTGGTTTGACGAGGCAAAGCGATGCCCGCCCCGTCCATCGACGAGGAAAAAAAGCGATCGCGAAAAAGGGGTGGGGGCTGGGCGCTACGAGTCCATCAGCAGGCGCTCGCGCTGCACCCGCGTCTCGGCCTCCAGGGCAAGGGCTTCGGTCTGCTCGATGTGCTCGCGCATCACGGCGCGCGCGCGTTCGGCATCGCGCGCCCGGAAGGCGTCCATCAAGGCGGAGTGGCTGTGGAACACGTCGTCGTCGAAGGCCTGGAAGCCCTTCTGCGCATTGCGCACGACGATGACGCGGCGAATGATGTCGTTGAGCAGCCGGCAGAACAGCGCCAGCATGGGGCTGCTGCACGCATCGGCGAGCCGGTCGTGAAAGACCAGGTCGGCTTCGCGCCGCTCGTTCCAGTCGCCGCTGCCGCCGTGGGCCGGGTGGCTGGCGCCGATGAGCTTGTCGAGTTCGGCCAGGTTGGCCTCGGTCAGCCGCGTGGCGACGTTGGCGGCCAGCTCCGGCTCCACCGCGCGCCGCAGCGCATAGAGCGTCGCGATGTCCACCGGCTCGAAGTACATGAAGTTGGAGACCGCCTCCAGGCAGCGCTCGTAGGGCGGCTGCGTCAGCGTGGCCCCGCCGTTCGGGCCCGTGCTGGTGGTGATGAGCCCCTGCGCCTGCAGCGCCGCCAGCGCCTCGCGCACCGTGCCGCGGGCCACGCCCATCTGCTCGATCAACGCCGCTTCCTGCGGCAGCTTGTCGCCCACCTTCTTGTGCGACTGGACGATCCAGCGCTTGATGTCATTGGCAACCTGCGCGGAGCGCGTCAGGCGCTTGGTGCGCGAGATGCGCGGTGTGGGACTGGGTGGCATCCGTGAAGTCTATTTATGATGATAAATAGGATAATTTCACGAAGCCAAGCGAGCTTCCATGCGTGCAATCCCTAGCTCCCATTTGGCTGCCCGGCTGCGACGACGTTTCGACATGCCCTCCTACTGCGACAAGCAGTGCCCTCCGATGGGCCTGCCACGCGCCATCGCGGAGCATGGCGAAGCCACGCTTCGACGGATGCTCCAACGCATGAACAACACTTCCCCGCTTCTTCGCTCCATCGGGTTGCTGGCCTGCGCCCTGGCCGCTGCCTGCCACGACGGTGGAACCCCTTCACCCGTCGCTGCGCCCGGCGAGCCGACCACGGCGAAGACGCGAGCACTCGCCGCCGGCGCCGCCGCGCTGCAGTCGCAGACGCCCATCGCCGCGCATGACACCTACCTGGACGGCTTCCACTTCTACAACGGCCGCCCGCAAGCGCAGATGGAGGCGCACCACTACTGCAACGTGCTCAGCGAGGACCTGATCCAGTGCGTGATCTACGACGGCAGCCGCCGCGACGCCAAGCTCATGGGCATCGAGTACGTGCTGAGTGCCCGGCTGTTCCAGACGCTGCCGCCCGCGGAGAAACTGCTCTGGCACAGCCATGTGCACGAGGTGCATTCGGGCCAGCTGGTGGGCCCGGGTCTGCCGGCTGTTGCCGAGAAGGCGCTCATGGCCAAGCTGGTCGGCACCTATGGCAAGACGTGGCATACCTGGCACACCGATGAAGGCCACGCGCTGCCTATCGGGGTGCCTCAGCTCATGATGGGCTTCACCGCCGACGGGCAGATCGACGAGCGCCTGGTGCGCGAGCGCGACGCGAGGCTGGGCATCGACAGCGCGGAAAAACGGGCGGACCGACAGGCGCTCCCACGCCCCGAGGTGGATCCTGCCGCCGACGCGTGGCGCCACGGCGAGGTATTCCAGATCGAGGGGCCGGTGCCGCACCATGAGCCGCCGCCAGCGAAAAGATGACTCGCCCACTGCGCCGGGCACGGCGCCCCTTGCAAAGCGCAAGTCGGCCCGCCGAGTCGCCAATCAGAGGACGGCGCAGCTGGCGATCAGCGAGCGGATGGAAGAGTTGCGCGAGGCGCACAGCCGCTCCAGGCTTGTGCTGTTCGTGGGCTCGGGCATCTCGGCCGGCCTGGGGCTCCCGGCATGGGGCACGCTAGTGGAGCACATGGCGCATGAACTCGGAGTCGCGCCCGAGGAATTCCGCGCAAAGGGCAGCTACCTGACGCTGGCGGAGTATTTCCGGATCGTGCACGGCAGCATCGGCCCCCTGCGCAGCTGGATGGACCGGCAGTGGCACCGCGGCGACATCGACATCGCCCGCTCCCGCGTGCATGCGCTCCTGGCCAAGGGGCGCTTTCCGCTGATCTACACCACGAACTACGACCGCTGGCTGGAATGTGCCTTCCAGCACCACGGCATCCCCTTCACGAAGATCGTCAGCGTGGCCGACCTGGCACGCATCCAGCCGGGTGCCACCCAGATCATCAAGTTCCATGGCGACCTGGACGATGACGCCACCATCGTGCTGGACGAAAGCAGCTACTTTCGCCGGCTCGAATTCGAGTCGCCACTGGACATCAAGCTGCGCGCGGACATCCTCGGCCGCTCCGTGGTGTTCCTGGGCTACAGCCTGAGCGACATGAACATCCGCTATCTCTTCTACAAGCTCGCGCGCCTGTGGAGATCGTCGGTGCCCGATGCGTCGCAACCCCCGTCATACCTTGTCACGCCGGATGCCAATGATGTGCAGCAGGCTGTGCTTGCGCAATGGGGCATCGAGATCCTTGCGCTCAATGACGACGATCCCACGGGCGAAATGGAGAGATTCGCCGGCCGCTGATCCTGCGACTGCAGGTCCGCAGCGCGGTTCTGCGCCTCGGTCGGCAGCGGCGCTTGCGGCGGCTGCGAGCCAACCGCCTCGTCTTCTCTGGAACGCTTCATGACCATCATGAACCTCCTTTTCGCCGATGGATGGAGGCATTCGGCAGGCCGCGTGCCCGGCCGCAGCGTCTCGCTGCCAGGGCCGTTACTTCGCCACCGGCATGGTGAACTCGGCCCCCTTGCCAATGCTCTCCGGCCAGCGCTGCATCACGCTCTTTTGCTTGGTGTAGAAGCGCACGCCCTCTTCGCCGTACGCGTGCATGTCCCCGAACAGCGAGCGCTTCCACCCGCCGAAGCCATGCCAGGCCATGGGCACCGGAATGGGCACGTTGATGCCCACCATGCCCACCTGGATGCGCCGCGCAAACTCGCGCGCCACATTGCCGTCGCGCGTGAAGCAGGAGACCCCGTTGCCGAACTCGTGCGCGTTGATCAGCGCCACCGCTTCCTTCAAGTCATGCACCCGCACGCACGAGAGCACCGGCCCGAAGATCTCTTCCTTGTAGATGCGCATTTCGGGCGTGACGTGGTCGAAGAGCGTGCCGCCCATCCAGAAGCCGTCCGCGCAGCCGGGGCCCGCCTGCTTGCCGTCGAAGCCGCGCCCGTCCACCAGCAGCTGGGCGCCTTCCTTGACGCCCTGCTCGATGTAGCCACTGATGCGCTCGTGCGCCGCGCGCGTGACGATCGGGCCCATCTCGGCCGCCAGGTTCTCGCCATCGAGCACCTTCAGCGCCTTGGCCCGCTCCACCAGCTTGGGCAGCACCGCCTCGGCCGCATGGCCCACCAGCACCGCCACGCTGATGGCCATGCAGCGCTCGCCCGCCGAGCCGTAGCCCGCGCCGATGAGCGCATCCACCGC
Organism: Variovorax soli NBRC 106424; assembly: GCF_001591385.1. Lineage (GTDB taxonomy): Bacteria > Pseudomonadota > Gammaproteobacteria > Burkholderiales > Burkholderiaceae_C > Variovorax > Variovorax soli. The sequence continues at coordinate 21,714 of NZ_BCUU01000027.1, forward strand.
CTGGTCCACGTCCGCATCGGGCATCACCACCATGTGGTTCTTGGCCCCGCCCAGCGCCTGCACCCGCTTGCCGTGGCGCGCGCCGGTCTCGTAGATGTAGTTGGCAATGGGCGTGGAGCCCACGAAGCTGATGGCCTTCACGTCGGGGTGCTCCAGGAGGGCATCGACGGCCACCTTGTCGCCCTGCACCACGTTGAACACGCCGTCGGGCAGGCCCGCCTGCCTGAGCAGCTCGGCCATGAGCAGAGACGGGCTGGGGTCGGTGGGGCTGGGCTTGAGCACGAAGGTGTTGCCCGCGGCGATGGCCACCGGGAACATCCACATGGGCACCATCACCGGGAAGTTGAAGGGCGTGATGCCCGCCACCACGCCCAGGGGCTGGCGCAGCGTCCAGTTGTCGATGCCGGTGGACACCTGCTCGGTGTAGTCGCCCTTGAGCAGCTGGGGGATGCCGCAGGCGAACTCCACGATCTCGATGCCGCGGGTGACTTCGCCCTGGGCGTCGGTGAAGACCTTGCCGTGCTCGGCGGTAATGAGGTGGGCCAGCGCGTCGCGGTGCTGGTTCAAGAGCTCCAGGAACTTGAACATCACGCGGGCGCGGCGCACCGGGGGCGTGTCGGCCCAGGCGGGGAAGGCGGCCTGGGCGGCGGCCACGGCGGCGCTGACGTCCTCGGCCGAGCCCAGCGCCACCTTGCCGGTGACGCGGCCCGAGGCGGGGTTGGTCACGTCCTGCGTGCGGCCCGAGGTGTTGGCTGCCACGCAGCCGCCGATGTAGTGCTCGATATTTGCAATGCTCATGGTGAATCTCTGGCTCTGACTGGGTTTTGAAAAGGCCGGACGCTCAGGGCTGCTCGCCCAGTGCGTCGGACAAGGCGCCGATGAGCGACTCGAGTTGCGCGGCGCTCGAGACAAAAGGCGGCGCCAGCTGGATGGTGTCGCCGCCGAAGCGCACGTAGAAGCCCTTCTCCCAGCAGCGCATGGCGATCTCGTAGGGGCGGCGCGTCGGCTCGCCCGGATACGGCGCAATGGTCAGCCCCGCCGCCAGGCCGTAGTTGCGGATGTCCAGCACATGCTTCGCGCCCTTGAGCCCGTGCACCGCGGCCTCGAACACCGGCGCGAGTTCCCGCACCCGCGCGGGCGCATCTTCCTTCTCCAGCACATCCAGCGTGGCGAGCGCGGCCGCGCATGCGACCGGATGCGCGGAATAGGTGTAGCCGTGCGGAAACTCGATGTTGTGTTCCGCGCCGGCCGCGGCCATGAAGGCGTCGTGGATCTCGGCCGTGGCCACCACGCCGCCCATCGGGATCACGCCGTTGGTCACCTGCTTGGCGAAGTTGATCATGTCCGGCACCACGCCGAAGGCCTCCGAGCCGGTCCACGCGCCGGCCCGGCCGAAGCCGGTGATGACTTCGTCGAAGATCAGCAGGATGTTGTTCTGCGTGCAGATCTCGCGCAGCCGCTGCAGGTAGCCCACGGGCGGCACCAGCACGCCGGCCGAGCCGGCAAAGGGCTCGACGATCACCGCGGCGATGTTCGATGCGTCATGCAGCGCAATCAGCTCCAGCAGTTCGTCGGCCAGCTCGCGGCCGTTGGGCGGCATGCCCTTGCTGAAGGCATTGCTCGCCAGCAGGGTGTGCGGCAAATGATCGGCGCTCAGGCCTTCGCCGAAGAGCTTGCGATTGCCGCCGATGCCGCCCACGCTGATGCCGCCGAAGTTCACGCCGTGATAGCCCTTGGCGCGGCCGATGAGGCGCATCTTCGAGGGCTGGCCCTTCAGGCGCCAGTAGGCCCGGGCCATCTTCAGCGAGGTGTCGGCCGCTTCCGAGCCGGAGCCGACGAAGAACACATGCTCCAGCCCGGCCGGCATCTTGGCCGTGATGCGCTGCGCCAGCTCGAAGGCCAGCGGGTGCGCGAACTGGAAGGGCGGCGCGTAGTCCAGCTTCGCCACCTGGGCGCCCACGGCCTGCACGATCTCGGGGCGCGCATGGCCCAGGCCGCAGGTCCACAGGCCCGAGAGGCCGTCGAAGACCTGGCGGCCGCGGGCATCCCGGTAGTGGCAGCCGTCGGCCTCCACCAGCAGCCGCGGGTCCTTCTTGAATTGCCGGTTGCCGGTGAAGGGCATCCAGTACGCGTCGAGCTGCGCTGGGGTGGGTTGCGAATGGGCGCGGGAGATGTCGCTGAGGTCCATGGCGAGGCACTGGCGGGGTTGAGGATGGGGGCCGATTCTGGAGACGGCGTTAGTCTCAGTAAACTGCCTTCTTTGCCAGTTCACTTTCAAAGGATTGAAACTTTCATGGTCAAGAAAGCCCTGCTTGGCCAGGTCAGCGACACCGAGATCCGGCTGCTGCGCATCTTCCAGGCGGTGGTGCAGTGCGGCGGGCTCTCGGCCGCCGAGCTGGAGCTGAACATCGGCCGCTCCACCGTGAGCCGGCATGTGAAGGAACTGGAGGAACGCCTGGGCCTGGTGCTGTGCCGGCGCGGCCGGGCCGGCTTCGCCCTGACGCCCGACGGCCAGCGCGTCTACGACGGCGCGGTGCAGCTGCTGGGCGCCATGGAGGCCTTCCGCTCGGGTGTGCGCGACATGCACGCCGGTCTGGTCGGCACGCTGTCCATCGGCCTGTTCGACAAGACGGTGACCAACCCCGCTGCCCGCATCGGCGAAGCCATCCGGCACTTCCGCCGCCGCGCCCCGGACGTGCTGGTCGACGTGACCGTCGGCACGCTGATCGACATCGAGTCGCGCGTGATGGACGGGCGGCTGCATGTGGCCGTGGTGCCCGACCACCGCCGCTCCGACAGCCTGGACTACGAACCCCTGTTCCGCGAGACCATGCACCTGTACTGCGGGCGCCTGCATCCGCTGTTCGAGTCGGGCCACAAGAACCTTTCTTCGGAGGAGCTGCAGGACTACGACTACGCCGGCCTGGCCTTCCACTCGCCCAACATGGAGGCCACGCACCGCTTCCGCCTGCGCCGCACTGCCACCGTCAGCGACCAGGAGGCGGTGGCCACGCTGATCCTGTCGGGCTGCTACCTGGGCTTCCTGCCGGACCACTATGCGGCCAGCTTCGTCGCCAGCGGGCTGATCCGGAAAGTGGAGAGCCCGCCCTGTACCTATGAAGTGCAGTTCGTCGCGATTTCGCGCAGGTCGTCCACGCCGGCGCGGCTGACGACGACCTTCATGGATGCGCTGCGGCTGAGCCACCAGGCGGCCTGAGGCTGCCGTCGCACGCGGACCACAGGAGCGCGTCCATGCCCCAGATGAAGCTTGCCGGGGCCTACCCCGCCCGAGCACAATCCGCCCGCCCTGACGTTGGGGCTGGAGGGATTGATGAAAGCTCGCTTCCTGGCGCTGTGCGCGCTCGTTCCTGTCGTGGGTCTGCTGGGCGCTTGCGCCACCGGGCCGGCCGCGTCGCCCGGCAGTGCGCTGGCACGGGTCGCCCAGACCCAGACGCTCAAGCTCGGCTACCGTGAAGATGCCCAGCCCTTTTCCTTCAAGGGCCCCGACGGCAAGCCCGCGGGCTACTCGGTGAGCCTGTGCCAGAAGGTGGCGGCCTCGATCCAGTCGCAGCTCCAGCTCGCCAAGCTGGACGTGCAGTGGGTGCCGGTGACCGCCAGCTCGCGCGTGCAGGCCGTGACGGACGGCAGCGTGGACGTCGAATGCGGCACCACCACGCGCACGCTCGGGCGCGAGCAGCAGGTGGACTTCAGCAACGCCATCTGGGTGGAAGGCGCCTCCTTCGCCACCCTGGCCTCGGCCTCGATCAACCGCGCGGCCGACCTCAATGGCAAGCGCGTGGGCGTGATTGCCGGCACCACCACCGACACCGTGCTCAAGGGCATGGCGGCACGCAACATCAAACCAGTGTTCGTGCCGATCCAGACGCACACCGAAGGCGTCGCCGCCGTGCGCTCGGGCAAGGTCGACGCCTACGCCACCGACCGGCTGATCCTGGTGGGCGAGGTGCTCGGCCGGCCTTCCGACGTGGCCCTCAAGCTCAGCGACGACTACCTGTCCATCGAGCCCTATGCGCTGATGATGCGCCGCGACGCCGACCTGCGCCTGGCCGTCAACCGCGGCCTGTCGCAGGTCTACCGAAGCGGCGAGATCATCGAGGTGTTCCGCCAGTCCTTCCCCCAGGGGGCACGGCCATCGTCGCTGGTGGAGGCGACGTATGTGCTGAACGCGCTGTCGGAGTAGGTGGCGCGCGCTACTGCGCGGGCATGCGGATCGACTTGTCGAGGTAGTCGTTGGTGAACAGCACCGCCGGATCGAACGACTTGTCGATGCCGATGAGCGACTTCACCAGCTCGTAGTCGGAAGCCACCCGCGCGCCGTCGAAGCCGCCCAGCGCGACCTTGGTCGTGGTCTCGTCGCGCATCAGCTGCTTGATGCGACCCCACTGGTCCTTCTGGTTGTCTGCGTTCAGGCCGCTCACGCTGGCCATGAGCGCATCGAGGCATGGCTGGAAGTCCTTGACGCAGGCGCCGTAGGCGCGCTGCGTCACGGCGGCGAACTTCTTCACCCGATCTCCGTTGGCCGCGAGATAGGCGCCGTTGACCATGAGCGAGTTGCCATACACGTTGACCCCGATGTCGCGCCATGCGACAAAGCCCAGGTCTTGCCCGAACTCGCGAACCTTCAGGTCGTGCTCGTTGTAGAAGTCGCTGATGATGTCGACCGACTTGGTCTTGAGCGCACCGACCTTGGCCTGCGGGCTCAGGTTCACGAAGTTCACCGACACCGGATCGAGCCCGACCTTCTTGGCGAAGGCCGGCCACATCAGGCGGGCGGCATCGCCGGGCGGGTTGCCGATCTTGCGGCCGGCAAAGTCCTTGGGCCCCGCAATGCCGGAAGACTTGAGCCAGTAGAAGCCCTGCGGGCTGTTGGCGTAGATGACCATGATGGCCTTCAGGTCGGCGCCCTTGCCCACCGCCTGGATGGCCGTGGGCAGGTCGGCGATGCCCAGGTTGGCGCCGCCCGAGCCCACGCGCTGCGCCGACACCGTCGAACCCTTGCCCGCCTCGATCGTCAGGTCGATGCCCGCTTCCGCGTACCAGCCCTTGGCCTTGGCGAAGTAGATGGGGGAGTGGTCGGCGGTGGGCGTCCAGTTGAGCATCAGGTTCATCGGCTCGGCGGCCCGGGCCACACCCGCTGCCGCGAGCAAGGTGGCGCCGACAGCGCCAAGGACGAAGGAAAGTCGCGCTCGCATGAAGTTCACTCCAGAATGGTTGGGTCAACGGTAGAATTTATATTACCAACTGTTTGGTTGATTAGCAATTGCCGGAAAACGAGATAACGCATGGCCTCCATTGCTTCCAAGTCACGTTCGCAAAGCCCCGCATCGAAGCCCGCGCCCCACAGCGCGAAGAGCGCCAGGAGCGCCAAGGACACGGCCGGGCCCGCCCGGCGCGACGCCGCGGCGACCCGCGAAGCGCTCATCGCTGCCGCGGTGGCCGAGTTCTCGCGCAACGGATTCGCTGGCGCGCGCGTCGATGAGATCGCCAGCACCGCGGGGGTGAACAAGCAGCTGGTCTATCACTACTTCGAGAGCAAGCAGGGGCTCTACCTGGTGGCGCTGGAGTCGGTGTATGCCGAGATCCGCGAGAAGGAGCAGCGCCTGTCGCTGGGAGAACTCGCCCCGGAAGAGGCCATGGCCCAGCTCGTGGGCTTCTCCTTCGACTACCTCGCAGAGCATCCCGAGTTCATCGCCCTGCTGGCCGACGAGAACCGCAACCAGGGCCAGCACATCCTCGAGTCGGAGCGGCTTCAGAAGATGCACTCGCCCTTCATCGACATGCTCGAGGCCACGCTGGAGCGCGGCGTGAAATCCGGCGTCTTCCGCCCCGACTTCGACGCGATCAACCTCTACATCTCGATCGCCGGCATCTCGTACTTCTTCTTCTCGAACAACTTCACACTCTCGGCGATCTTCGGCAAGCGGCTGGGGTCGCGCGCCGCGCTGGCGCAGCGCCGGCGGCACGTCATCGAGTTCGCGCTGAACGCCTTGAGGCCTTGAGCCGCAGGCTCGCGCCGAGCCGGCCGGCCCGGGTCCGCGCAATTAATCAACTGTTTGGTTGACACGCACCGGAGCGACTCCTATGATTTCCGTGAGCGGCCGCATGGCCGGGCAAGGAAGAACTTCATATGACGGCCTCCGACACCACCCTGCCGGCGCCCAGCACGCGGTCCGCCGCCTCGGGCGACCAGCCCTCGTGGCACCGCTGGGGCGCGATCATTGCGGTCCACGTGGCATGCATCTTCCTGTGGGAAGCCGCGGTGCGCGTGTTCTCGATCCAGCCTTTCATCCTGCCGGCGCCGTCGAAAGTGCTGGCCACGCTGGGCAACCCCAGCTACCACTGGCTGAGCAACACCGGCGTCACCGCCGTCGAGGTGTTCGGCGGCTATGCGCTCGGGCTGGTACTGGGCATCTTGTGCGCCCTGCTCTTCATCACCAGCCGCCGGCTGATGCTGCTCGTGTTTCCGCTGCTGGTCACCCTCAACATGATTCCGAAGGTGGCGCTCGGGCCGCTGATCATCGTGTGGTTCAGCTACGGCATCGGGCCCAACATCCTGATCACCTTCAGCCTGTGCTTCTTCCCGATCCTGCTCACCACCATCCGCGGCCTCAATGAAACCGAAGCCGACCTGCTGAACCTGGTGCGGGCGCTCAAGGGCTCGCGCTGGCAGCTGTTCCGCTACATCCAGCTGCCCGGCTCCCTGCCCTACGTCTTCTCCGGCATGAAGGTCGCCACCATCCTGGCGGTGGCCGGCGCGGTGGTGGGCGAGTTCATCGCATCCGACAAGGGCCTGGGCTACCTGATGATCCAGGTGCAGGCCTCGCTGGACACCCCCGCCGTCTTCATGGCCGTGCTGCTCATCACCGGTCTCGGCGTGCTGCTCTACCTGCTGGTCCTGTGGCTGGAGCGGCACTTCATCACCCAGGACGCAAGAATCCAATGACCACATTCACCGCATCGCGCGTGCTCGACCCGCGCAGTTTTCCCACGGCCTTCGAGACCGAAGAGGCACTGGAAGACTTCCTCGCCACGCCCTCGCAGGACCTCATCGACGACCTCGCCCGTGTCGAGGGCGACCTGCTCATTCTCGGCGTGGGCGGCAAGATGGGGCCGACCCTGGCCCGCCTGGCGCGCAACGCCATGGCGCCGGGCCGCCGCGTGATCGCGGTGGCGCGCTTCAGCGAAGCCGGCACGCGCGAGATGCTTCAGGCGCACGGCATCGAGACCATCGCCTGCGACCTGCTCGACGCGGCCGCGCTGGCACGCCTGCCGCAGTGCCCCAACGTGATCTTCATGGCCGGCCGCAAGTTCGGTGGCAGCAGCGATTTCCCCCTGACCTGGGCCATGAACGCGCACGTGCCGGCGCTGGTCGCGCAGACCTTCAAGTCCTCGCGCATCGTGGCCTTCTCCACCGCCTGCGTGTACCCCTTCGTGCCGGTGAACGGCCAGGGCGCCGCCGAGGACACCCCGCCCGATCCGCCCGGCGAGTACGCCAACTCCTGCGTCGGCCGCGAGCGCATGTTCGAGTACTTCTCGCGCGAGCACGGCACGCCGGGCCGCCTGTTCCGCCTGAGCTACGCCATCGACCTGCGCTACGGCGTGCTGGCCGACGTCGCCAGCAAGGTCTGGCGCGGCGAAGCGGTCGACGTGACCATGGGCCACGTCAACGTGATCTGGCAGGGCGATGCCAATGCGCAGGCGCTGCGCTGCCTGGCCGCGGCCACCGTGCCGACCTCGCCGCTGAACGTGAGCGGCCCCGAGACCACCTCGATCCGCTGGCTGGCCGAGGAGTTCGCCCGCCGCTTCCGCAAGCCGGTGCGCATCACCGGCGAAGAGGCGCCCACCGCCTGGCTCATGAACACCGGGGAAGCCGAGCGCCTGTTCGGCTACCCGAAGGTGCCGCTGTCGCAGCTCATCGGCTGGGTGGCGGACTGGATCTCGCGCGAGCAGCGCCTGTACGGCAAGCCGACCAAGTTCGAGTCGCGCGATGGGAAGTACTGAACTCGGCGAGTTCCAGATCGAGGTGCTGCCGGGCCTGCATGCCGACAGCGCCCGCATGCTCGATGCACTGGTCGCCGCCAGCGGATGGAACCAGACGCGCGACGACTGGGAACTGTTTGTCCGCCAGGGCACGGTCCTTGTCCTGCGCGACCCGCAAGGGCGCATCGCCGCCAGCGGCGCGGTTCTTCCACTCGACCCCGGCACGGCCTGGATCAGCATGATCCTCGTGGCCCCGCAGCTGCGCGGCCAGGGCCTGGGCCGCCAGGTGTTCGAGGCCTGCCTGCGCACGGTGCAGGCAGCCGGCCGCGTCGCCATGCTCGACGCCACGCCCGCCGGCGAGAAGCTCTACGCGCAGTTTGGCTTTGCGCCGCTATGGCGCCTTTCGCGCTGGCAGCGGCCTGCCATGGAAGCCGCGGCGCGCGGCCTGGCCAACACCCCCGCGCCGCTGGAAGCACTGGCGGCGCTGGACGCGATGACGCTGGGCCTGCTGCGCGAGCGCATGCTCTCGCAGATCGCCGCGCGCGCCGGCAGCCGCATCGTGCGGCATGCACAGGCTTTCTGCTTCGTTCGGGCGGGCCGCCTGGCGCAGCAGATCGGGCCGATGCTCGCGCAGGACGAAGCCCATGCGGCCGCACTGCTCACCGACGTCGCGGGCAGCACCGCGCATGCGCTCTTCATCGACGTGCCGGACGAGCGGCCGCTGATGCATCGGCACCTGCAGGCCTGCGGCTTCTCGCGCGTGCGCACCTTCACGCGCATGGCCTTGGGCGACGACGTGCAAACGGGCCAGAACGCCTTCATCCACGCCATCGCCGGGCCGGAATACGGCTAGCCCCCCTCCTACTCCTTATCGAAAGACGCCATGCCCTTGCAACGATCCGACATTCCCGCCTCGGTGCTCAGCCTGCTGGCCGAGGGCGCGGTCATTCCGGCCCATCCCCTGGCCCTCGACGCCGGGCGGCAGTTCGACAGGAGGCGCCAGCGCGCCCTGACGCGCTACTACGTCGATGCCGGCGCCGGCGGCCTGGCGGTGGGCGTGCACACCACCCAGTTCGCGATCCGCGAGCGCGGCCTGTACGAGACCGTGCTGCGCGCGGCCATCGAGGACCAGCGCGCATGGACCGAGCGCCCCATGGCCATGATCGCCGGCCTGTGCGGCCCCACCCGCCAGGCGCTGGCCGAGGCCCGGACCGCCGTCTCGCTCGGCTACCACGCCGGACTGCTGAGCCTGGCAGCGGTGGCCTCGTCATCCGAGGACGAGTTAATCGCCCATTGCGAAGCCGTGAGCCGCGAGATTCCCCTGGTGGGCTTCTACCTGCAGACCGTGGTGGGCGGGCCGGTGCTCTCCAGCGACTTCTGGCGCCGCTTCGCTCTCATTCCCAACGTGCTGGCCATCAAGGTGGCGCCGTTCAACCGCTACCGCACGGTGGACGTGGTGCGCGGCGTCGTCGAGGCCCGAGCGGAGGACCGCGTGTTTCTCTACACGGGCAACGATGACCACATCGTGCTGGACCTGGCGCTGCCCTTTTCCGCGATGCGCGACGGCGCGCCCGTGCAGGTGCGCTTTCGCGGCGGGCTGCTGGGCCACTGGTCGGTGTGGACGGCCAGCGCCGTGGCCCAGCTGGCCCGCATCAAGGAAGAGCTGGCTCGCAACGGCGGCGTGCCGGGCGCGGACCTGCTGGCCCTGGATTCGCGCGTGACCGACTGCAATGCGGCCTTCTTCGACGTGGCGAACAACTTCCACGGCTGCATCGCGGGCTGCCATGAGGTGCTGCGCCGCCAGGGCCTGCTGGAAGGCATCTGGTGCCTGGACCCGGCAGAAGGACTCGGCAAGGGCCAGGCCGGCGAGATCGACCGCGTCTACCGCCTGCACGGCGACCTGAGCGACGACGGCTTCGTCAAGGCCAATCTGCAAAGGTGGCTGGCATGAACGCCGCCGCACAACGCAGGACGCTGGCCGATGATGCGGATGCCGACCAGCCGCTCATTCGCATGCGCAAGCTGCGCAAGGTCTACCGCAAGAAGAACGAGGAATTTCTGGCCGTGTCGGACGTGTCGATGGACATCCACGCGGGCGACATGGTGTCGCTGGTGGGCCCGTCGGGCTGCGGCAAGTCCACCCTGCTCAAGATCCTGGCGGACCTGCAAGGGCACGATGGCGGTCTGCTGCAGGTGGGCGGCGGCGAGGATTTCCAGCCCGGGCGGGACGTGGGCATGGTGTTCCAGCAGCCGGTGCTGCTGAAGTGGCGCACCATCCTCGACAACGTGCTGCTGCCGGCGGACATCCTGGGCCTGCCGCGCAAGGCGGCCGTGGCGCGCGCGCACGAGCTGCTCGAGATGGTCGGCCTGGCCGGCTTCGCGGACAGCCTGCCCTACGAACTCTCGGGCGGCATGCAGCAGCGCGCGGCCATCGCCCGCGCCCTGATCCACGACCCGAAGCTGGTGCTGATGGACGAACCCTTCGGGGCGCTGGACGCCCTGACCCGCGAGAAGATGAACCTGGAGATGCTGCGGATCTGGGAAGAAACGGGCAAGACCTTCATCGTGGTCACGCATTCGATCCAGGAGGCGGTGTTTCTCGGCTCGCACTGCGCCGTGCTGACCGCGGGGCCGGCCCGCATGGCGGACTTCTTCCCGATCGAGCTGCCCGGTCCCCGGCGGCTGCACGTCAAGACCAGCCCGGCGTTCGGCGGCTATGTGCGCCGGATCTACGACCTGCTCGGGGTCGAATAGCCCAAGGCAGCACGCTAGCCGGGGGACTTCAGCAAGCCGCGCGCAGCCTGCCGCACTTCGGGCGAAGAAAAGCGAAAGGCGGCGCGGTCCAGCAGATAGTGGATGAAGCCGCTCGCAAAGCCCAGGGCCAGCAGCGCCGGCACGAAGGGCGACGAGCGCAGCCACCAGGCGGCCTCGCCGAAGATGCGGTCGGCATAGACGTAGTCGTCGGGCACGGCCTCCACTTCCAGCACGGGCAGCAGCAGGACCGAAATGAGCGCGAGGACGAGCAGCACGGCCCAGCTTCGGCGATTGATCGGCGCCAGCAAGCGCTGCCAGCGTCCGGTCGCCGTCTGGTCTCCACCGGAGGCCGCGAGCGACGCCAGGCCCATGGCGGCGCTCCAGTGCTGCACGCTCCACAGCACGATGAACAGGAACGGTGCCTGTGCCAGAAAGGCCACCAGCACCATCGCCGCGAGGCCCAGCACATAGGCCATGCGCGGCAGCGAGGGGGCGCCCGAGCGCAGCTCCACGCCGAGCACGAGCCCGGCCAGCGCCACGACCAGGGCGATGCCGCCGTCGTGCGGCATGCGCGCCAGCAGGTCCGACCCGGCCGCGCCCAGCCACGGGTCGATCCAGCGCTCCTGGAAGGCGATGGACCCCGTCAGCGCCTGGGCCAGCACCACCAGGCCGCCGCCCACGACCAGCGAGAACCACCGGTCGAGCCGCCGCACGTTCGGCGCCGAGGCGCGTCCGGCCCGCGCGCGGTACAGGCTCAGCAGCCCGAAGTGCTGCGCCGCGAAATGGTGGCTCACCAGCACGAAGTCCAGCACCACCAGCCACACGACGCGCTCTTCCAGCGGCATCGGCAGCACGCTTTCGGGCAGCAGCATCGCGGCAAAACAGGCGGCGGTGATGACTAGGGGAGCAACGACGAAGCGCAGTTTCTGGCTGGCGAGCAGCGGCCTGTAGGCCGGCGTCGCATAGGCCAGCCAGGCCGAGGACACACGGTGGCCGAACCACAGCGGCACGGTCAGCACGAAGAACAGCCCATCGACGGGGCTGCCGCGCACATCCTCATGGCCCTGGGCCAGCAGCAGCACCAGCGGCACCAGCCACAGCGGGTTCAGGATCCAGACCAGGTCCCAGGCGGGACTGCGGATGCACCGGGTCGTGGCGCGGGGCGCCGCGCCCGCCTGCTCTCCTATCGCATCAACAACAGCCATAAGCTCCCCGGGCGGCGGCGCCGCAAGCGCCGGCAAGCATACGCCGGGGGAAGCCGGGAAGGAACTAGCGCTGCACGTCGACGTCGCGCGACTCCGGCAGCAGCCACATGGCCCAGATACTGATGGCGCTCATGGCGACCACGTACCAGGCCGGCGCCATCGGGTTCTTCGTGACGGCCAGCAGCCAGGTGACGACGAACTGCGTGGTGCCGCCGAAGATCGAGGTGCCGATGGCATAGACCAGCGAGAGCCCGGTGCTGCGAACCGCAATGGGCAGCAGCTCGGGCACCTGCACCAGGCCGGCGGTGCCGAACATGGCGGTGAGCGCGGCCAGGATGGCCGTCACGATGAGCAGGGTGCCGATGCTGGGCGTACCGGCCAGCCACATGAAGAGCGGAACGATCAGCACCAGCAGCGCCAGACGCGGCAGCGCGTTGACCAGGCGGCGGCCGTAGCGGTCGCACAGCGCACCGCCCACCAGCGCAAAGGCGAAGGTCATCAGCCCGCCCATGAGCACACTGCCCTGCGCCACCGCGGCCGGCAGCTTCAGCACCTGCACCGCATAGGTCACCATGTAGTTGCCCACCTGGGAAGCGACGGCGGTCGAGGCGGTGGCCAGCACGCCCAGCAGCAGGATCTTGCGATGCTCGCGGAACACCGAAGCGACGATGGACGTGCCGCTGCGTTCGACAGCGCTCTCGTGCGTCTCGGGCAGGCTGCGGCGGATGTAGATGGCAATGGGCACCAGCAGCAGGCTCAACAGGAACGGAACGCGCCAGCCCCAGGCGGCCAGCTGCTCCGGCGAAAGCGCCAGCGACAGGGCCACGCCCAGGCAGCCGCCCACCGCCACCGCCAGCCCCTGGCTGGCAATCTGCCAGCTGGAGTAAAAGCCGCGGCGCCCCTTGGGCGCGGCCTCGATCAGCAGCGCGGTGGCCGGCCCCACTTCGCCGCCCAGGGCCAGGCCCTGCAGCAGCCGGCAGAACACCACGATGATCGGCGCCGCGATGCCGATGCTGGCGTAGCCGGGCATGGCCGCCAGGCCCAGCGTGCCGACGGTGATCAGCGCCACGGTCAGGATCATGGCGGGTTTGCGGCCCGCCTTGTCGGCAAAGGCGCCGATCAGCACCCCGCCCAGCGGACGGGTGAAGAAGCCCACGCCGAAGGTCGCCACTGCCGCGAGCAGGCTGCCGAACTCGCCGCCCACCGGGAAGAAGGTCTTGCCGATGTAGACCGCGAAATAGGCGTAGATGACGAAGTCGTAGAACTCCAGCGCATTGCCGGCGACAGCGGCGGCCACCGCCTTGCGGCTGATGCGCGATGACGGCGCAGCGGCGGCAGCAGGGGCGCCAGGTTGGGATAAGCGGTCGGCCGTCTGCGCTGCGGCGCAGCCGAGGGTGGTGGCGTTCATGTCTCGTGCCTGTCGGTGTAGTGTGAATGGGAGAGTCAGCTTTGCGAAGCCCGCGGCGCCTGCAGTCCGTCGACGGCCTGCTCGCAGGCCTGGCGGCCCTGCTGCCAGACGGCGCGTTTCCAGTCGTCGGCGTCGGGGTAGAAGGCATCCTTGAGCGCCTGGCGGATCTGCACGGCCTGCACGCCGTCGTCGGCGCCGTGCCGGTGCATCCAGTGGTCGGCGCGCAGCGCGGGCATGACGCGCTCGTTCGGCCAGGTGCCGTACTCCAGGCAGATGCCGATGTGGCTGGCCTGCGGGCACTCCTCGAACAGCGCGGTCTGGATCGGGCCGGTCATGGGGATGCTGGTCGAGCTGCCGGCATGCACGTCGGTGAGTTCGCCCCACCACTGGCGCGCGCGCGGCAGCACGCCGCCGTCGAAGCTGGCGAAGATGCGCTCGCCCACGCCGTAGGGGCCCAGGCCCGTGTGGATGTCGATGGAAGCGATCTCGCGCGCCCGCTGGCCATAGTGCTGCAGGATCGCGCGGAAGGTGCGGTTGCTCCAGGTGGGCCCGCGGCCGCCGAAGAACATGCCGTCCGGATGCGCGTGCTGCCCGAGGCCGATGGCGCGCTGCAGTCCGCGCTCGCCGTGCTTGTCGCGGTAGGCAGCCAGGGCCGACTCGGCGTCGCGGCCGGGCGGCCAGCTGGGCGGCAGCAGCCACTCGTGGATCTCGCCGTAGCCGGCATTGACCGGCAGGGGCTGGCTGAAATCCACGAAGTTGCGATTGAGGTCCACGTTTTCCTGCGTCACCCGGCGCAGGTGTGAGAAGCCGTGCGGATTGATCGCATGCACATGCAGCACGGCCGTGTCCGGATGCGCGCGCGCGCCCAGGCGCAGCATGCCGGTCTGGATCGCCGAGCCGCAGAAGCCCTCGACCCCGTGCACACCGCTGAGCACCACCAGCAGCTTGCTCGCAAAGGCCGGACCGTCGAGCACGACGTCGATGGCCAGGGTCTCGCCGGCGGCGCCCGGCAGGTCGAGCACGCGGCTGTCGATGCGCAGCCCGCGATCGGCCGCCGCATCCATGAATTTGCGGCGTGCGGTGGCATAGCTGGGGCTGAACAGCTCGAGGATGGCGTTGTCGTTCATGGCAGGAGAAGGCGCGTTGTCAGGCGGCGAGCGCATGGGCCGGCGCGGGCTGCTGCACACCGCCCGTGCGCCACCGGCGGCGCGCGCGGCAAGCCTCGCCGAAGGCCTTGAAGATGGCTTGCGCCAGCGGGCAGTCGTCGATGCGCATCTCCGGATGCCACTGCACGCCCAGCGCGAAGGACGGCGCCCCCTGGACCGAAAAGGCTTCGACCAGGCCGTCCGGCGCGCTGGCCTCCAGGCGCAGCCCTTCTCCCAGGCGATCGATGCCCTGGTGATGCAGCGAATTGACCGGCAGGCGCATCAGCGGAACCAGGCCCGCCAGCACGCCGCCCGGCGCAATGTGGATGTCGTGGCTGTCGTCGTACCAGCGCTCGATGGGCCGGCCGTGGTCGCCTTCGCGGTGGTCCAGTCGGCCGCTGCGGCTGTGCACCGCCGCATCGAGCGTGCCGCCCCAGGCCACGTTCATCTCCTGGAAGCCGCGGCACACGGCCAGCACCGGCACGCCGGCCGACACCAGTTGCGGCAGCAGCGGCAGCACGGTGGCGTCGCGGTCGCGGTCCAGCAGCACGCCCTCAGGCAGCGCACCGGCCCCATAGTGCTCGGGCGCCACGTTCGACGGGCTTCCGGTGAGCACGATGCCGTCGATGCCATGCACCAGGCTGGCCGCGTCGACCGCGCCGGGAGCGGCCGGCAGCGCCAGCGGAACCGCATCGGCCAGTTCGGAAACCGCGCGCACGTAGCCATGCAGCAGGGCATGCGCCGGATGGCCGTGGCGCTCGATTCGGTCGGAGGCGATGGCCACCAGCGGGCGGCCGGCGCGTGCGGAAAACGGGGTCTGGGACATGATCGGAAACGGGGGCGGATCGGGGGTTTGCCGTGAGTCTAGGAATCGGGGACGATTGCGTAAATTGCAACTTCTTTCCGGTTCACTTGCACGTTCCGCAAGCAAAGGAGACACCGCCATGAACACGCGCCAGCTGCGCCACTTCCTCGCCGTGATGGACCTGGGCTCGATCGCCGCCGCTGCCGAGCAGGTGCACCTCAGCCAGCCGGCCCTCTCGCGCAGCCTGCGGGCGCTGGAAGATGAATTGCGCGTTCCCTTGTTCGACCGGCAGGAGCGGCGCCTGCGCCCCACGCCCTATGCGCTGGCCTACGTCCAGCGGGCACGGCGCATCGTGTTCGACGAACGCGAGGGCGCGCGTTCGCTGGCCCTCATGCGCTCCGGCGACCTGGGATCCATGGCCTTCGGCATGGGCTCGTCGATCGCCTACACCTTGCTGGGGCCGATGGTGCTGCAGCTGCTGGCGGCCGCGCCCGGCCTGCGGCTGGAGACGCTCGTGCAAAGCAGCGACGTGCTGCTGGCCGCGCTCCAGCGCGAGCAGCTGGACTTCTTCGTGGGCGATGTGCGCACCGCCGAAGCGGACGGCAAGCTGAGCGCGGAGCCGCTGTACCGCTGCACTTTCGGCTGGTTCGCCCGGGCCGGGCATCCGCTGGCCGGCCGCGCCGGGCTGGTCATGGACGAGCTCCAGCGCTACCCCCTGATCATGTCCGGCTACGCGGACGAGTCGCTGCTGCGGCGCATGGCGGCGCTGTACGGGCTGTCGCTGCCCCTGCAGGAGCATTTCAGCGCCAGCACCAACGACGTCGCCACCGTCCTGACCCTGCTGGGCTCCAGCGATGCGATCGCGCCGTCCACCGATGTGGCGATGATCTCCGCGCTGCGCGCCGGCACCCTGCAGCGCCTGGACGTGCAGCCGGCGCTGGACCTGGAGCTGACGCTGGGCATCGTGCGGCATGCGGGCCGCACGCAGATACCGGCGGTGGAGCAGGCGTTCCAGGTCTTGCGTGCGCATTTCGCCGCGGTCAAGGCCGAGGTGGCGGCGCAGCGGTTGCCGGGGCTGCCGCGGCGCCCTGCGCCGCGCAGGAAGCGGCCTGCCGAAGGCTAGAAGACGGTCGCGGCTACTCGCCGATCTCGAGGTTGTCGATCAGCCGCGTATTGCCCAGGCGCGCCGCCGCCAGCACCACCAGCGCATCGCCGCTCGCGGGCCGTTGCAGGTCGCTTCGGCGGCGCAGCGCCACATAGTCCGGCTTCCAGCCGCGTGCGGCCAGCGCGGTGGTGGCGCGCGCCTCGATGGCGGCGAAGTCGCGTTCGCCATCCTTCACGGCCTGCGCCACCGAGCGCAGCGTAGCCGAGAGCTGGCTGGCCTGGATCCGCTCCTGCTTGTCCAGGTAGCCGTTGCGCGAGGACAGCGCAAGACCATCTTCCGCGCGCTCCGTTTCCGCGCCGACCACCTCGATCGGCAGCGCGAACTGCTCCACCATGTGGCGGATCACCATGAGCTGCTGGTAGTCCTTCTTGCCGAAGACGGCAAAGCGCGGCTGCACGCAGGCAAAGAGCTTCATCACCACGGTGCACACGCCGATGAAGAAGCCGGGGCGGAACTCGCCCTCGAGCGTGTCGGCGATCAGCGGATTCGGATGCACCTTGCAGGTCTGCGGCTGCGGGTACAGCGCCTTCTCGTCGGGCGCGAAGAGCACGTCGCAGCCCACCGACTGCAGCTTCTCGCAGTCGCTGTCCCAGGTGCGCGGGTAGGTGTCGAAATCCTCGTGCGGCAGGAACTGCAGCCGGTTGACGAAGATGCTGGCCACGCTCACGTCGCCCAGCGTGCGGGCCTTCTCGACCAGCGACAGGTGGCCCGCGTGGAGGTTGCCCATGGTCGGCACGAAGGCGGCGCGGTGCGCGCCGCCGAGCAGTTCGCGCAGTTCAGGAATCGTTCTTGCAATTTGCATGTGGGCCTCTCTTGCTTGCTTTCTTGCTTCTTCTGCTACCAGGCGTGCACGCCGTCTTCGGGAAAGCTGCCGTCCTTCACCGCATGGACGAAGGAGCGCAGGCCGGCTTCGATCCCATCGGCGCCGGCCATGAAGTTGCGCACGAACTTCGCCGGCTTGCCCAGGTGGATGCCCAGCATGTCGTGCAGCACCAGCACCTGGCCGGCGGTGCCGCTGCCCGCGCCGATGCCGATGGTGGCGCAGCGCGCCAGCTCGGCCGTGACCGCCCGCGCCAGCCGGGCCGGCACCATCTCCAGCACCAGCATCGCCGCGCCGGCATCCTGCAGCGCGCGGGCGTCCTGGCACAGGCGTGCCGCGCTCGCCTCGTCGCGCCCCTGCACCCGGTAGCCGCCGAGCGCGTGCACCGTCTGCGGCGTGAGCCCCAGGTGCGCGCACACCGGAATGCCGCGCTCGGTGATGAAGCGCACTGTGTCGACGGTCCAGCCGCCGCCTTCGAGCTTGACCATCTGCGCGCCGGCCTGCATCAGCGCCGTGGCGCTGCGCAGCGCCTGTTCGCGCGACTCCTGGTAGCTGCCGAAGGGCAGGTCCGCAATGAGCCATGCGGCGCCCTGCACGCGCCGCAGGCCGCGAGCCACGCTTTCGGTGTAGTGGCGCATCACGTCCAGCGAAACGCCCACGGTGCTGTCCAGGCCCTGGCAGACCATGCCCACCGAATCGCCCACCAGCAGGCAGTCCACGCCGGCCGCGTCGGCCACGGCGGCGAAGGTCGCGTCGTAGGCGGTCAGCATGGTGATCTTCTCGCCGCGCGCGTGCATGTCGGCAATGCGCGCGAGGTTCACGGCCTTGCGCGGCGCGGGCGCGGCAGCGGCGCCGTAGGGCGCGGCGGTGTCGGCAGCGGGGGTGGGCATGGCAGTGCCTTCGGTTCAGGCCGGCTGCAGCAGCGCCTGCGTCTGGGCCGTCTGGACCGGCACCTGCGAATGCACGTCCTTGATGCGGTTGGCCGCGTCCACGAACACCAGCTTGGGCTGGTGCGCGGCCACGCGCTCTTCCGCCACCAGGCCGAAGGCCGCGATGATGAGCAGGTCGCCCACGCAGGCGCGGCGGGCGGCCGAGCCGTTGACCGAGATGATTCCCGAGCCCCGCTGCGCGCGGATCGCATAGGTCACGAAGCGCTCGCCGTTGGTCACGTTCCAGATGTGAATCTGTTCGTTGTCGGCCAGGCCCGCGGCGTCGAGCAGGTTCTCGTCGATGGCGCACGAGCCTTCGTAGTGCAGCTCGCAGTCGGTCACCGACGCGCGATGGATCTTGGACTTCAGCAGGGTACGGAACATGGGGAAGGTCCTCGAAGTTGGGAATCGGGAGACTCAGTGGCCGACGGGCGCCAGAAGGGTCGGCGCGGTGTAGGCTGCCGGTTCGGGGTGGTCGAGCCGGTAATGCAGGCCCCGGCTTTCATGGCGCGAGCGCGCCGACTGCACGATGAGATCGGCGGTCTGCAGCAGGTTGCGCAGCTCGATGAGCTCGCGCGTGACCCTGGCCTGTGCGTACAGCGCCTCGGTGTCGCGCCGCAGCTGGGCGATGCGCTGCGCCGCGCGGTCCAGCTCGCCGCCCGATCGCACGATGCCCACGTGGCGCCACATGAGGCGCCGCAGGTCGTCGACGCGCTGCTCGATCTCGCGCACGTCGGCCGCCTGCGCCGAGCTGGCGCGCCATGGACGTACAGCGCCGGGCGCGCCCTGGCGGCTGGGCGCAACCGCGATCTGCCGCGCCGCCGCGCGCGCGAACACCATGCATTCGAGCAGCGAGTTGCTCGCCAGCCGGTTGGCCCCGTGCAGCCCGGTGCAGGCGGTCTCGCCGATGGCATAGAGGCCCGCCACATCGGTGCGCCCATCCAGGTTCGTGACCACGCCGCCGCAGGTGTAGTGCGCAGCCGGCACCACCGGAATCGGCTCGCGCGTGATGTCGATGCCGTGCTGCGCGCAGCGCGCGAGGATGTTGGGGAAATGGTGGTGCAGGAACTCCGCGCCCTGGTGCGAGATGTCCAGGTGCACGCAGGCCAGGCCGTGCTTCTTCATCTCCGCATCGATGGCGCGCGCCACCACGTCGCGCGGCGCAAGCTCGGCGCGCGCATCGTGCGCGGGCATGAAGCGCTGGCCGCCGGCGGATGCGGGCAGCCTGAGCAGCCCGCCTTCGCCGCGCACCGCTTCGCTGATGAGGAAGGACTGGGCGTCCGGGTGCGCCAGCGAGGTCGGGTGGAACTGGATGAACTCCATGTTCGACACCCGGCAGCCTGCCCGCCACGCGGCCGCGATGCCGTCGCCGGTGGCGGTGGCCGGGTTCGTCGTGTGCAGGTAGACCCGGCCCGCGCCGCCGGTGGCGAGCACGGTCGCCGGCGCGGTGAAGGCGAGCACCTCGCCGCTTTGCTCGTCCAGCGCATACACCCCTGCGCAGGCCGGCTTGCCATTGGCAACACCGCTGCCGGGAATGAGATCGACCAGCGCGTGATGTTCGAAGAAGCGGATGTTGGGCGTGCGCCGCGCCGCGTCGATGAGCGTGCGCTGCACCGCCGCGCCAGTGGCATCTGCCGCATGCACGATGCGGCGCTGGCTGTGGCCGCCCTCGCGGGTCAGATGCAGCTCGCCGTCTTCCAGCGAGAACGGCACGCCGAGTTCGCGCAGCCACGCGATGCAGGCCGGCGCGCCTTCGACCACGAGGCGCGTGGCCGGCAGGTCGCACAGGCCGGCGCCGGCCACCAGCGTGTCGTCGATGTGGGCATCGATGCTGTCCCCCGCATCGAGCACCGCCGCGATGCCGCCCTGCGCCCACTGGCTCGCGCCGTCGGACACGGCCCTCTTGGTGAGCACCGCGACGCGGTGCGTGGGCGCCAGGTGCAGCGCCGCGGTCAGGCCCGCGAGGCCGCTGCCCACCACCAGCACATCGAAGGCGAGCGCTGCCATCATCACGCCACGCCGATGCCGGGGGTGATGCCCACGGGCGGGCGGCCGTTCCTCAGCGCCGCGGTGAAGTCGAGCATGCGGGCGATCGGCACGCGTGCACGCTCGCCCGTGGCCGGGTCGACATGCACCTCGTTCTCGCCTGTTTCCAGCACGCGCACCACGCCCGCCAAGTCGTTCATCGCCATCCAGGGGCAATGCGCGCAGCTCTTGCAGGTGGCGCTGTTGCCCGCGGTGGGCGCCTCGATGAAGGTCTTGCCGGGGTTCTGCAGGCGCAGCTTGTGCAAGAGCCCGGTGTCGGTGGCCACGATGAACTCGCGCGCCTCCATGCGTTGGGCCGCGGCCAGGATGCCGGCGGTGGAGCCCACCGCATCGGCCAGCGCGATCACGTCGGCGGGCGACTCCGGATGCACCAGCACCTTGGCCTCAGGGTTCTGCTGCTTGAGCAGTTCCAGCTCCAGGCCCTTGAACTCGTCGTGCACGATGCACGCGCCTTGCCAGCTCAGCAGGTCGGCGCCCGTCTCGCGGCGGATGTAGTCGCCCAGGTGGCGGTCGGGCGCCCACAGGATCTTCTTGCCCTGGGCGGTGAGCGCGCGCACCACGTCGAGCGCGCAGCCCGAGGTCACCATCCAGTCGGCGCGGGCCTTCACGGCCGCGCTGGTGTTGGCGTAGACGAGCACGGTGCGGTCCGGATGCTGGTCGCAGAAGGCGCTGAATTCTTCCGCGGGGCAGCCCAGGTCGAGCGAGCAGGTCGCGTCCAGGTCGGGCATGAGCACACGCTTGCCGGGCGAAAGGATCTTGGCCGTCTCGCCCATGAAGCGCACGCCCGCCACCACCAGCGTGCGCGCGGCATGGTCGCGGCCGAAGCGCGCCATCTCCAGCGAATCGGCCACCAGGCCGCCGGTCTCCTCGGCCAGGTCCTGCAGGTCGGGATGCACGTAGTAGTGAGCCACCAGCACGGCCTGCTGCTCGCGCAGCAGCTGGCGGACGCGGTCCTTGAGCACGCCGCGTTCGGCGCGCGACGGTTCTGGCGGCACGCGCGCCCAGGCCTGGCGCGTGCTGCATGCGGCCACAGCGCCGCCGCCAGGCACGCGGGACACGGGCTGCTCGAAGTCGATGCTGACCAGCTCGCTCATGGCTCAGGCTCCCCCTTGGGCGCGGTCATCATCGAAGCGCATCGAGAAGTCGATGGCCTTCACGTCCTTGGTGAGCGCACCGATCGAGATGCGGTCCACGCCGGTTTCGGCCAGCTGGCGCACCGAGTCGAGCGTGACGCCGCCCGAGATCTCGAGCACCGCACGCCCGTCGCCGGCCGCATCGTTGATGCGCACCGCCTCGCGCAGCGTGGGCAGGTCCATGTTGTCCAGCAGCACCATGCGGGCGCCGTGGGCCAGCGCTTCTTCCAGTTGCGCCAGCGTCTCGACCTCGATCTCGACGAAGCGGGCCTCGCCGCCGGCGCGGCTGGCGGCCGCCAGGGCCTGCGCAATGCCGCCGGCTGCCGCGATGTGGTTCTCCTTGATCAGGATGGCGTCGTACAGGCCGATGCGGTGGTTGGTGCCGCCGCCGGTGCGCACCGCGTACTTCTGTGCCAGGCGCAGGCCCGGCAGCGTCTTGCGCGTGTCGACGATGTGCGCGCGCGTGCCTTTCACGGCCTCCACATACGCGGCCGTGCGCGTGGCCACCGCGCTGAGCAGTTGCAAGAAGTTGAGCGCGGTGCGCTCGCCCGTGAGCAGGGCCTGGGCCTGGCCCTGCAGCTCCAGCACCACGTCGCCCGCCTTGCAGCGCTCGCCTTCGCCGCGCAGCCAGCGGATGCTCGCCTTCGGGTCGAGCCGGCCGATGACAGCCTCCACCCAGGGTGTGCCGCACAGCGTGGCGTCTTCTCGCAGCAGCACCCGGGCACGGGCCCTGGCATCGGCCGGCACCAGCGCCGCGGTGAGGTCACCGCTGCCGGTGTCTTCGTGCAGTGCGCGCAGCGCGTCTTGCCGGGCGAGGTCGGGAATGCTGATCGAGGGGAAGGTGGAGGAAGGGGAAGAGGCGGGAAGGCTGGACATCGAAGCGGGGCGGGAGCCGGAACGCCGCACGCGCCCTGGCTGGCACGTGGGCAAAAAAAATTTCGCGGACTCTAGTCGCTCAGCCGTGCCGGCACAAAGACCGATTTGTTATGTGCGTTATGCCCAAAACCGAGAAACCGATTTCTTCTGCCGCGCAACTGTCTTCCTGTCGCGAACAGCCTGCAGATGGCCCGAATGCAGGCGCGCGCCGAAGCAAACTATTTCGAAATCGCGCGGCGGGCCTGCTGTGCGCGGGCGCACTCGCCCATCACGATCAGTCGACTTTCGCGCCCGAATCGCGCACCAGCTTGCCCCAGCGCGGAATGTCGTCGCGCACGAGCTTGCCGAACTGCTCGGGCGTGGCGGTGGCAACGTCCGCGCCCTGGTCGCCCAGCTTCTTGTCGAGTTCGGGATCCTTCAGCGCCTTGTTGAAGTCGGCATTGAGCCTGGCCACGATGTCCTTGGGCAGGTTCGCAGGCCCGAAGATGCCGAACCAGGTGATGGACTCGAAATTCTTGTAGCCGGATTCGGAAACGGTCGGCACGTCCTTGAGGTCGTCCACCCGCTGCAGCGAGGTGACCGCGATCGGGCGCATCTTGCCGGACTTGATGTGGCCCAAAAGCGTGGGAACCGTCGACAGGTACAGCTGCACCTGGCCGCTCACGACATCCGTCGCGCCCTGCGCGGCGCCCTTGTAGGGAATGTGGGTGAGCGTGATGCCGGCGGCGCGCTGGAAGGACTCGGCCGCCAGGTGCGAGACCGTTCCGTTGCCCGAAGTCGCGTAGTTGATGCTGCCCGGCTTCTCCTTGGCCGCCTTCACCACGTCGGCCAGCGTCTTGTAGGGCGAGCCCGCGCCGGTGACGATCACCAGCGGCGAGGTGGCCACCAGCGCCACCGGCGTGAGGTCCTTCACCGGGTCGTAGGGCAGCTTGGCATACAGCGTGGCATTGATGGCCACGTTGCTGGTCTGGCCCATGACCAGCGTGTAGCCGTCGGCCGGCGCCTTGGCCACCGCGTCGACGCCGAGGTTGCCGCCCGAGCCCGGCTTGTTCTCCACGACGAAGGTGTAGCCCGAGCCGGCGAGCTTGTTGGCGACTTCGCGCGTGATCATGTCCGTGCCCCCGCCAGCGGGAAAGGGAACGATCAGGCGGATGGGCTTGGCGGGCCAGCCCTGCGCATGGGCGGTGGCGACGCTGAGCAGGGAGGCGCTGGCCAAGGCCAGCATGGCGCGACGGGAAAGCTGCATTTCGGTATGTCTCCTGGATTGGATGTCTGGCGCACCTTTTCGTGCCCATGGAACAGGACTGTAGAGAGCAGTTGCAATGCGTACAATGGCGTTGCGTACCGTGAAAAGGGGTGCAAGATGCGCAACAACAGCAGAAGCAACAAAGAAGACGCTTCCGTCGACGCGGGCGGCAGCAGCGGCGGCGTGATCGCCGTCACGCGCGCGCTCTCGCTGATGGAGGCCTTCGAGGTCGGCGAGTCGTCGCTTTCGCTGGCCGAGCTCAGCCGCCGCGCTGGCATGCACAAGACCACGGTGCTGCGCCTGGCCCGCACGCTGGCTTTGTCGAACTACATGGTGCAGATGGAAGACGGCCAATGGCGCCTGGGCCCCGCGGCCGGCTGGCTGGGCGCGCGCTACCAGGCGGGCTTCGACGTCAACAACGTGGTGGAGCCGGCGCTGCACGAACTCGTCAGGCAGAGCGGCGAGAGCGCGTCCTTCTATGTTCGCGAGGGCGACATCCGCTCCTGCGTGGCGCGGGTGGAGGGGCCGCATTCGGTGCGGCACAACGTGCGCATCGGCGAGCGGCTGCCGCTGGACCGCGGCGCACCGGGCCGCGTGATCCTGGCCTTCAGCGGCGCCAAGGGCGAACTCTACGAAGGCATCCGCTCACGGGGCTTTCACATCTCGATGGGCGAGCGCGAGGCCGAGGTCTCCAGCGTGGCGGCACCGGTGTTCCGCACCAACTGGAGCCTGCTCGGTTCGATGTGCATCTCGGGCCCCAGCTCCAGGCTCACCAAGGCCAAGCTGGAGAAGCTGGCGAAGACCGTGGTGCAGGCGGCCAACCAGCTGTCGTATGCGCTGGCCGGTGGACGCACCGCCGCCACGCCGGCGGTCGTCTCGCGTTGGCACCCCTGACCAAAGGGCCGCGTGCTCAGCGGCGCGCGAGCGGCAATCCGGGCGCGTCCATCTGCAGGCGCAGCACGTGGCCGTGGGTGGAGTCGGTCACGTAGAGCGTGCTGCGCTGCGGCCCGCCGAAGGCCAGGTTGGTGGTGGATGCGCCTGCGGGCCCGCGCAGCACCTCCACCGGCTCGGCGCGCGAATTGAGCACCCACACATAACCCAGGCCCGGGTTGGCCACCAGCAGGCGGCCTTGCGCATCAACCGCCAGGCCGTCCGGCCCGCTGGGTCCGTAGGACGTGAAGAACTGGCTCACCTTCGCCACGCTGCCGTCGGCGAGCAGCGGCACCCGCCACACGCAGTTGCCGCGCGTCACCGCCAGGTACAGCAGCTTGCCGTCGGGCGAGAGCGCCACGCCGTTGGGGCTGGGGATGTTGTCCAGCAGCAGGTCCAGCCTGCCGCCCGGGGCCAGGCGGTAGAGCCGCCCGGTGGGGTCGTGCAGCCCGGTCTGTCCCTGGTCGGTGAAGTAGAGGTTGCCGGCCGCATCGAACACCAGGTCGTTCACGCCCTTGAAGCGCTCGCTGTTGCGCCGTGCGAGAAACGGCGCCACGCGGCCGGTGGCGACGTCCAGCTGAATCAGGCCGTTCTTGTAGTCGGTGATGAGCAGCGTGCCCGCATCCATGAACTTCATGCCGTTGGGCTCGCCGTCGTATTCGGCGACCAGCGTCCAGGCCCCTTGCGCATCGATGCGGAAGATGCGGCCCCACGGGATGTCGCTGACGTAGAGGTTGCCCGCATCGTCGAACACCGGCCCTTCCAGGAAGGAGTCGGTCACCGCGCCGCCGCGGTTGGCATCGGCCCAGGCGCTGCGCTCGGGGCGGCGCAGCGCATCGGGCATGGCACTGAAGAGTTCGAGTTCGCGCACCCGGGGTGGCTGCAGGAGGAACATGGTGATCGGGCGGATGGGTCGGCGCAGCTTATTCGCGAAGGGCCGGCTGCACCAGCGGGAATCAGTCGGCCTTGATGTCGCCCTTGCGCACCACCTCGCCCCACTTGGCTTCTTCCTTCTTCAGGAAGGCGGCGAATTCGGCCGGCGTGGAGCCCACCGGCTGCGCGCCCAGGTCCTTCAGGCGCTGCTGCACCTCGTCTTCCTTGAGCGCATCGACCACAGCGCGCTGCAGCTTGTCGGCAATGTCCTTGGGCGTCTTCGCGGGCAGCAGCATGCCGTTCCATTCGAATGCCTCGTAGCCGGGCGCCACGGTTTCGGCCACGGTGGGCACGTCGGGCAGCCGCGGCGAGCGCTGCGGCGACGACACGGCCAGCGCACGCAGCTTGCCCGAGCTGATCAACGGATAGGTGGCCGCCACGGTGCCGAACATGAAGTCGACCTGGCCGCCCATGACGTCGGAGATGGCCGGGCCACCGCTCTTGTAGGGCACGTGCACCATGTCCAGCTGCAGGCGCTGGCGCAGCAGCTCGGCGGCCAGGCGCTGCACGGTGCCGCTGCCACCCGAGGCGAAGTTGATCTTGCCCGGCTGCGCCTTGGCCTTGGCCACCAGGTCGTTGATTGTCTTGAAGGGCGAGTCGGCCTTCACGATCAGCGCATTGGGCGCGAGCAGCACCAGCGACAGCGGCTGCAGCGCATCGGCCGCATAGGGCAGCTTGGGAAAGAGGTGCGGGTTGATGGAATACGGCGTGGCGTCGTACAGCACGGTGTAGCCGTCGGGCGCGGCCTTGGCCACGTAGGCCGCGCCGATGGTGCCGCTGGCGCCCGCCTTGTTGTCCACGATGACGCTGGTGCCCAGCCTGGTGCCCATGCGCGAAGCGACCATGCGCGCCACCGCATCCGCGGCGCCGCCGGGCGCGTAGGGCACGACGATGGTGATGGGCCGCTCCGGAAAGGCGGCGGCATGCGCGGCGGCGGCCACGGTGAATGCGCAGGCGGCCAGGGCCAGGCGCCGTGTGATCTTCGCAATAGGCATTTGGGTTTGTCTCCAGGGGTCTCTCGAACGTTCTTCTGTCGGGCTCAGCGCGCTTGCTGCGCGCTGGTGTCGGCGGCCCGGCGCTGCAGCACCGCCAGCAGGTTTCTGGCAGCGGCCACGCCCATGTTCACGTAGGCATCGCCGGTCACGCCGCCGATGTGCGGGCTCAGCACGATGCGCGGCTCGCTCTGGAACGGGTGGCCGGCGCTCATGGGCTCCACCGCGAAGCTGTCCAGGCCGGCGCTGCGCACCTGCCCCGATTGGATGGCCGCGAGCAAGGCCCCTTCGTCGATCAGGCCACCGCGCGCGGTGTTCACGACGATCACACCCTTCTTGCAGCGCGCCAGCGTCCCTGCATCGAGCAGGTTGCGGTTCTCCGCGGTCAGCGGGCAGTGCAGCGAGATGACGTCCGACGCGCGCCAGATGTCTTCCAGCGCTGCCGGCTGGATCCAGCGCGGCAGGTCCTTGGCGAAGGGGTCGAAGCCCAGCACCTGCATGCCCATGGCGTCGGCCATGCGGGCAAAGCGCTGGCCGATGGCGCCCAGGCCCACCAGGCCCACGGTGCGGCCATGCAGCTCCAGGCTCTTGTGCGTGGCCTTGTCCCAGTGGCCGGCCCGCATGCGCGCATCCAGCGTCACCACCGACTTGGCGCAGGCCAGCATCAGTGCCAGCGCCTGCTCGGCGACCGCGGCGGCATTGGCGCCGGCGGCGGCCACCACCTCGATGCCGCGCGCCTGGGCGGCCGCCTTGTCGATGGTGTCGGTGCCGCTGCCGTGCTTGGAGATCACCTTCAGCGAGGGGGCCGCGTCGATCATGGCCGCGTCCACCTTGCCGTAGCGCACGATGATGGCCACCGGGTCATGGGTACGGCACAGGGCGAGGAGTTCGTCCTGCGTGGGCGTCTTGCCGGCGTAGACCATCTCGAAGCCCTCGAGCAGCGCCAGGGCCTGCGGCGCCAGGTCGGCGCCGGTGACGAGGATGGCGCTCACAGCGACTCGCCTTCCTTCAAGAGGCCGGCCGCGCGCAGTGCCGCAGGCAGCCACTTCGATGCGGTGTCGCCGCGCGAGATGGCGTCCAGCCGCGCGGCCTCGTCGGCCACCTTCTTGTCGGCCAGCGCCAGCATGGCAGACGCCTTGGCGCGCTCGATGACGACCACGCCGTCCGCATCGCCCACCACCAGGTCGCCCGGGTTCACCATCGCGCCGCCGGCAGACACCGGGTGGTTGATGCGGCCGGGCACGAACTTGGTCGGGCCGGCCGGGTTGAAGCCGGCGCTGAAGACCGGAAAGCCCAGCTCCAGCAGCTCGAGCCGGTCGCGCACCGCGCCGTCGATGACCACACCGGCCAGGCCCTGCTTCTTGCAGGCGCTGAGCATCAGCGTGCCCATGAGCGCCGCGTTCAGGTCGCCCTTGCCGTCGATCACCAGCACATCGCCGGGGCGGGCCAGCGCAATGGCGGCATGGATCATCAGGTTGTCGCCGGGGCGCACCTCGACCGTGAAGGCCGGGCCGGCCACGGCCATGCCGTGGTGGACCGGCGCAATGCGGCCGTGCATGGTGCCGCGCCGACCGGCGACGTCGGCCAGGATCGCGGCCTGGTAGGTACGCGCCTTGGCGACCACGTCGGCGGACACGCGTTCGATGTCGCGAACGATCTCGGGTAGTTGGCTCATGGTGAACGGGCTCTCTCGGGGGGTGTGGGGTTGAACAGTCCTCGCCGGGTGCGGCGGCTTGGGGTGGACTGTAGGAGAGCGTTGCATTGCTCACAATGCGGGTGCGTAGCGTGAAACGCATGATGCCAGGCGAAATGCGCCCGCCCCACACCCCCTGAATGAGGGGCTGCGCAATCCGGCGCTTTTGGATTTACTCGCGTGCTTTCAATCAGTAACAAATCCCATGATTCAATTCACGAAGCACAAATGGAGCCTTGCCGCCGCACTGATGTTGTCCCTGGCCGCATGCGGGGGCGGCGGCGGGGGTGGTGATGACTCGGGTTTCGCATCGCCTGCAGGTTCGGCGACGGGCGGCAGCCAGAGCAGTTCCGGCAGCAGCAGTGGCGGCACCTCGGGCGAAAGCACGGCGCTTGAAGACACCGTGTGGGTCAGGTTGCCCGGGCCGAGCGGTGACCGCACCGAGATCGCGATCGGCGGCATCAAGAACGAGCCGGCCAACCGGGTCTACATGTGCGAGAAGAAGGGCTCGACGGCCGCTGGCTTCTACAAGGGCATCATTTCCAGCGACAACGTGGTGAAGTGGGACGCCGAACACGGCCTTCCCAACACCTATTTCTCGCTCTCGAACGGCAAGCTCGTCTTCGATTACCGGATCAACGGCTCGCTGCCGACCGAGTACGAAAAGGGCAGCTGGTCCGGCGAGTGCGGGCCGCTGGAGAACGTCCCGCCCACCAAGCTGACGGTGGTCGTGCCCACCGGACTCGCGGGGATCCAGGGCGTCACCATCGACGGGAAATCGGTGCCGCTGATCCGGGCCGGTACAGCGAGCAACGACTGCTCGAATCCGAGCGTGACCTTCACGCTGCCCCGCCCTGCGCAGACGAACTCCAACGGCGGCTACTACATGGTCCGGGTGACCGACCGGACGCAAAGCGTCGACGCCGGCGGCGCCTACAAGACCACGACGTACGAATCGGCCTTCTATACCCACTACTTCACGGCCGGCGCATGCAATACCTACAAGGTCGAGTGGGGCAACATGGGGTACACCCTGGCGCCGATGTGACCGCGGCCTACCTCGACTTCTTAACCCCCACCTTCGGCTTCGCTGTATTCGCTCATGCCACCTCCCCCTTGGCGCGTTGATCTTGCAGCCACCGCCGGCCCGCAGCGGTCAAGCGGTAGCGCTGCTTGCTGCTGCGGGGCTTGTCGGGCAAGGTCATTTCGATGACTCCGCCATCGAGGGCAGGCCGAAGGTAGGCGGCGCGGAAGTGGTCCTCATGCTTGAGCCGCAGTGCCTCTTGCATTTCCTGGCGGGACATCTCGCCCACCATGGCTTCCAGCAGACGTCCGACTTCCCCAGTGACTTCCCCGGTGACTTCCCCGGCGACTTCCCCGGTGACTTCCCCGGTGACTTCATCGGCGGGGAGATCCGGCACTTGCGCCAGCGGATGTGCCGGCAGCCGGATCACGTAGGCGGCGCGATCGTCATCAGTCTCGAATAGCGGCGGGGGCGAGCCATTGGCGGCCATGGCCTTGAGGATCTTCGGCACACCCGTGGAGCGGCCTTCGGTCAAGTCCAGCTCCTTGAGGAACTCGCCAATGCGGCGGTTTCGGTAACGCCGGCTCACCGCCCGGCCGGCTGCAAAGTCGGCCATCCGAATCGAACGATCGGGCCCCGGAAAACTCAGTATTGCCAGCTCATCCCGGCTGATGCGCACCTCGATGGGCTCGCGCTCTTCATACGAACGGTGGTAGACGGCGTTGACCAGCGCCTCTTCCACTGCCGCATAGGGGTAGTTCCACACCCGCGTAGCCTCGGCCCGATCCGGGTGCTTGGCCACAGTCTCGATCAGGTAGTTGCGCTGAATGAAGCTCAGGGCATCGCGCGTCATTCGCGCAAGCGGCCCCTTGAAAATCTTCTCGTCGAAGCGGTCGCCGCCCGCCCCTTCGGGAAACCACACCACGTCGATCTGGGTGTAGGGAAAGAAGCGTTCCGGCGCCTCGTTGAAGAACAGCAATCCCACATTCTTGGGCCAGGGCGACTCCTGCGGACCGCCCACCAGGTTCATTTGCCGACCCAGCTCTTCAATCGACATCGCCGCGCCATCTTCCGCCAGCCCACTACCCACCTCGCGCAGGTAGTCCAGCATCAACGGCGTGGACAAGTCGCTCACCCGTGCATGCTGGTTGTAACGGTCGTCCCAAGGAACCTGTGCCGTCAGGCTCAGCAGCTCCAGCTCCGCCTCGCCCTTGGCCTCCACCGTGCTGGTGTAGCGACGGATGTAGTAGTGCCAGGTCTTGTGCTTGGCGGTGACCGACGCGGGCGCCTTGTAGGGGCGATGCATGCCGCCGGGTGCCTGCAGCACGATGACCTTCCGGCCTTCGACCTCATGGATGCTCAGGGCCGGAAAATACGGCGGCTGAATCGACTGACAAGCCGCCAGCAGCTCGCGCTGAATCTTGTCGAGCTGGTTCTCGGCCAGACCTGCCGGAGGAAAAATGGGCCGGCCGTTGTCGTCGCAGTCTTGCCCGATCACTACATAGCCGCCACCCAGGTTCTCGAAGTCGTTGGCGAAGGCGCACAAGGTTCGAATGATCGGGTCAGGATTCCAGCCGGCCTTGTATTCGATGCGCTCACCCTCCACCGTGCGCTGGCGCAGCAGGTCGTCGAGGTGGAAGGGCAGCTTGTCAGGCATCGGCTGCTTCCGGCTCGTTGACCTCCTTGTACTCGCTGGCATCCAAGTTGCCGCGCAAGTCATCGCCAGCGGTGAGTCGCAGGCTTTCGAGACGTGAAAGGGTGAGTTTGGCGGGCGCGGGCATCGAATGATGGGTTTCTCGGGTCTTGTGCGGGTTTGCCTGCGCACAGGCGCGCGCGGACAAACCGGAGCCCGCAATTGCAACACATTTGCTGCCCGAAACGTGGCGTCGACGATCACGCCGACGCTGCCTCGAAATGGCCTACCTCGACTTCTTCACCCCCACCGTGTAAGTCCCTGTCGCCTGCGCATTCTTGTGCCGCACGCTGAGCCAGTACGACCCCGGCTGCAGCTTGCGCACGATGCGCGCGTTCAGCCCCTGCCCGCGGTCGTCGTCCCAGGCCAGCACGGCGCCCGAGTCGTTGGGGCCGTGCAGCGTCAGCACGGTGTCGCTCGGGCCTTCGGTGGTCATGATGTGCGTGGCCGCGGCCGGCACGTCGAAGTGGTAGGTGTCCACCTCGCCCGCGGTCGCCAGGTCGGCGCTGGTGCGCGGGCCGCCCACCGCGAGCTCCACGGTGCCCGCCGATGCCATGGGGTACTGCTTGCGCATGAACTCGATGTCGGCCGGCGAGAAGTCGGTGTTCCAGCCCACGGCGTACGAGCCCACCGTGAGCGAATCCGGAATGGCGTATTCCATGATCGACGCCGGATCGAAGGCGGTGTGGTTGGTGCTGTCTTCCGTGTAGACCTGGAAGATGTTGAAGTCCACGTCTTCGCGCGTCCAGCCCTGCTGCGCATAGTGGGCATAGACCTTCTCCTTGTCCCACGGGATCTGGCCCTGCGCGGCCGGGTTCTGGTGCTCGTGGATCATGCCCAGCGCATGGCCGAATTCGTGGCGCACCACGCGCTGGTATTCGCGCAGCGACGTCGAAGGCTCCAGCCAGCCGTAGTTCATGGTGGCCTCGGTGGCCGCCACGGTGAGCGCATCGGTGCCCACCGTCGACCACGAGAAGCCCTTTTCCGCGAAGCTGATGCGGATCTCGGCCGCGCCGGTGGTCACGAACTTCAGCTTCAGGTTGGCGATGGCCTCCCATTCCCTGGCAATGGCCTGCACCTTGGCCTGCACCTCGGGCAGGCCGTCGATGAACTTCACGCGCAGCGTGCGGCCGTTGTCCCACAGCTTCATGCGCTCGACCGCGGCACGCACCGGGCCGCCGCCGCCGCGCGCCAGCGGCAGGATGCGGATGTTGTCCACCCGCTCGTCGGTGGCGGCCTGGTCGCTCGAGCGCGTGGAGGCCGCGGGCGGATGCGCAGCATGCGGAGGCGGGTACGGGGAGCAGATCTTCCTGGTCGTGGGCATGGCGGCCTGCCTTTTCCTGTTGCAACGGCTTCAGATCAGAACTGGGTGACGTGCATGGAGCGCACCGCCACCTCGTGCCGCGTCAGCGCCATCTCCTGCAGCGTGAGCGGTGCGAGCGCGATGTTGCCGCCGGCGCGAACCACCGCCACCAGCAGGATCACGCGGTTGTGCTCCAGGGTGCTGGTGTCCAGGTCGAAGGTGACGACGCTCGCGCGCGTGTTGTCGAGCGTGCCGGTGGGCGACTGGCGGCGCGTGGCATCGGTGGTGCCCACGAAGCTCCAGCCCGGACCCAGCGGCTGCGCGGTGGTACCGGCGGCGGAGTTCAGCACCTCGTTCACGGCGGCGGTCCATGGCACCGGGTCGGTGAACCAGGTGCTGGTCTTGTTGATCCTGGCGCGGTTGCTGGGCTTGGGGTCGAGCCACTGCAGCAGGGTCACGCGCACGTCGGCGCCGTTTCTCGGCGTGCCGCGGTGGTGCACCACGATGTCGACCTTCAGCGGGCCGCGCCGCAGGCCGAACGAGGTGCGGCCCGCGTCGCCCTCCGGAATCTCCGGCGTCAGCTCGTACAGGTCGGCCTCGGTGGGCGTGCCGGTGCCCCAGGGCTCGCGCGTGGAATGCGGGGCCTGCATGTGCTGGTCCCAGAAGGCGGCGTTGATGCGCGCCACGTTCAATGCCGGCATCGGATTCGGCGGCCCCTTGGCCGGCACGGCCAGCGTTGGCGCACCATGGTCGCGCAGCACCTCGCTGAAGTACACGTCCCAGATGCCGTTGGCCACGATGCGCGGGTCGCCGGTGCTGGAGCGCATCGCCGCCTGGAAGCGCCGCAACTGCTCCTTGGTGCCGCGGAAGGGCGTGCGCCGCCACGGCAGGGTGGATGGCGCAGCGAGTGCTGCCGGCG
The DNA here is from genome assembly GCF_001591385.1 of Variovorax soli NBRC 106424. GTDB lineage: Bacteria > Pseudomonadota > Gammaproteobacteria > Burkholderiales > Burkholderiaceae_C > Variovorax > Variovorax soli. Next base: position 54,734 of record NZ_BCUU01000027.1, read on the forward strand.
CCTTGCGCGGGCGTATGTCCGGGCTGCCGTGCCAGGAGCGGTCGGTGACGAGGTCGCGCTTCTTCAGCACGCGCCTGGGGCCGGTGGGCGGCTGCGGGGTCTCCAGCGCAGGCGCGGCGTAGCGCAGGTCGTCCTGGTGGATGCGCAGGTAGGTCCGGTCGGCCACCGTGGGCTGATCGAGCCGCAGTTCCCACACGCCGCGGGCCGCGATGGCCGCACGCAGCAGCGTCACGCCGTTGAAGCTGTGAAACGCCAGGTCTTCGACCGCGGCTTCGGGCAGGCCGTTGACACGCTGCGTCCAGGCCCAGGTCGGCGCATCGGCGCCATGGTCGGTGCGCACGCCCTGCCACACGCCCACCGTGGTGCCCGCCCACACCTCCATCGGAAATTCCGGGCGGCAGGCAATGGCCAGCACCGGCGCGGGCACCGCGGCATGCAGGCCGGTGGGGTACCACTTGTCGGTGCCGTCGAACCAGAACAGCGTGTCGGTGTTGGGCATCGTCTGGTGGCCGATGGTGCCCACGTACAGCGCGCCCAGCGTGCCGCGCTGCGCCGGCGGCTGGCCCGCGGC
>NZ_BCUU01000028.1 GCF_001591385.1 Variovorax soli NBRC 106424
GCGTGCCGTGCGGCTTGACGAACGCGGGACCGTGCCGGGTGCCGCGGGCGGGAGCTGCGGCGCCACGGGCGAGATGGCCACTTGCGACTTCGGGCTGCTGGGCGGATCGAGCAGCACGGTGTAGTCGCGCACCATGCGGCCGGAGCTCCAGTTGGCTTCCAGCAGCAGGTCGATGAAGGGATCGTTCATCGAACGGTTGCCCGTCAGGCTGATGACGTAACGCCCGTTCGCGCGGCGCTGGACGTTCACCCGAACTTCGCCCAGCGCAGGGTTGTAGTTGACGCCCGCGGCACTGAAGGCGGCCGGCGATGCGATGTTGACGCGCAGGCCGTCGGCCTCGGCCGCGGTCATTTCCGTGATGTCGATCTCGGCGCGCAGCGGCTCGCCGAGGGCGGAGCGGACATTCAGCTGGCCCAGCGCCAGCGCGCTCGCATCGGCAGCCAGCGTGCTGAGGGCAACCGCGACGGCCGCGCCCAGGACAGTCAGCTGACAACGACCAGGATTTTTCGAGATCGCACGGGTCGCCGCCCCTTGGGCGGCAGGCAACGAATGTCTTGTCATGCTGATAGGGGCAAGTACGGCCCGAAAGTGTAAGTGGACGTTAACACCTAAGCCCCGCAAATGACAAGGCGACAAGGACTGTTAGGCCCTGTAGTACGACATTCGTCGCACCCTGGTCGTTGCTAGCTCGCAACGACGGGCGGCCCCGGGGGCGCCCGTCACCCGACTCAGGCCTCGAGCAGGATTCGCAGCATGCGGCGCAGCGGTTCTGCAGCGCCCCACAGCAACTGGTCGCCCACGGTGAACGCGCCCAGGTACTCCGGTCCCATGGCCAGCTTGCGCAGGCGGCCGACGGGGATCGTCATGGTACCGGTCACGGCCACCGGCGTCAGGTCCTGGATGGTGGCTTCGCGGGTGTTGGGAACGACCTTCACCCACTGGTTGTCGGCGGCGATCATGGCCTCGATGTCGGCCAGCGGCACGTCCTTCTTCAGCTTGAAGGTCAGCGCCTGGCTGTGGCAGCGCATGGCGCCGATGCGCACGCAGAAGCCGTCCACCGGCACCGCGGGGGTGCTGAAGCCGGCACCCTGGCCGAGGATCTTGTTGGTCTCGGCGCCGCCCTTCCACTCTTCCTTGCTCATGCCGTCGCCCAGGTCCTTGTCGATCCAGGGGATGAGCGAGCCGCCCAGCGGCACGCCGAAGTTGGCGGTTTCCTGTGCCGACAGCGACTGCTGCTTGGCCAGCACCTTGCGATCGATCTCGAGAATGGCGGACTTGGGGTCGTGCAGCAGCTCGCGCACTTCGGCGTTGAGCGTGCCGAACTGGGTGAGCAGCTCGCGCATGTGCTGCGCGCCGCCGCCCGATGCGGCCTGGTAGGTCATGCTGGTCATCCACTCGACCACGCCGGCCTTGTACAGCGCTCCCACGCCCATCAGCATGCACGAGACGGTGCAGTTGCCGCCGATCCAGTTGTTGCCGCCCTTGGCCAGGGCGTTCTTGATCACCGGCATGTTGACCGGGTCGAGGATGATGACCGCGTCGTCCTTCATGCGCAGGGTGGAGGCGGCGTCGATCCAGTGGCCCTTCCAGCCTTCGGCGCGCAGACGGGGGAACACCTCGGTGGTGTAGTCGCCGCCCTGGGCCGTGACGATGATGTCGCAGCGCTTGAGTGCCTGGATGTCGAAGGCGTTCTGCAGCGTGCCTTCGTTCTTGGCCATGGCAGGCGCCTTGCCGCCGGCGTTGGAGGTGGAGAAGAAAACGGGCTCGATCAGATCGAAGTCCTTTTCTTCGACCATGCGGTCCATCAGCACGGAGCCGACCATGCCGCGCCAACCGACCAACCCTACCAACTTGCTCATTTCAGATGCCCTTTCAGTGTCAAACAGAGAGACCGTGCCGAAGGGACTGCCCGCCTGGCTCGTCCGGGGCCAGGGGAAGGCGCACGACGAACCAGGCTGGATCAGCCCTTAATGGTGGTCGTGGTTTTGGAGGAGGAAACGACGATGGATGCGCGCACGGTCTCGCCAACCAGGGTGGCGAGAGAAAGGTCCAGGACGAACGGGCGGGCGGTAAACATCGCGCACGAATTGTAGCGTAGCCAGGGTCGACGCCGCCGGCACGGCTGGGCTGCGGGTCAGCCCGTACTTACAAAGTAGTCGCGTCTGCTACAGTGGTCGCGCTCTGGGGAGGGCAAAGCGGCCAGCTTGGTCGTGCGCAGCTGTCCCTGGGAGCGCTTAACTCAGGGAGAAAAATCAATGCACCATCAAGTGCTGCAGTCGAGCCGTCGCCGTGTGCTTCTTGCATCGGGCCTGACGGCATGTGCGTCGCTCGTTCCGCGCTTCGCGGTCGCCAGTCACCATTTCGAAGTTGCCGCCGTGCGCAGCAACCCGAAGCTCGGCTTGACGGACCTTTACGTGTTCAACGCGCCTGGCAACGCCAGCACGGTCTTCATCCTGGACGCGAACTTCCTGCCCAAGCCGGGCGAAGACCTTCTGGATCGTGCCGCGGTCTATAACATCCACTGCGCCACCGACGACTCGTTCAAGGCGGGCCTGACGTGGAACTTCGTCAACCAGGGCGACCACATCGCCTGCCTGCAGATGGATGAAGCCAATGGCGCCGTCGGTGCCAAGGGCCGCGAACTGGGGCGCCTCACGCCCGGCAAGGAGGCCAAGCTGCCGGGCGGCATCCGCGCCTGGGTCGGCCGGGCCAAGGACCCGTTCTTCGGCAATTCGCCCGGCCTTGGCGCGTTCCGCGCCCAGCTGGCGCAGGGCAAGTACGACCCCGAGGTGTGGGCCAAGGCTTCGGGCACCAACATCTTCCTGGGCCGCACCTGCTGCCCCCTCGTGCTGGAGGTGCCCAATGCCATGCTGGGCAAGAAGGTCAGCGCCTTCGGCACCGTGGCCGTCAAGGATGGGAGCGGCTGGAAGCAGGTCCAGTACATGGGCAAGCCGCTGATGGCGCACAGCATGCTGTTCGAGGACGAGGACCTGAAGGCCGCGTTCGACGCGTCGCGGCCGGACAAGCAGAAGGAGTTCCACAACTTCTTTTCCGCGCGCATTGCCCGTTCGGCGCATTTCGCGGCTTCCAGGCCCGACCCGTTCGCCTATGGCGACGAGATGGCGTCCCGGCTGCTGCCCGACGTCATTCGCTATGAGGTCGGCACCGAGGCGGCGTTTGTCGCGGCCAATCCCAACGGCCGCAAGCTGAGCGACGATGGCATGTCCACCTCGCTCACCTGGCTGATCGGCAAGCCGACCAGCCAGCACCTGAAGGATCCGGTGAACTACACCGGCACCTTCCCCTTCGTCATCCCGGCATGACGCGTCGCCCGCCTTCGGGCGGGCCGCGGGCTGCGCCGCAGGCGCGGCCGGCGGCCCGTCTCGGCAGGCTGCGCCCGGATGCTGGCTGTTGCCGGCCTGGCTGCTGTGGCCCATGGCAGCCTGGTCGCATGCCTTCTGGATGGTGCCGTACGGGCCTTTCGTGGAACCGGGCGCACGGGTGGCGCTCGACCTGCGCATCGGGCCGCGCTGGCCGGGCGAGTCCACGCCCCGCCTGCCCGGGCTGGTGCGCACATTCCGGGTGATCGATGCGCAGGGCAGCCGCGACGTCGCGGGACGCAGCGGCGCTACCCCCGTGGGCCATTTCGATGCACGCAGTGCCGGCGCGGCCGTGGTTGCCATGGAGACGAACGCGAGCAGCATCAAGCTCGATGGCGCGCAGTTCCAGGCCTACCTGCGCGAGGAGCATCTGGACGAAGCATTGAAGCAGCGCGAGTCGCTGGGCCTGTCCGATGCGGATGCCCGCGAGGACTTTTTCCGCGCCGCAAAGACGTTGGTCATCGTCGGCGGGGATTCGCGTGGATTCGACCGCGTCGTCGGCCAGCCCATCGAGCTCGTGCCGGTCACGGATCCGGCAAGGTATCGGCCAGGGCAGCCTTTCGACGTTCGCCTTCTTCGCGAGGGCCGGCCGGCGCAGCACGTGCGTATCGCCGCGCTGCCGCAATCGGCCCCGGAAAAGGTGCTCGAAGCAAATACCGGTGCCAATGGCGTCGCGCGCTTCACGCTGCCTTCGGCGGGGCAGTGGACTTTCTACGCGGTGCAGATCGAGCCGGCCGCGCGGCCGTCGGCGGATTGGAAAGGCACCTGGGCCTCGCTCACCCTCGCCATCGGCGAGGTGCCGCGATGACTCGCAGAATTGCTGCGCGCCTGGTGCCGGCCTGTGCGCTCGTCGCCTGTGCCTCGGCCCATGCCCATTCCGGCGGCAGTGCGGGCCTGTTCGAAGCCTGGCTGCATCCGCTCACCGGCGCGGACCATTTCGTGGCGATGGTGGCCGTCGGCGCGTGGAGCGCACAACTGGGCGGGCGCGCCCAGTGGGCGGTGCCAGGCGCTTTCCTTCTGGCGATGCTGGTGGGCGGCCTGGTGGGATTCAGCCTGATCGACCTGCCGGCAGTGGAGATCGGCGTGGCGCTGTCCGTGCTGCTGCTGGGAGGGGCCATCGCATTCGGCGGCCACCTGGCGACACCGCTGGCAGCTGCCGCCGTGGGCGTCTTCGGCTTTTGCCATGGCTACCTGCACGGCTACGAGCTCACGGTGGTCGACCAGCGTGCGCTGGCAACGCTGGCTTTCATGAGCACCACCGCCTTGCTGCATGTGGCCGGCCTCGCGGCGGCCCATTTGGCATTGCAGCGGCCCGCCGGCGCGCGGCTGCTGAAGATCAGCGGCGGCCTGGCGGCCGCCTTCGGTGCCTGGCTGGTCGCCAGCCGGCTCCTGGCCTGACTGGCTGACCGCCGACGGGCGCGTGGCTGGGCCTCAGCCCAGCGCCTTCAGCACGGCGTCGCCCATCTCGCGCGTGCCGACCTTGGTCGTGCCTTCACTGTGGATGTCGGGCGTGCGCAGGCCCTGGGCCAGCACCTTCTTGACCGCGTTCTCGATGCGCTGGGCCGCTTCTTCCTGGTCCAGCGAGTAGCGCAGCATCATGGCCGCCGACAGGATGGTGGCCAGCGGGTTGGCCACGCCCTTGCCCGCGATGTCGGGCGCGCTGCCGTGGCTGGGCTCGTACAGGCCCTGCTTGCTGGCGTTGAGCGAAGCCGAGGGCAGCATGCCGATGGAGCCGGTGAGCATCGCCGCTTCGTCCGAGAGGATGTCGCCGAACATGTTGCCGGTGACCACCACGTCGAACTTCTTGGGCGCCTTCACCAGCTGCATGGCGGCGTTGTCCACGTACATGTGGTCGAGTTCCACATCGGGATAGTCCTTGTGCACCTCGGTGACCACGTCCTTCCAGAACTGGAAGGTCTCCAGCACGTTGGCCTTGTCGACGCTGGTCACGCGCTTGCTGCGCTTGCGGGCCGCCTCGAAGGCCACGCGGGCGATGCGTTCGATTTCCGGGCGCGTGTAGCGCATGGTGTCGAAGGCTTCTTCCGCGCCGGGGAAGTTGCCGTCCGGCGAGGTGCGCTTGCCGCGCGGCTGGCCGAAGTAGATGTCGCCGGTCAGTTCGCGGATGATGAGGATGTCCAGGCCCGCCACCAGCTCGGGCTTGAGGCTGGAGGCGTGCGTGAGCTGCTCGTAGCAGATGGCGGGGCGGAAGTTGGCGAACAGGCCCAGGTTCTTGCGCAGGCCGAGGATGGCCTGCTCGGGGCGGAACTGGCGCTCGAGCTTGTCGTACTTCCAGTCGCCCACGGCGCCGAACAGCACGGCGTCCGCCTCCTTGGCCAGCTTGAGCGTGGATTCGGGCAGCGGATGGCCATGCGCGTCGTAGGCGACGCCGCCCACCAGCGCCTGTTCCATCTCGAACTTCAGGTCCAGCGCCTTGAGCACGCGCACGGCCTGCTCGACGATTTCGGTTCCGATGCCATCACCGGGAAGGACTGCGATTTTCATGATGCTATTTCTTGGAAAGGTGTTTCATTGTCGGCGTATGAACCTGCAGGTTCGCACCGGCGCGACCCCTTCGGGAGCATCCGCGGAACTGGCTTCGCCAGGCCGCAGGATGCGCCCCCTCGAAGGGGGTTGGCGGACCTTGCGCAGCAAGGGTAGCCTGGGGGTGGTTTCAATTCAGGAAATCATCTGGTGCGCGAGCCAGGGCTTGGCTGCCAGGCGCTCGGCTTCGAACGCGGCGATCTTGTCCTTGTGGCGCAAGGTCAGGCCGATGTCGTCCAGGCCATTGAGCAGGCAGTACTTGCGGAAGGGCTGCACGTCGAAGGCGATCTCGGCGCCGTCGGGCTTCACGATGACCTGGCGCTCCAGGTCGACCGTGAGCTTGTAGCCGGGGAAGGCGAAGACTTCATCGAACAGTTGCGCCACGGTGGCCTCGGGCAGCACGATGGGCAGCAGGCCGTTCTTGAAGCTGTTGTTGAAGAAGATGTCGGCAAAGCTCGGCGCGATGATGGCGCGAAAGCCGTACTGGTCCAGCGCCCACGGCGCATGCTCGCGCGAGGAGCCGCAGCCGAAGTTCTTGCGCGCCAGCAGCACCGATGCGCCTGCGTAGCGCGGCTGGTTCAGCACGAAGTCGGGGTTGGGCTTGCGGCTGGCCGGATCCATGCCCGGCTCGCCGTGGTCGAGGTAGCGCCACTCGTCGAACAGGTTGGGGCCGAACCCCGTCTTCTTGATCGACTTGAGGAACTGCTTGGGAATGATCGCGTCGGTGTCGACGTTCTCGCGGTCCATGGGGGCCACGAGGCCCTGGTGCACGGTGAATTTCTGCATGGTCTTCTCCTGCTCGCTTAGGCGATCGTCCGAACGTCGACGAAGTGGCCCTTGATGGCCGCGGCCGCGGCCATGGCCGGGCTCACCAGGTGGGTGCGCCCGCCAGCACCCTGGCGGCCTTCGAAGTTGCGGTTGCTGGTGGAGGCGCAGCGCTCGCCCGGCTCCAGCCGGTCGGCGTTCATGGCCAGGCACATCGAGCAGCCGGGCTCGCGCCACTCGAAGCCGGCGGCCTTGAACACTTCGTGCAGGCCTTCGCGCTCGGCCTGCTCCTTCACCACGCCCGAGCCCGGCACCACCATGGCGAGCTTCACGTTGCGTGCGACCTTCTGGCCCAGCTTCTTGACCACCGCGGCGGCTTCGCGCATGTCCTCGATCCGGCTGTTGGTGCAGCTGCCGATGAACACCTTGTCCACGAAGATGTCGTTCATGGGCTTGTTGGGTTCCAGGCCCATGTAGGTCAGCGCGCGCTCGATCGCGCCACGCTTGTTCGCGTCCTTTTCCTTGTCCGGATCGGGCACGCGGCCGTCGATGGGCAGCACCATCTCGGGCGAGGTGCCCCAGGTGACCTGCGGCTTGATCTGCGCGGCGTCCAGCTCGACCACGGTGTCGAAGTGCGCGCCGGCGTCGGAATGCAGCGTTTTCCAGTAGGCCACGGCCTGGTCCCATTCGACACCGCTGGGCGCCAGCGGGCGGCCCTTGATGTAGTCGATGGTCTTCTGGTCCACCGCCACCATGCCGGCGCGGGCGCCGGCCTCGATGGCCATGTTGCACACCGTCATGCGGCCTTCCATGGTGAGGTCGCGAATGGCCGAGCCGGCGAACTCGATGGTGTAGCCGGTGCCGCCGGCGGTGCCGATCCTGCCGATGATGGCCAGCACGATGTCCTTGGCGGTGCAGCCGGCGGGCAGCTTGCCTTCCACCTTCACGAGCATGTTCCTGGCCTTCTTGGCCAGGAGGGTCTGCGTGGCCATGACGTGCTCCACCTCGCTGGTGCCGATGCCGTGGGCCAGCGCGCCGAAGGCGCCGTGGGTGCTGGTGTGGCTGTCGCCGCACACCACGGTCATGCCCGGCAGCGTGGCGCCGCTTTCCGGGCCGATCACGTGCACGATGCCCTGGCGCTTGGACAGGAAGGGGAAGAAGGCGGCGGCGCCGAACTCCTTGATGTTGGCGTCCAGCGTCGTGACCTGCTCCTTGCTGATCGGGTCCTCGATGCCGTCGTAGCCGCGTTCCCAGCCGGTGGTGGGCGTGTTGTGGTCGGCCGTGGCCACCACCGAGCTGATGCGCCACAGCTTGCGGCCGGCTTCGCGCAGGCCCTCGAAGGCTTGCGGGCTGGTCACTTCGTGCACCAGGTGGCGGTCGATGTAGAGGACGGAGGTGCCGTCCTCCTCGGTATGGACGACGTGTTCGTCCCAGATCTTGTCGTAGAGCGTGCGTGCCATGGGGGTCTTTCGTGGGGAAATGCTTGTCGATGGAGACGGGGTGCGGCTCAGGCGGCCAGCGCCTGCGGCCCGTCGGCGTTGGCGCGCAGGTGGCTGACCAGGGTGCGCGCCGCCACCGGAAGGGTGGAGAAGTCGCGGGCCACGAGCTGGATCTGCCGGGTCGCCCAGGCGTCCTTCAGCGCGATGCTCTTGAGCCGGCTCGCAATGCCGCCCTTCATCAGCTCGAAGGCGCGCAAGGGCATCACGCCGATGCCCAGCCCGTTCTCGATCATGCGGCACATGGCATCGAGCCCCGTGACGTGGATGCGCAGCTTGACCGCCCGGCCTGCCTCGGTGGCCGCCTGGTGCATGGCCACGTAGATGGAACTGTTGGTGTGCAGGCCGACGTGGTCGAAATCCAGCGTGGAGACAAAGTCGATGGCCGCAGTGCCCTTCCTGGCCAGCGCATGGCCGGCCGGGACCACCAGCGCGAGCCGGTCCTGCCGATAGGGAAGGGTCTGCAATTCGTGCGAGCCCTGGCCGGCGTGGCAGATGCCCAGGTCGGCGGCGCCTTCCTGCACCGCGCGCAGCACTTCGCTGGAGAGGTGCTCTTCCAGGTCGATCTTGATGGCCTCGTGCTCGCGCGTGAAGACGCCCAGGTCTTCCGGCAGGTACTGCACGATGGCGGAGATGTTGGCATGCACCCGGACATGGCCGCGAACGCCGTCGGCGTATTCGCTCAGCTCGCCCTGCATCTTCTCCAGGCTGTACAGCACGGTGCGTGCGTGGTGCAGCAGGCTCTCGCCGGCGGGGGTCAGGTCGACGCCGCGCGTGTGCCGGTAGAGAAGAGGGGTGTGAAGGGCTGCCTCCAGGTCCGACAGGCGCTTGCTGATGGCCGACGCGGCAATGAATTCGCGTTCCGCCGCGCGGCCGATGCTGCCCAACTCGCACACCGCCACGAAGAGCTGGAGCGAAGTCAGGTCGACACGGCGGACGAAGTTGCGGTCAGGGAGGGCCATGGGGCGAAAGGCATCGCATTTCGCGATGCATTTCGCCATTTTGCTACGGAATCGATGCTTCGGTCATCGCGAAACGCGATGACGAGTTTTCCGGGCAGCGATGAGGCCGCCCGCGGGTGCGCCGCGCCCGGGCAGCGCATCCCGAATGGCTTATTGCGCCTTCTTGTTGGCGCTGTTTTCCAGCTTCTCGCCACCCTTCTGGATGTCCTGGCCGGCACCCTTCATGGTGTTGCAGCCTGCAAGCGGGACGGAGAGGGCGAACGCGATGGCAAAGAATGCGGCGAGCTTTTTCATGGCTGACTCCTTCGACGGTTTCATGAATGAAGGCGAGGGAGATCCCTCTGACAGCAACGGTACGCGCGGCGTGAATCGCGCCGTGTCAGCCAAGACGCAAAAAGGCTGCCCGAAGGCAGCCTTTGGATGTGCGGGCGCAATGCGCGCCCGATTGGCCGGGGGCGGACGCCCAGAATGAGCGCCCCGCGTGGCACCGATCAGCGCGAGGCGATCGGCTTGACGTCGCGCTTGGGCGAGCCTTCGAACAGCTGGCGCGGACGGCCGATCTTGTAGTCGGGGTCGCCGATCATCTCGTTGAGCTGGGCGATCCAGCCCACCGTGCGGGCCAGCGCGAAGATGCCGGTGAACAGGTTGACCGGGATGCCGATGGCGCGCTGCACGATGCCCGAGTAGAAGTCCACGTTGGGGTAGAGCTTGCGCGAGACAAAGTACTCGTCTTCCAGGGCGATCTTCTCGAGCTGCTTGGCCAGCGCGAACAGCGGGTCCTTTTCCAGGCCCATCTCGGTCAGCACTTCGTTGCAGGTTTCCTGCATCAGCTTGGCGCGCGGGTCGTAGTTCTTGTAGACGCGGTGGCCGAAGCCCATCAGCTTGACGCTGGAGTTCTTGTCCTTGACCTTCTTGATGAACTCGCCGATCTTCTCCACGCCGCCTTCCTTCTGGATGTCGTAGAGCATGTTCAGCGCCGCCTCGTTGGCGCCGCCGTGGGCAGGGCCCCACAGGCAGGCCACGCCGGCTGCGATGGCGGCGAAGGGGTTGGTGCCCGACGAGCCGCACAGGCGCACGGTGGAGGTGGAGGCGTTCTGCTCGTGGTCGGCGTGCAGGATGAAGATGCGGTCGAGCGCGCGCTCGAGCACCGGGCTCACCTTGTACTCCTCGCACGGCGTGGCGAACATCATGTGCAGGAAGTTGCCCGCGTAGCTCAGGTCGTTGCGCGGGTACATGTACGGCTGGCCCATGTTGTACTTGTAGGCCATGGCCACCAGCGTGGGCATCTTGGCGATCAGGCGCACGGCCGAGATCTCGCGGTGCGCCGGATTGTTGATGTCGGTGCTGTCGTGATAGAAGGCCGACAGGGCGCCCACCAGGCCGGTCATGATGGCCATGGGGTGCGCATCGCGGCGGAAGCCGCGCAGGAAGAACTGCATCTGCTCATTGACCATCGTGTGATGCGTCACGGTGTCGCTGAACTTGGCCTTCTGCTCTGCGTTCGGCAGGTCGCCGTTGAGCAGCAGGTAGCAGGTTTCCAGATAGTCGCAGTTGGTCGCCAGCTGCTCGATCGGGTAGCCGCGGTAGAGCAGCTCGCCCTTGTCGCCGTCGATGTACGTGATGGCCGATTCGCAGGAGGCCGTCGACATGAAGCCCGGGTCGTACGTGAACATGCCGGTTTGCGCGTAGAGCTTGCGGATGTCGATGACATCCGGGCCCATCGTGCCCTTGTAGATCGGCAGTTCGACGGGTTGCCCACCGTTGGAGAACGATAGGGTGGCCTTGGTATCGGAGGCTTTCATGGCTGAGGTCTTTCTGAAACTGAAGGGTGCTGGAGAAGGTTGAAGAAGACGTTGGCGGCAGCGGTGCGCGCAGGGCCCGAGGAGGCCATCAGGTCGTGCGCATCAGCTGCAGGAGCTCTGCCACGCCGGCCCCGGCCAATGCAGGCTCGGGCTCCTTTCTGCGCAACAAGAGATCCAGCAGGTCGTTGTCCGACAGATCCATCAATGTCTCCAGTGCCTGTGCCTGACCCTGGGTGAGGGTGGCTTCGTATCGCTCGAAGAAACGGGCGATGAACAGGTCGTTTTCAAGCAGGCCGCGGCGGCAGCGCCACTTCAGCCGGCTGAGCGCTCGCGCGTCGATCGGCTGGTTCTGCAGGGCTGCGTCTGCGGCTTGCATGATGGGTCCCGGCTCTTTAGATGGCCCGGCGGACCATCAATTCCTTGATCTTGCCGATGGCCTGGGTGGGGTTCAGGCCCTTGGGGCACACGTCCACGCAGTTCATGATGGTGTGGCAGCGGAACAGGCGGTACGGGTCTTCCAGGTTGTCCAGGCGTTCGCCGGTGGCGTCGTCGCGGCTGTCGGCGATGAAGCGGTAGGCCTGCAGCAGGCCGGCGGGGCCCACGAACTTGTCGGGGTTCCACCAGAAGCTGGGGCAGCTGGTCGAGCAGCTGGCGCACAGGATGCACTCGTACAGGCCGTTGAGCTCTTCGCGCTCTTCCGGCGACTGCAGGCGCTCCTTCTCGGGCGGCACGCTGTCGTTCTGCAGGTACGGCTTGATCGAGTTGTACTGCTTGAAGAACTGGGTCATGTCCACGATCAGGTCGCGGATGACCGGCAGGCCCGGCAGCGGCTTGAGCACGATGGTGCCCTTGAGCGTGCGCATGTTGGTCAGGCACGCCAGGCCGTTCTTGCCGTTGATGTTCATGGCGTCCGAACCGCAGACGCCTTCTCGGCAGGAGCGGCGGAAAGCCAGGGTGGGATCTTGCGCCTTGAGCTTGATCAGGGCGTCCAGCAGCATGCGCTCGTGGCCGTCGAGTTCGACCTCGACGGTCTGCATGTAGGGCTTCGCGTCCTTGTCCGGGTCGTAGCGGTAGATCTGGAATGTGCGCTTCATCGTGGGAAACCTTTTAAGTCTTAGAAGGTACGGACCTTGGGCGGGACGGACTCGACGGTCAGCGGTTGCATCTTGACCGGCTTGTAGGACAGGCGGTTGTCCGCGCTGTACCACAGGGTGTGCTTCATCCAGTTGGCGTCGTCGCGGCCCAGCGGCGCGACCGGATCGTCGGCGGGACGCTCGTAGTCTTCCACCGTGTGGGCGCCGCGGCATTCCTTGCGGGCGGCGGCCGACACCATGGTGGCCTGCGCGGCCTCGATCAGGTTGTCGACTTCCAGCGCCTCGATGCGGGCGGTGTTGAACACACGCGACTTGTCCTTGAGCGTGATGCCATTGACGCGCTCGCGCACGGCGGCAATCTTCTGCACGCCTTCGTCCATCGAGGCCTGCTTGCGGAACACGGCCGCGTGCTGCTGCATGGTGGCGCGGATCTCGTTGGCCACGTCCTGCGCGTAGATGCCTTCGGTGGACTTCTCCAGGCGGTTCAGGCGCTCCAGCGTGCGGTCGGCAGCGTCGGCCGGCAGCGGCTTGTGCTCCTTGTTCTTGTCGTTGTACTGCACGATGTGATTGCCGGCCGCGCGGCCGAACACCAGCAGGTCGAGCAGCGAGTTGGTGCCCAGGCGGTTGGCGCCGTGCACGCTCACGCAGGAGCATTCGCCCACCGCGTACAGGCCGTTCACCACGGCGCTGTTGTCCTCGCCCTTCTGCACCACGACCTGGCCGTTGATGTTGGTGGGAATGCCGCCCATCTGGTAGTGGATGGTCGGCACCACCGGGATCGGTTCCTTGGTGATGTCGACGTTGGCGAAGTTGATGCCGATCTCGTACACCGAGGGCAGGCGCTTGTGGATGGTTTCGGCGCCCAGGTGGTCGAGCTTGAGCAGCACGTAGTCCTTGTTGGGACCGCAGCCGCGGCCTTCCTTGATTTCCTGGTCCATCGAGCGCGAGACGAAGTCGCGCGGCGCCAGGTCCTTCAGGGTGGGCGCATAGCGCTCCATGAAGCGCTCGCCGTTGCTGTTGAGCAGGATGGCGCCTTCGCCGCGGCAGCCTTCGGTCAGCAGCACGCCCGCGCCGGCCACGCCGGTGGGGTGGAACTGCCAGAACTCCATGTCCTGCAGCGGGATGCCGGCGCGCGCCGCCATGCCCAGGCCGTCGCCGGTGTTGATGAAGGCGTTGGTCGATGCGGCGAAGATGCGGCCGGCGCCACCGGTGGCCAGCAGCACGGTCTTGGCCTGCAGGATGTGCAGGTCGCCGGTTTCCATTTCGAGGGCCGTCACGCCCACCACGTCGCCGTCGGCGTCGCGGATCAGGTCCAGCGCCATCCACTCGACGAAGAACTGGGTGCGTGCTTCCACGTTCTTCTGGTAGAGCGTGTGCAGCATGGCGTGGCCGGTGCGGTCGGCCGCGGCGCAGGCGCGCTGCACGGGCTTCTCGCCGTAGTTGGCCGTGTGGCCGCCGAAGGGGCGCTGGTAGATGGTGCCGTCCGGGTTGCGGTCGAAGGGCATGCCGAAGTGCTCGAGCTCATACACCACCTTGGGTGCTTCGCGGCACATGAATTCGATTGCATCCTGGTCGCCGAGCCAGTCGGAGCCCTTGATGGTGTCGTAGAAGTGGTAGTGCCAGTTGTCCTCGCTCATGTTGCCGAGCGATGCGCCCACGCCGCCTTGCGCAGCGACGGTGTGCGAGCGGGTCGGGAACACCTTGGAGAGCACGGCCACGTTCAGGCCCGCGCGGGCCAGTTGCAGCGAGGCGCGCATGCCGGAGCCGCCGGCGCCGATGATGACGACGTCGAACTTGCGCGTGGTGATTTGGTCTTTGGTGTAGCTGGGCATTTTTTTAGATTCTCCAGAGCACTTGAATGGCCCAACCCGCGCAACCCACAAGCCAGACGATCGTGAAGATTTGCAGGAAGAGGCGGATGCCGACGGGCTGGACGTAGTCCATCCATACGTCGCGCATGCCGACCCACACGTGGTAGAGAAGAGAGGCGATCACGGCGAAGGTGAGGACCTTCATCCACTGGGACGAGAAGATGCCGGCCCACTTGTCGTAGCCGATCGGTCCCTTGGAGAAGATCACCTGCGCCAGCAGGACGATGGTGAAGAGCGCCATCAGGGCGCCGGTGACGCGCTGGCTCAGCCAGTCGCGCATGCCGTAGTGCGCGCCGACGACGGTGCGCTTGGAGCCGTAGTTCACTGCCATTTTTTTGTGCTCCTTGTTCTTAGTAGGCGCCGAAGAGCTTCAGGCCCAGCACGACGGTGAGGATCAGGCTGATGGCCAGCACGGCCAGGGCCGAGGTCTTGCCGAATTCCTTGGTGACGGCCTTGTGGCTCACGTCCATCCAGAGGTGGCGCAGGCCTGCGCAGAAGTGATGCAGGTAGCCCCAGATCAGGGCCAGCGCGACCAGCTTCACCAGGAAGCCCGGGACGAAAGAAAAGCCGTTGTTGAAGACGGCCTTGAACTTGGCAAACGAGATTTCGGAGGACAGCGAGCTGTCGAACATCCAGATGATGAACGGCAGCAGGATGAACATCAGCACACCGCTGATGCGGTGCAGGATGGACACGATGCCCGCCGGCGGCAGCCGATAGCTCGGCAGGTCGGTGAGGGCGTTGATGTTCCGAAATTCGCGGCGTGGCGGCCGAGGTGTTGCAAGCTCTGTCATGGGGACTTTCGTGGCTTTCTTGGGGGACGGCTTGTTCTTCGGTGGCAAAGAAGCAAACAACTCAAAATTCTATTGCAATGCATCATCAGACTGGATGAGCATGGGTGACGGCAACTACGTACGAGGACTCCTTCAACCCAGTTCGTTGCGGTAGTGGTGCGTGTCAGTGCGGTACAGGCCGCGACGCAGTTCCATGGGCGTGTCGTGGTAGGTGTGGGCCACGCGCTCCACGCTCAGCAGCGGCGTGCCGATGTTCACCTGGAGCAGGGCGGCCTGCTCCTCGTCGGGCAGCACGGCGCGGATCTTTTCTTCGGCGCGCACCATGCGCACGCCGAACTCGGTCTCGAACATGGCGTACATCGGCCCATGCCACTGTTCCAGCCGCTCGGCGGTCAGGCCCTTGAAGGGGGCGCCCGGCAGCCAGAGGTCTTCCAGGATGGTCGGCACACCGCGGTAGGCCAGCACCCGCCGCACTTGCAGCACGGCGTCGCCGGTGCGCAGCGACAGGGCGCGTGCCACGTCGGCGGTGGCGCGCTGGCGCCTGCAGTCGACGATGGTGCGCACCGCCGGCCCTTCGGCCGTGAAGTCGCCGTCGTCGGGCACCAGCTTCAGGAAGCGGTACTGCACATGCTGTTCGGCATGCGTGGCGACGAAGGTGCCCTTGCCCTGGCGGCGCACCACCAGGTTTTCGGCGGCCAGCTCGTCGATGGCCTTGCGCATGGTGCCCTGGCTGACCCGGAAACGGGCTGCCAGTTCGACCTCGCTCGGAATCGGTTCGCCCGGCTTCCACTCGCCGGCCTGCAGGCTGCGCAGGATCAGGGTCTTGATCTGCTGGTACAGCGGGCTGAATGCGGGCGCCAGGTGATCGGCGGTCGCGGCAGGCAGGTGGGGGGCGGTGGTCATGGGCGTGGGAATGTCGCATGGTGCAATGCAACACCCCGTATCTTATATAAGACATAAGACAAGCGCCATCGGGCGGCTGAATCGGAATAGAATCGAAGACGTCCCTCAGGTAGGGCGCCCGTGTTGCAGGACCTGATTGCGTCGCATGGCGTCATGTATGGCGTCACTTGTTTGACGACCGTCCCACACCGGCGTCCGCCCTCGTTTTCATCACTTCTGGAGTCCTCCCCATGAGCAAGAAGCCCGTTCGCGTTGCCGTCACCGGCGCCGCAGGCCAAATCGGTTACGCCCTGTTGTTCCGCATCGCCTCGGGCGAAATGCTGGGCAAAGACCAGCCCGTGATTCTGCAACTGCTCGAGATCCCCGACGAGAAGGCCCAGAAGGCGCTCAAGGGCGTGATCATGGAGCTGGAAGACTGCGCCTTCCCGCTGCTGGCCGGCGTGATCCCCACCGGTGACCCGCTGGTCGCCTTCAAGGACGCCGACTACGCCCTGCTGGTGGGGGCCCGTCCGCGCGGCCCCGGCATGGAGCGCGCCGACCTGCTGGCCGCCAACGCCCAGATCTTCACGGCCCAGGGCAAGGCGCTCGACCAGGTCGCCAGCCGCGACGTCAAGGTGCTGGTGGTGGGCAACCCCGCCAACACCAACGCCTACATCGCCATGAAGAGCGCGCCCAGCCTGCCGCGCGAGAACTTCACCGCCATGCTGCGCCTGGACCACAACCGCGCCGCCAGCCAGATCGCTGCCAAGACCGGCGGCAAGGTCGGCGACATCGAGAAGCTGACGGTGTGGGGCAACCACTCGCCCACGATGTACGCCGACTACCGCTTCGCCACCATCGGCGGCAAGTCGGTCAAGGACGCGATCAACGACCAGGTCTGGAACGCCGACGTGTTCCTGCCCACCGTGGGCAAGCGCGGCGCCGCCATCATCGACGCACGCGGCCTGTCGTCGGCTGCCTCGGCGGCCAACGCTGCCATCGACCACATGCGCGACTGGGCCCTGGGCTCCAACGGCAAGTGGGTCACGATGGGCGTGCCCTCCAACGGCGAGTACGGCATTCCGAAGGACGTGATCTTCGGCTTCCCCGTCATCACGAAGGACGGCAAGTACGAGATCGTCAAGGGCCTCGAGATCGACGCCTTCAGCCAGGAACGCATCAACAAGACGCTGGCCGAGCTGCAAGGCGAGCAGGACGGCGTCAAGCACCTGCTGTAATTTCGACGCACGCGCCAAGCATGGCTGACTGGAACCCCGCGCTCTACACCCGCTACGAGGACGAGCGCACCCGCCCGGCACGCGACCTGCTCGCGCGCGTGGGCCTCCAGTCGGCCCGCCTGGCCGTCGACCTGGGCTGCGGCCCGGGCAACTCGACCGAACTGCTGGCCGAGCGCTTTCCTTCCGCGGCCGTCATCGGCACGGACAACTCGCCGTCGATGATCGAATCGGCGCGCGAACGCCTCCCCGAGGCAAGATTTCCAAAGGTGCGTTTCGAGCTCAGCGACATCGCGCGCTGGCAGCCGCAAACGCCACCCGACCTCATCTACGCCAACGCCTCCCTGCAATGGGTGCCCGCGCACGAAACGCTGCTGCCGCGCCTGCTGCAGTCGCTCGCACCGGGCGGCGTGCTGGCCATCCAGATGCCCGACAACCGGGACGAGCCCACGCATCGCCTGATGCGCGAGGTGGCGGCCGAGCCCACGTGGGCCGCGGCCATCGGCGACTACACCAGGCTGCGGACCGAACTGCTGGGCCTGCAGGGCTACTACGACCTGCTGGCGCCGCTGGTGGGTGCAGCGGGCAGCCTCGATATCTGGCGCACCGCCTACCAGCATCCCATGGACTCGGCCCACGCCATCGTCGAATGGGTGCGCGGTACGGGGCTGCGGCCCTTCATCGATCCGCTCTCGCCCGAATTGCGCGAGAGCTACCTGGCCGAATACGAGCGCCGCGTGGATGCCGCCTATCCGGCGCGCAGCGACGGCAAGCGCCTGCTGGCCTTTCCGCGGCTGTTCATCGTCGCGACGCGCAAGGCATGAGCAATCCGACCACCTTCCATCACCCGCGCCAGGTGCTCCTGGGTGCCCAGGCCGGCGCTGTGGCGCTGCCGGTGTGCGACCACTACAGCGGCGTCGAGGCGCGCATGAAGAAGAGCCTGCAGCTGCAGGCCGAGATGGCGCAGGAGTTCGGTGCCTGCGTGTTCGACGTCACGCTCGACTGCGAAGACGGCGCGCCCGTGGGCGGCGAGGCCGAGCATGCGCAACTGGTGACCGAGCTGGCGCTGGCCGCCGCGCCGGGCATGCGCGTCGCGGTTCGCGTCCACCCGGTGGACCATCCTTCCTTCGACGCCGACATCGCCACCATTGCGGGCCGGGCCGGCAAGCGCCTGTGCCACATCATGGTGCCCAAGGTGGAATCGGTGGCCGACGTGATGCGCGCCGCTGCCGCGCTCGACGCCGCCGGCGCACCGGCACTGCCGCTGCAGGTGCTGATCGAGTCGCCACTGGCGGTGCGCAACGCCTTCGAGATGGCCGCACATCCGCGCGTGCAGTCGCTCAGCTTCGGCCTGATGGATTTCGTCTCGGCCCATGCCGGCGCCGTTCCCGCTGAAGGGATGGCCGCGGCGGGCCAGTTCAGCCATCCGCTGGTGGTGCGGGCCAAGCTCGAGATCGCTTCGGCAGCGCATGCGTATGGCAAGGTGCCTTCGCATTGCGTGGTCACCGAATTCAGCGATGTCGATGCGATGCGTGCCGCCGCCCGCCGTGCGGCCGACGAGTTCGGCTACACGCGGATGTGGAGCATCCACCCCAATCAGATCCGCCCGATCCTGGACGCCTTCGCGCCGAGCGAGCGCCAGATCGAGACCGCTGCGCGCCTGATCGAGGCGGCCATTGCCGCCGATTGGGCGCCCGTGAGCTTCGACGGCGTGTTACATGACCGGGCCAGTTATCGGCTCTACTGGCAGGTGCTGGAGCGCGCCCATGCCACGGGCCGCAACCTGCCTTCGCAGGCTCGCACCTGGTTCGCCGGTGCCGATGCCAAGTCTTGAACCCTTACCTGTAGACCTCAGTTTTTTCCCAAGGAAGCCCACATGAAAAAGATCCTCCTCGTTGCTGCCTTGTCCCTGGCCTTGCCGCTCGCCGCCACTGCCCAGACGTCTTCCAGCACCGCCAAGCCGGCCGCCAAGACCTACAAGGCGCCCACGACCGGCAAGCGCGTCACCCAGAAGGTCGTGCCCAAGCCCATCATCAAGGAAATCGAAGAGGCCAAGCCGATCTCCGACGACACCAACGTGGTGCTCACACCTGAAGACCTGAACGCCGCCAAGTTCGTGCACACCGGCACCATCAAGTGCGAGCTGGGTGCCAGCGTGAACATCGAAGCCGACCCGAACAAGGAAGGCTTCTTCAACCTGTCGCTGGGCAAGCAGAAGTTCCGCATGCACCCGGTCAACAGCCGCACCGGCGCCATCCGCCTGGAAGATCCGCGCGCCGAAGCCATGTGGCTGCAGCTGGGCAACAAGTCCATGCTCATGAGCCAGAAGAAGGGCGAGCGCCTGGCCGACGACTGCAAGGCAGCCGCGCAGGTCGCGGTGGAAGAAGAAATGAAGAAGAACCCGCCCAAGAGCCTGTTCGAAGGCGCGGACGCACCCAAGTAATCACAACAACAGACCACGTGCCCCACGGCGTCGGCGGCCCGCCTCTTGCATAGGCCGCCAGAGTTGCAGAGAACCGAAAGAGAAAGAAGATGTTGCAAGCCTACCGTGCCCATGTTGCCGAGCGCGCCGCCCTCGGCATTCCGCCGCTGCCGCTCACGGCGCAGCAGACCGGCGAGCTGATCGAGCTGCTGAAGAAGCCCGTCGACGCGAAGGAAGGCGAGTTCCTGGCCGACCTGCTCACCCACCGCGTGCCCGCGGGCGTGGATGACGCCGCCAAGGTCAAGGCCAGCTACCTGGCCGCCGTGGCGCACGGCAGCGAGAAGTGCTCGCTGATCTCGCGCGCCCGTGCCACCGAGCTGCTGGGCACCATGCTGGGCGGCTACAACATCGGACCGCTGATCGAACTGCTCTCCGACGCCGAAGTGGGCGCCGTGGCCGCCGAAGGCCTGAAGAAGACGCTGCTGATGTTCGACCAGTTCCACGACGTGAAGGAACTGGCCGACAAGGGCAATGCCAACGCCAAGGCCGTGCTGCAGAGCTGGGCCGATGCCGAGTGGTTCACCAGCCGCCCGGAAGTGCCGCAGAGCATCACCTTCACCGTGTTCAAGGTGCCTGGCGAAACCAACACCGACGACCTCTCGCCCGCGCCCGACGCCACCACGCGCCCCGACATCCCGATGCACGCGCTGGCCATGCTGAAGAACAAGCGCGAAGGCGCCCCCTTCACGCCCGAAGAAGACGGCAAGCGCGGCCCGGTCAAGTTCATCCAGGACCTGGTGGCCCGCGGCCTGCCGGTGGCCTATGTGGGCGACGTGGTGGGCACCGGCTCCTCGCGCAAGTCGGCCACCAACAGCGTGCTGTGGTGGACGGGTGAAGACATTCCCTTCATTCCCAACAAGAAGTTCGGCGGCATCTGCCTGGGCACCAAGATCGCGCCCATCTTCTACAACACCATGGAAGACGCCGGCTCGCTGCCCATCGAGCTGGACGTGAGCCAGATGAACATGGGCGACACCGTGGAGCTGCGCCCCTACGAAGGCAAGGCCCTGAAGGACGGCAAGGTCATCGCCGAGTTCAAGGTCAAGAGCGACGTGCTGTTCGACGAAGTGCGCGCCGGCGGCCGCATTCCGCTGATCATCGGCCGCGGCCTCACGGCCAAGGCGCGCGAGGCGCTGGGCCTGCCGGCTTCCACGCTGTTCCGCCTGCCGCAGGCGCCCGTGAATTCGGGCAAGGGCTTCTCGCTGGCGCAGAAGATGGTCGGCCGCGCCTGCGGCCTGCCCGAGGGCCAGGGCGTGCGCCCGGGTACCTACTGCGAACCCAAGATGACCTCGGTCGGCTCGCAGGACACCACCGGCCCGATGACCCGCGACGAGCTGAAGGACCTGGCCTGCCTGGGCTTCTCGGCCGACCTGGTCATGCAGTCGTTCTGCCACACGGCGGCCTACCCGAAGAAGGTCGACGTGAAGATGCACCACGAGCTGCCCGACTTCATCAGCACGCGCGGCGGCATTTCGCTGCGCCCGGGCGACGGCGTGATCCACAGCTGGCTCAACCGCCTGCTGACGCCCGACACCGTGGGCACCGGCGGCGACTCGCACACCCGCTTCCCGATCGGCATCAGCTTCCCGGCGGGCTCGGGCCTGGTGGCCTTCGCCGCCGCCACCGGCGTCATGCCGCTGGACATGCCCGAATCGGTGCTGGTGCGCTTCAAGGGCAAGATGCAGCCCGGCGTCACGCTGCGCGACCTGGTCAACGCCATTCCGCTGTACGCCATCAAGCAGGGCCTGCTGACGGTGGAGAAGAAGGGCAAGAAGAACATCTTCTCCGGCCGCATCCTGGAAATCGAAGGGCTGCCCGACCTGAAGGTGGAACAAGCCTTCGAACTGTCCGACGCCTCGGCCGAGCGCTCGGCCGCCGGCTGCACCGTGCGCCTGAACAAGGAGCCGATCGCCGAGTACATCAACAGCAACATCACGCTGATGAAGTGGATGATTGCCGAAGGCTATGCCGACGCCCGCACGCTGCAGCGCCGCATCGCCGCGCAGGAAGCCTGGCTGAAGAACCAGGAGCTGCTGCAGCCCGATGCCGACGCCGAGTATGCAGCCGTCATCGAGATCGACCTGGCCGACATCCACGAACCCATCGTGGCCTGCCCGAACGACCCGGACGACGTGAAGACGCTGTCCGACGTGGCCGGCGCCAAGATCGACGAAGTGTTCATCGGCTCGTGCATGACCAACATCGGCCACTTCCGCGCGGCGTCGAAGCTGCTCGAAGGCAAGCGCGACATTCCGGTCAAGCTGTGGATCGCACCGCCCACCAAGATGGATGCACACCAGCTGACCGAAGAAGGCCACTACGGCGTGTTCGGCAATGCCGGCGCGCGCACCGAGATGCCCGGCTGCTCGCTGTGCATGGGCAACCAGGCGCAGGTGCGCGAAGGTGCGACGGTGATGTCCACCAGCACCCGCAACTTCCCCAACCGCCTGGGCAAGAACACCAACGTGTACCTGGGCAGCGCCGAGCTGGCCTCGATCTGCTCGAAGCTGGGCAAGATCCCGACCAAGGAGGAGTACATGGCCGACATCGGCGTGATCAACTCCAACGGCGACCAGATCTACAAGTACCTGAACTTCGACAAGATCCAGGAGTTCACCGAGGTGGCAGCGACGGTTTCGGCCTGAGCTGTTGCGTGAACGAAAAAAAGACCCGCCTCGGCGGGTCTTTTTCTTTGGGGCCTTGGCAGGGGTTGCTACCTGCCGGTGTGCCCTCAGGCCAGTTCGGTGAATTTCTCGATCATGTCCTTTCTGGCGGGCGTCCAGGACGAGATCATTTCACCGGTGGGCGAAAGGCACTTCATGTTGTGCTCCACATTCGGGGCGATCTGCAGGGCCTGCCCCGGATACACCGGAAAGGTCTCGCTGCCGTGGGTCGCCTCGAACTCGCCCGAGACGATGACGTCGGTTTCTTCGTTGCTGTGGTGGTGGGTGCCCGGAAAGCCCGGGCCGGTGAACCAGAACTTGGCCGTCATCATCTGCTCGGTGTACGCGATCACCTGCATGGTGATGTTGTCGTTGAGCTTGTACTTCTTGAACTTGCTTTCCATCGTGTGGACCTCCTTGAATTGAGAAACTTCGGTGTGCACGGGCTCGTTTCGGTGACAGTCGAACAGAGAGGCCGGCTTGGCAGGTGTGCCTGCGAACGTGGCCGGCCTCGCAAGCCGCGCTTCGAGAATGGCGGATTCACCGCGAAAGAGCAAGCTGGCAAGCCCTGGGTGCGGCCTGCGGCACCGCAGCCAAGCGCATATTTCTCACGCTTGCGCGCGCAAGCCGGCCAGTGCCTGGGCCGTGGCCGCATCGGCCGGGAAGAAGGATTCCACCGCCAGCTCCTGCAAGGTCACATCCACCGGCGTGCCGAAGATGGTGGTGGTGCTGATGAAGCTGAGCACGCCATGCGGCGTCATGAGCTGGAAGGGCACCACCACGCCGGCCAGCTCGCCACCGGCCGCCGGCGCCTGCTGCCCGGCCGAGTCGACTGGATAGGCCGCCAGTTCGCTGCGCAATGCCGACAGTACGGGGTCGCCGGTGGCGGCGATCTGCTGCGCCAGCCGTTCCAGCAGGTGCTCGCGCCATTGCGCGAGGTTGGCGATGCGCGGGGCCAGGCCTTTGGGATGCAGGCTCAGGCGAAGCACGTTGACCGGCGGCTGCAGCAGCTCGGGCGCGGCGCCCGCCATGAGCAGGGGCACCACGGCATTGGCGGCGACCAGGTGCCAGTGCCGGTCCACCGCCAGGGCCGGAAAGGGCTCGTGGCCTTTGAGCACCAGGTCCACCGCATGCCGCGCCGCGGCCAGCGCCGGGTCGTCGAGCGAGCGCTGCCGGTACATCGGCGCATAGCCGGCCGCCACCAGCAGCGCATTGCGTTCGCGCAGCGGCACCTCCAGGCGCTCGGCCAGGCGCAGCACCATTTCGCGGCTGGGTGCGGCCCGGCCTGTTTCCACATAGCTCAGGTGGCGGGTGGAAATATCGGCCTCCTGGGCAAGGTCCAGCTGGCTCAGGCGCCGCTGCTGGCGCCAGTGGCGCAGGTGCGTGCCGAAGGGGTCGGCGGCGGTCGGTGTCGCGTGCAGGGTCATGGGGCCGATCGTATGCGCGTCCAGTCATGCGCAACATGACCTTGCAGGTCATGCCGGGCATCACAAGGTTCATCGATCCCTGCTATCTTCAATGGAAGAACAATCCAACCCACGCCTCGCAAAAGGCATCCCCACAAGGAGTTGCACATGGCCCAGGATTCGGCGCACGCCTTCGCATCCACGCTCAAGTCGTTCAAGACCGCGTCGGGCAAGGCCGGCAGGTACTACTCGCTGCCCGAGCTCGCCAAGAAGTACCCCAACGTGAACAAGCTGCCGGTGTCCATCCGCATCGTGCTCGAATCGGTGCTGCGCAATTGCGATGGCCAGAAGGTGACGCCCGAGCATGTGCAGGCGCTGGCCAACTGGGCGCCGAACGCCGAGCGCGTGGACGAGATTCCCTTTGTCGTGACCCGCGTGGTCCTGCAGGACTTCACCGGCGTGCCGCTGCTGGCCGACCTGGCCGCCATGCGCAGCGTGGCCGCCAAGCTGGGCAAGTCGCCCAAGACCATCGAGCCGCTGGTGCCGGTGGACCTGGTGGTGGACCACTCCGTCATGGTCGACCACTACGGCACGCCCAAGGCGCTGGACCTGAACATGAAGCTGGAGTTCCAGCGCAACCACGAGCGCTACCAGTTCATGAAGTGGGGCATGCAGGCCTTCGACACCTTCGGCGTGGTGCCGCCGGGCTTCGGCATCGTGCACCAGGTCAACCTGGAGTACTTCGCGCGCGGCGTCTACAAGAGCGCGGCCGACGATTCGAAGGTGCCCGTCTACTACCCCGATTCGCTGGTGGGCACCGACAGCCACACCACCATGATCAACGGCATCGGCGTGGTGGGCTGGGGCGTGGGCGGCATCGAGGCCGAGGCGGCCATGCTGGGCCAGCCGGTGTACTTCCTCACGCCCGACGTGGTGGGCTTCGAGCTCACCGGAAAGCTGCGCGAAGGCGTGACGGCGACCGACCTGGTGCTCTACGTCACCAACATCCTGCGCGCCGAGAAGGTGGTGGGCAAGTTCGTCGAGTTCTACGGCCCCGGCGCCGCGTCGATTCCCGTGCCCGACCGCGCCACCATCGGCAACATGGCGCCGGAATATGGCGCGACCATGGGCTTCTTCCCGGTGGACGACAAGACGCTGGACTACTTCAAGGGCACCGGCCGCACGGAGGCCGAGATCGAGCGCTTCGAGGCCTACTACAAGGCGCAGGGCCTGTTCGGCATGCCGGCGGTGGGCGAGCTGCACTACACCAAGACCGTCAAGCTGGATCTGGGCACCGTCACCCCGAGCCTGGCAGGCCCCAAGCGCCCGCAAGACCGCATCGACCTGGGGCAGCTGTCGACCAAGTTCTCCGAGCTCTACAGCAAGCCCATCGAGGCCAACGGCTTCAACCAGCCGGCGGACAAGCTGCGCCTGCGCTACCCGCTGCCCGCCGGCGGCGAGGTGGCGGTGGCCGAGGCGCCTGCGCCCGCGCCGGGTGCGCCGCGCCCGGTGGTCGAGATGGAGGCCAACCGCCCGACCAAGGCGGCGGCCCATATCGAGGCGCCCTCCGCACCGAATGAAGTGGTGAGCATCGGCAATGGCGACGTGCTCATTGCCGCCATCACCTCGTGCACCAACACGTCCAACCCGAGCGTGCTGCTGGCCGCGGGCCTGCTGGCCAAGAAGGCCGTGGAGGCGGGCCTGAAGGTCAAGCCGCATGTGAAGACCTCGCTGGCGCCCGGCTCGCGCATCGTCACCGGCTACCTCGAGAAGGCGGGCCTGCTGCCGTACCTGGAGAAGCTGGGCTTCTACCTGGCTGGCTACGGCTGCACCACCTGCATCGGCAACGCGGGCGACCTGGCGCCGGAGATCAACGAAGCCATCACCAGGAATGACCTGGTGTGCGCCGCCGTGCTGTCGGGCAACCGCAACTTCGAGGCGCGCATCCATCCGAACCTCAAGGCCAACTTCCTTGCCTCGCCGCCGCTGGTGGTGGCCTATGCCATCGCGGGCAACGTCATGGTCGACCTGATGACGCAGCCGGTGGGCAAGGGCAAGGGCGGCAAGGACGTGTACCTGGGCGACATCTGGCCCAGCGCGAAGGAGATCGACCAGAACCTGCGCCTGGCCATGAATGCGAAGGCCTTCCGCCAGAACTACGACAAGATCAAGGACGAGCCGGGCAAGCTGTGGACCAGCATCGAGGGCGTGACCGGACAGGTCTACAACTGGCCCAAGTCCACCTACATCGCGCAGCCGCCGTTCTTCGAGGGCTTCAAGCTGCAGCCCACGGTGGCCGATGCCGGCATCCAGGGCGCGCGCATCATGGCGCTGTTCGGCGACTCGATCACCACCGATCACATCTCGCCGGCCGGCTCCATCAAGGAAAGTTCGCCCGCCGGCAAGTGGCTCAAGGAGCACGGCGTGATGAAGGCCGACTTCAACAGCTACGGCTCGCGCCGCGGCAACCATGAGGTGATGATGCGCGGCACATTCGCCAACGTGCGCATCAAGAACCTGATGATTCCGGCCGATGCCGACGGCACGCGGGAAGAGGGCGGCCTGACGCTCTACCAGCCCGGCGGCGAAAAGATGTTCATCTACGACGCGGCGCAGAAGTACATGGCTGCCGGCGTGCCCACGGTGATCTTCGGCGGCGAGGAATACGGCACCGGCTCATCGCGCGACTGGGCGGCCAAGGGCACGCAGCTGTTGGGCATCAAGGCCGTGGTGGCGCGCAGCTTCGAGCGCATCCACCGCGCCAACCTGGTGGGCATGGGCGTGCTGCCGCTGCAGTTCCTGGGCGCCGATTCGTGGCAGTCGCTGGGGCTCACGGGCGAGGAAATGATCGACGTGGTCGTGGGCGGCGAACTCAAGCCGCAGATGGACGTGAAGCTCGTCGTTCGCCGCGGCGACGGCAGCGAGCAGGCGGTGACGGTGCGCCTGCGCATCGACACGCCGATCGAGGTCGACTACTACCAGCACGGCGGCATCCTGCCCTTCGTTCTGCGGCAGTTGCTGGCCTGAGCGAGCCCCCGCGCGGCGCTACCCCTCCACGCTGTAGTAGTAGGCCAGGCAGGACAGCGGCCGCGTCTTCACCAGCACCGCCTGGTTGTCCGAGTTGCCGTTGACGGTGACCATGTTGTCGCCGTCGATGGACACCGGGATGAAGTGGTGCACCTCGCTGCCCTTCATCACGCAGATGTCGCCCGGCTTGCATTCGCGATTGGCGCGCAGCTTCAGGCCGCTGGGGCCGACGCCGGAAGTCCATTTGGTTTCCACGCCGGCGCTGCGCACCACCCAGGTGGCGAAGATGCCGCACCAGCTGATGCCCCGCGGCTTGCCGTCCGCACCCACGCCCTGCGGAATCCGCTTGCCGGGAATGCGCACGCCGTCCAGCGTGGCCTTGTCCTTCCAGTGGTTCTCGGTCCAGCCCTTCACGCCTTCGTCGAAGTACTGCTTGAGCCGGCGCCAGCCTGCACGCACCCGGGTGCCGTCCTCCATCGCGGTGATCAGGTCGCTCACCGCCGGCTGAGGCAGGGCATCGGCCAGGGCCAGCTCGCAGATGCGCCGGCGCAGCGGCGACAGTCCGGCCTGGATCGGCACCGCGCCGCCACCCGAGGGCGGCGGTGCCGGCGCTGTCGGCACGAAGCCCGGCGGGATCACCACCTGCGGCACGATGCCGCCGCCTGGCGGCGGCGCCGGGGCAGGCGCGCCACCGGTGTCGAAGCTCTGCAGCCGCTCCAGCGTACGCTGGCCCGCGTCGACGCGCCCGTCGGCGAATTTGAATTGGGCCCACTGGAAGTTGCGGATCGCGCCCACCGTGAGCGGGCCGCACTTGCCGTCCTGCTCCAGCTTGGGCGCGGGGCCGCCGTTGCCGGTAGGTACGTTGTTGAGCATCGATTGGATCGTCACCACGTCATTGACCAGGTTGCTGCCGCCCAGTCCGACCGATGCCAGGATGTTTCGTGCCGCTGTCGACATGGGGCTCCCTCCTAGTCCTTCAAGAACGCGCTTGGAAAGTCTAGGCAGCGGGCCCGGCTCAGGGAATTGGCCGGAGGTCCAGGCAGCCTGCCGGCCGCGCTATGGCCTCCGGTGTCCGGCGTGCCACCCATGCGGCGTAGGGCGGCAAATTCGACACCTTCACTAGGCTGTTTGGGGTCATCCGGCCGAACGGGTGAGTTTTCGAGAATAATTCTCATTTTTGAGTACAAGGATCTTCCCGGGTGACGACATTGAATGGCGTAGCGGCGGCGGCGTTGAGCCTCGATCAACTTCCCACACACCAATGGGCCACCGTGCTGGACGTGCAGCGGCCCGATGGCGCGGAAGACCGCGAACTGGCGCTGCGGCTCACCGAGATCGGCTTCGTGCCCGGCGAGGCGGTGCGCGTGGTCGCCACCGGCGTGCCGGGCCGCGAGCCGCTGGCTGTGCGCCTGGGCCACACCACCTTTGCACTGCGTCGTCACGAGGCCGCGCTGGTGCGCGTCGTTCCGGGAGCGTCCCGCCATGGCTGAGGCAGGCGCACTCCAGCAGCCCGGCCGCATCGCATTGCTGGGCAACCCCAACTGCGGCAAGACGGCCCTGTTCAACCAACTGACCGGCAGCCGCCAGAAGGTGGCCAACTACGCCGGCGTCACCGTCGAGCGCAAGGAAGGCATGCTGCGCACGCCCTCGGGCCGCCGCGTGTTCGTGCTGGACCTGCCCGGCGCCTACAGCCTGAACGCGCTGAGCGCCGACGAAGCCGTGACGCGCGACGTGGTCACCGGCCGGCGCAGCGAAGACGTGCCCGACCTGCTCGTGTGCGTCACCGACGCCACCAACCTGCGCCTGAACCTGCGCCTGGTGCTGGAGGCGCGCAGCCTCGGCCTGCCCATGGTGGTGGCCCTGAACATGAGCGACATGGCGCGGCGCCAGGGCATCCAGGTCGACGCGAAGAAGCTGTCGCAGGAACTGGGCGTGCCGGTGGTCGAGACGGTCGGCGTCCACATCGACGGTGCCAAGGATCTGGTGGCCGCCATCGAGGCCCCCGTGCAGCCAGCCAAGCCGGCCGGCTGGACCGCCCCTGCCTTCGAGGACGTGCTGGCCACCCAGCGCGAGGTGCGCCGCATTCTCTCGGTTGCCGTGACCGAGCCGGCGGGCAGCCTGGACGCCAGCGACAAGATCGACCGCGTGGTGCTGCACCCCGTGTGGGGCATGCTGGTGCTGGCCGTGGCGCTGTTCCTGATGTTCCAGGCGGTGTTCAGCTGGGCCGAGGTGCCCATGGGCTGGATCGAGCAGGGCACGGCCGCGGTAGGCGAACTGGTGAAGACGGTGCTCCCCGAAGGCACGCTGCAAAGCCTGCTGGTGGATGGCGTGATCGCCGGTGCGGGCGGCGTGATCGTGTTCCTGCCGCAGATCCTGATCCTGTTCCTGTTCATCCTGGCGCTGGAGGATTCGGGCTACCTGCCGCGCGCGGCCTTCCTGCTCGACCGGGTGATGGGCACGGTGGGCCTGTCGGGCCGCTCCTTCATTCCGCTGCTGTCGAGCTTTGCCTGCGCCATCCCGGGCGTGATGGCCACGCGCACCATCAGCAACTGGCGCGACCGGCTCACCACCATCATGATCGCGCCGCTCATGACCTGCTCGGCGCGGCTGCCGGTGTATGCACTGCTCATTGCCGCCTTCATTCCGGCGCGCGAGGTCGCGGGCGTGTTCAACCTGCAGGGCCTGGTGCTGTTCGCCCTGTACGTGTTCGGCATCGTCTCGGCCATGGCCGTGGCCTGGGTGATGAAGCGCTTCCGCGATGCCGCCACGCATTCGCCGCTGATGATGGAACTGCCGGCCTACCGCTGGCCCAACCTGCGCAACCTGCTGCTGGGCCTGTACGAGCGGGCCTGGATCTTCATCCGCCGCGTGGGCACGATCATCCTCACGCTGACCATCGTGCTGTGGTTCCTGTCCACCTTTCCGTCGCCGCCCGAAGGCGCGACCGGGCCCGCCATCCAGTACAGCCTGGCAGGCATCATCGGCCGCGGCCTGGAACACATCTTCGCGCCCATCGGCTTCAACTGGCAGATCTCGATCGCCCTGGTGCCTGGCATGGCCGCGCGCGAGGTGGCGGTGGGCGCGCTGGGCACGGTGTACGCGCTCTCTGCAACCGGTGACGACGTGGCCGGCGCGCTGGAACCACTCATCGCCGGCAGCTGGTCGCTGGCCACGGCGCTGTCGCTGCTGGTCTGGTTCGTGTTCGCGCCGCAGTGCGTTTCCACCCTGGCCGCGGTCAGGCGCGAGACCAACTCGTGGCGCTACGTGTGGATCATGGCCGCCTATCTGTTCGGGCTGGCCTATATTGCGTGCTTCATCACCTATCACGTGGCGCTGGCCTTGGGGGCCGGCTGAGAAAGTGTGAAGTAGAAGGCCATGCAAGAAATCATCGTCGCCCTTATCGTCGCTTCTGCCGTGCTGTACCTGGCCTGGCGCTGGATGCCCGCATCCTGGCGCCGCGCCCTTGCCGCCAGGCTGGCGGCGGGCGGTCAGCGCGCCGGCCTGGTGAATGAAGAAGGCGCGCAGAAGCTGGCCAGCTCGCTGGCCAAGTCCTCAGGCTGCGGCGCCTGCGACAGCTGCTCGCCGGCCTGCGCGAGTGGCGGCGGCGACAAATCAAAAGCCCAGCAACAAGGGCCGACCGAGGTTCCCCTCACTCGCCTGCGCTGAGCCCATGCCGGCGCGCATCCTCATTGCCGGCGGCGGCATTGGCGGCCTGGCGGCTGCCGTGGCGCTGGCGCGCGGCGGCCAGAGCGTCGAATTGCTGGAGCAGGCCGCCGCGTTCTCGGAAGTCGGCGCCGGCATCCAGCTCGGCCCCAATGTCACCCGCCGCCTGAAGGCGCTGGGCGTGCTCGACGCGGCCCGCCAGCTGGCGGCACGCCCGGCCTCGGTGGCCGTGCGCGACGCGCAGGACGGTGCCCTGCTGGCGCGCATGCCCCTGGGCGACAGCATCGAACGCAAGTACGGCGGTCCCTATCTGTGCATGCATCGCGCGGACCTGCATGCGGTCCTGCTCCAGGCTGCACAGGCTCTGGGGCCGCGGATCGAGCTGAACACCGGTACGCCCATCACCCAGGTGGCGGCGCGCGGCGACACCGTCTGCCTGGGCAGCGGCAGCCATCACGCCTGGGAAGGCGACGGCCTGGTCGGGGCGGACGGACTGTGGAGCCTGGTGCGCTCGCGCGTGGTCGAAGAGGCGGCGCCGCCCCGGGCCACGGGCCACACCGCCTGGCGCGCGCTGGCGCGCATCGAGGCGCTGCCGTCGGTGCTGCGCAGCGCCGACGTGCAGGTCTGGCTGGGCGAGCGTCTGCATGCCGTGGCCTACCCGGTGCGCGGGGGTGGTTGGCTCAACCTGGTGATCCTGGCCGAAGTGCAGCCGGGAGGCGTCGGCGCGAAGAAGCAGGACCCTGCCGACTGGGACCAGCAGGCGGACATGGCGGCGCTGCTGGCGGCCATCGGCAACCGCTGCGACGGCGTGTTCCCGTTGATCGAAGCCATGCCGCAATGGCGCGCCTGGCAACTCAACGACCGGGCGCCGCTGGCCGGCCCGCAGGAGATGGTGCGCGGCCGCGTGGCGCTCCTGGGGGATGCGGCCCACCCCATGCTGCCGTACCTGGCGCAGGGTGCCGGCATGGCGATCGAGGATGCGGTGGCGCTGGCCGAGCGGGTGGGCAATTGCGACGCGGACAGCCTGCCCGCCGCCTTCGGCCGCTATGCCTCGGCGCGCTGGCAGCGCAACGCACGCGTGCAGGCCAGGGCGCGGCGCAACGGCGAGGTGTTTCATGCCAGCGGCGCCAAGCGGGTGGCACGCGATGCAGCGCTGCGCGTGCTCGGCGCGCACCTGCTGGACAACCCGTGGCTTTACGAAGGCTGAGCCGAGGCCGGGCAGCCGCCGGCTTCCGCGGCCTCAGAGCCTGAAGCTCTGCAGGTGCTCGATGCGCTCGGCCAGCCCCTCGGCGCCGGCGTCTGCCCCGAGGCCGGCGCTGCTGGCTTCCGCCAGCGCTGCCTGCAATTGCTCCAGCAGCGCATTGCGTGCCGCGTCGAAAGCTTGCGGCAGATCGCCATGGGCCTTCTGGTACGCCTGGGCGATGACACGGGCCGCGGCAGGCGCACCTGCCGCAACGCACTGCGCAATGGCCCGGGCGGTCGGCGCCGCACCCCGGGTGAGCAGTTCCTGGGCAAGTTCCGGCGAGATGGGGCCTTCGACGCTGTCCAGGGCATTTGTCGAAAGCGGCGCGTCGCCTTCCACCAGCGCTGCCGCCGCCTCGAAGGCGCCGTGCGCGAGCGCCAGGTCGGTGGGCAGGGCGGTGCCCAGCAGCGGGGTGTCGAAGCGCTGGCCGGCCGCCGCCAGTTCGTTGATGAGCGCTGCGTCGTCGGTGGCGATGGCGTGGCGCTGCGCGATCTGCGCAGCCAGCGGCGGGGCTTCGGCCAGGCGCCCTTCGCGCAGCGGCTGGCGCCAGTCGACCAGGGCGCGGCGGTAGTAGGCCACCACCTTGTCGGCCAGGTCGAGGTCGAGCCCATGGTCGCCGTGGCGCTCATCCAGGTAGTCGAGCAGCGCCTGGCCGGTGAAATAGTCGCCCGTGGGCTCCAGCGGATCCTCGGCAAGGTGGAGGGCGGCAAACGCGCCCTCGAGGTCAGTGGCCACGGTGGCCAGGCCGTCCTCGCGCAGGGCATGCGGCCAGGCGTCGGGCAGGGCGCGCTTCCACGCCAGCACATGGCCGAACTGGGCGCCCGGCTCGGTTACCACATGCAGGCGGTCGGTGTCTTCAAAGCCGCCGAAGGGCAGGGCCGCGAGCTTGGGCGACCACGCCTTGCCTTCCGAGTCGACACTGGCACCGGCCGTTCGCTCGTGCGCGATCCAGCCGGGCAGGTCGCGAAAGCCCTCGGGGCCATGGCCGAACAGCTCGGCCCAGAGGACGGGCTCTTCGCCGCCGCCCATGCGCACCGACAGGTCGTAGTCGAGCGCGCCGCCACAGGTCTGGCTCCACAGTGCCAGCAGGCCGGGCGGCACCGGCCCGATGCAGGCGGCCTCGACGGCTGCCAGTTGCTGGGCGCTGATGGGCGGCTGCGCGTCGAAGATCACGCGCCCCGCAAACAGCACGATGCCGTGCGCACGCAGCTGGGCCAGTTCGTCGTCGGTGAAGAAATCGTCCATCCAGGCCTCCCTTGGTTCTGGGGTTCGCTCACTCTGGCTTGCAAGCAAGCAGGCTACAGGTCGGTGCGCAGCTTCCAGATCTCCGGAAAAAGCACCACGTCCAGCATCTTGCGCAGATAGCTTACGCCGCCTGTGCCGCCAGTGCCACGCTTGAAGCCGATGACGCGCTCCACGCTGGTCACGTGGCGAAAGCGCCAGAGGCGAAATGCGTCCTCGATGTCGGTGAGCTTCTCTCCCAGCTGGTAGAGGTCCCAGTGCGCATGCGGGTCGCGGTAGACGGTGAGCCAGGCGGCCTCCACGCCGTCGCTGGCCTCGTAGGGCTGGGTCCAGTCCCGCTCCAGCCGGTCGGCAGGCACCGGCAACCCGTGGCGCGCCAGCAGGCGCAGCGCCTCGTCATAGAGCGATGGCGCGCGATACGTCGCGTCCACCTGCGCCAGCAGATCGGCCCGGTGCGCATGCGGTTTGAGCATGGCCGCGTTCTTGTTGCCCAGCGCAAACTCGATGCAGCGGTACTGCGCGCTCTGGAAGCCGCTGGAGCTGGCCAGGTAGGGCCGCATGGCGGTGTACTCGGGCGGCGTCATGGTCGAGAGCACGGTCCATGCGCTGACCAGCTGCTCCATGATGCGGCTCACCCGCGCCAGCATCTTGAAGGCATCGGGCAACTGGTCGGCCGCGATGCAGCGCGTGGCGCCATGCAGCTCGTGCAGCATCAGCTTCATCCACAGCTCGCTGGTCTGGTGCTGGATGATGAAAAGCATCTCGTCATGCGCCGGCGAGAGCGGATGCTGCGCGCCCAGCACTTCGTCCAGGTGCAGGTAGTCGCCGTAGCTCATGGACTGGCTGAAGTCCAGCTGGGCTTTTTCGTCCTGGACGATCTTTTCGGTGTGGCTCATGGGACAGCTCATGTCAGGTCACTGCATTCTTGGCGTTGAACTCGGGCTGTGTCCATTCCTTGCGCTCCATCACCTGGACCAGGTGCTCCACCGAGTGCCAGACGTCGGCCAGGCCCAGGTACAGCGGCGTGAAGCCGAAGCGCAGGATGTCGGGCATCTGCGAATCGCCGGCGCGGTAGTCGCCGATGACGCCGCGCGCGATCAGCGCCTGCACGATGGCGTAGGCCTGCGTGGGCGTCTGCTGTTGCTGCAGCGCAAGGCACACCTGCGAGCCGCGCCGCGCATGGTCGCGCGGCGTGATGAGCTGGAACTGGCCGGGCAGGCGCTCTTCCACCAGCGAGATGAACGCATCCGTCAGGGCCAGCGACTTGGCGCGCAGCGCCGCCATGCCGCCGTGCGCTTCGGCTGCCAGCACCGTGTCGAGGCCGCATTCCAGCGCCGCCAGGCTGACGATGGGCTGGGTGCCGCACAGGTAGCGGCCCACCCCGGGGGCGGGCCGGTAGTGCGGGCTGAACTCGAAGGGCGCGGCATGGCCCCACCATCCGGACAAGGGCTGCATGAACTGGCCCGCGTGGCGCGTGTGCACCCACGCAAAGGCCGGTGCGCCCGGGCCGCCGTTCAGGTACTTGTAGCCGCAGCCGATGGCGAAGTCGGCGTTGCTGTCGTTGAGCGCCACGGGCACCGCGCCGGCACTGTGCGCCAGGTCCCACACGGTGAGCGCGCCTGCCGCATGCGCCGCAGCGGTGACGGCCTTCATGTCGTGCATGGCGCCGGTGCGGTAGTTCACGTGCGTGAGCATCAGCACCGCCACGTCCTGCGTGAGCGCGGCGGGCAGCTCGGCCTCGCTGTCGATGAGCTGGAGCGTGAGGCCATGCTCGCGGCACAGCGATTCGGCAATGTAGAGGTCGGTCGGGAAGTTGCTGCGCTCGCTCAGCACCACGCGGCGCTTGGCGTCGGCCGCCTTGGCTTGCGCGATGGCGGCGAACAGCACCTTGTACAGGTTGATGGAGGTGCTGTCGGTGCACACCACTTCGCCCGGCGCCGCGCCGATGAGGCGCGCCACCTTGTCGCCCAGGCGCTGCGGCAGGTCGAACCAGCCGGCGGTGTTCCAGGAGCGGATGAGGCCTTCGCCCCATTCCCTGGCCACCACTTCGGCCACGCGCGCGGGCGCCGCTTTGGGCAGCACGCCCAGGGAGTTGCCGTCGAGGTAGATCACGCCTTCGGGCAGCAGGAATTGATCGCGCAAGGTGCGCAAAGGGTCTTGCGCATCGAGGCGCAGGCAGTCGTCCAGGGTCATGGGAAGGTCTTTTCAGGAAATGAGTTCGCGCAGCACGGCGCGAACGGGAGATGCGTCGGCGCTGGTCAGCTTGAGCGGCAGCGCGATGAGTTCGTAGTCGCCTTCGGGCACGTCGTCGAGCACCAGGTTTTCCAGCACGCGCAGGCCCCGGCGGCGGATCACCTGGTGGCTGTCGAGCGTCTTGCTGTCGGCCGGGTCGATGCTGGCGGTGTCGATGCCCACCAGCTGCACGCCCAGGTCCGCCAGGCGCTCGATGGTGCCGGGCGCATAGGCGGACAGCTGCGGATCCCACCGATCGACCGGCATGTGCCGATAGGTGCGCAGCAGCACGCGCGGCGGCAGGTCTTGCAGGGCGTGCTCCACATGGCGCCACTCGACCAGCGGCCCGCAGTCGATCGCGTGAATGACGCGGCAGCGGCCGAGAAAGGGCGCCAGGCTGACGGCGCCGATGCTGGCGCCTTGCGCGTCGTAGTGCAGGGGCGCATCGGCATGCGAGCCGACGTGGGGCGACAAGGTGATTTCGCTGACGTTGACCGGGCAGCCGGGCGCGATGGTTGCGGCCCAGCGCTGGCGATACGGGGTGTCGCCAGGAAACACCGGCGCGCCTTCATGCACGGGCGGGGAAATGTCCCACAGGCGAGGTGTTTTCTTCGATTCCATGGCGCAGAAGTTAGCGCCGCGCGAATACCCGTGGTGTCGGTTATTTCCAACGAAGGCGAATCAAAAGATGTCCGGCCCCGGTTTGCTCATTCAGTGCGGCAGCGGGGGCAGGCCATGGCGGGCCCGCGCACGTTCGCAGGCGTCGCTGCCGGCTTCGAGTTCATGGCAGGGGTTGGGCCGCCATTCGTAGATGCCGCAGGAAACCTGCTGGCCGATGGTGCCCACCAATGCCGCGCAACGCGGTCGGGCATGGTCGGTGCCGCGCATGCGGCAGATGGCGTCGTTGACGTCGACCGCCAGGCCCGAAGGAACGCGGCCGCCGTGCTCGTCCAGCTCGTGGATGCTGAAGTCGACGCGGTAGCTGGCGCAGCAGGCGCCGCATTGCTGGCAGGGGGACACAGGAAGCTCATCGAAAGAATGGAAGGCAGATGCTACCGCTGGCGGCATTCGCCGGGCGATGCACACACCCGGTGCGGCGTTCTTGTCGCGCCGGCTTGGATGGCACCACGAATGTGCAGGCGCCGTGCCCGGGTGTGGCACACGGGGCCGCGCCGGGCAGGCACGCAACCTGCATTGCACCCGGCAGCGCAGGCGTTGAGCTTTTACGGTTGGCGTGCCGAATTCTGGGCCTGATCCGGAAATTCGGCCCCCGTGAGCCAGCGTCCGCGCAGGCACACAGCGCCGAGTTTCCGAGCCGGGTGATCTTGAATCTCTCAATTTGGAACGAGGTACTGGTATGTGCGAACGTCATGGCGGGGCTTTTGCTGCTCTGCAATCCGCTTCTTCTTCGATCACGGGCCGCCGAGACTTCCTGAAGTCGCTGGGCGGTGCGGGCGCAGCCGTGGTGGTGCTGCCCACCGCGCTGGCCGCGGCCATGGGCGCCACGGGAGCCCATGCGGCCGGCAGCACCAGGATCAAGGCCACGCATGGGGCGGGCCTGTGCAACCTGGGGATCTTCATCGCCAAGGAGCGGCAACTGGCGCAGGGCGACGGCGTGGAGCTGGAGTTCGTCGTCACGCCGACCAA
Organism: Variovorax soli NBRC 106424; assembly: GCF_001591385.1. Classification (GTDB taxonomy): domain Bacteria; phylum Pseudomonadota; class Gammaproteobacteria; order Burkholderiales; family Burkholderiaceae_C; genus Variovorax; species Variovorax soli. The sequence continues at coordinate 36,428 of NZ_BCUU01000028.1, forward strand.
CACCGACATCGTCACGCTCTTCGGCGTCGGGGCGGTGGACATCTCGATGATCCCGTATTCCAACTTCCTCTCGCTGTACGACGCGGGCGCCCCGGTGAAAGTGGTGGCTGGCGGCGGCGTGAACGGCTGCCTGGTGGTGGCGAAGGAAGGCATCAGGAGCGCGGCCGACATGCGCGGCAAGACACTGGGCACCTTCCAGGCCGACACGCTGGAAGTGCTGCCGTACGACTGGCTCAAGAAGGCCGGTCTCAGCTTCAAGGACGTGCAGGTGCGCTACTTCAACACCTCGCCCGAAATGGCTCAGGCCTTCATCGGCGGCGCGGTGGATGCCATTTGCGCAGTGGAGCCCTATGCGAGCCAGTCGGCCGCGGCGCGCAAGGGCGCTACGGTGCTCAGCGATGGCACGGACGTGTATGGCGCCCAGTATGCCGACTGCGTGCTGTCGGTCAGAACGCCGCTGTTGCAGAAGCAGCCCGAGGTGGTGCGTGCCGTCATCAAGGCGCTGCTCACGGCCCAGAGCCAGATCGAAGCTGACCAGGCCGGGGCGCTGAAGCAGACCGTGGGCAAGTACTACAAGACCACCATGGAAGCAGCCGCTGGGGCCGCCAAGCGCCAGCCCGTGATGGTCGACCAGCGCAACCAGACCCAGTTCATCATGGCGCGTGCCCAGTCGATGAGGGAGATGGGTTACATCAAGAAGCTGCCGGGCAACGACGTGTTCGACTGGAAGCCGCTGGAGGCGGTCATCGCGTCGAACCAGGCCATGTTCAGCGCGCTGAAGCTCAAGTCGGCTTGAAGGACTTCCGCATGAACGCCCGCGTTTGGAACGCCGCGCCGTTGCCCGCCGCCGGCGAAGAGCAGCGCAAGCCGCTTGTGGTGCCTGCGCTGCGGCGCAGGCTGGTGCGCCAGGCCTCATCGATGGCCTGGGCGCTGACCTCCATCGGCATCATCATCGGCCTGTGGGAATGGGCCGCATGGATGGGCTGGGCCGATCCGCTGCTCATGCCTGCTCCCCATGTCTTCCTGGGCAACTGGAGCGAGCAGCTCCACTTCTTCGACACGGCCAACACGATCGGCTCCAGCGGCGCCGGCGGCAGCTGGCTCGGCGTGGTCACGGTCGTGCTGTGGACCTCGATGCGGGTTCTGCTGGGACTGCTGCTGGGATTCGTGCTGAGCCTTGCGGTGGGCATCGGCATCCGGTACTGGTCCATGTTCGGCAAGCTCACGCTGCCGGCGGTGACCATGTTCGCGCCCATCTCGCCGGTGGCATGGTTGCCGGTGGCGGTGTTTCTCTTCGGTATTGGCGACAAGCCGGCCGTATTCATGGTGTTCGTCGCAATCTTCTTCGTGATGGTCATCGCCACGCTCGCGCAGATCGACGAAGTGCCCAAGGCTTACGTCCACGTCGCGCGAATCATGGGGGCCACGAAGCGGCAGATCTACACCAGCGTGATCCTGCCGGCGATCTTGCCGGGCCTGTTCGTCACGCTGCGCATCAATCTCTTCGCGGCGTGGATGGTGGTGCTCATCGCCGAAGCGGCGGGCGTGGGCAGTGGCCTGGGGCAGATCGTGATGATGGCCCGCAACACCTTCAACGCGAGCCTGGTGTTCTTCACCATGACGCTCATCGGCCTGTCCGGCTTCCTGTTCGACCAGGCACTGGGCTGGATCCAGCGCCGCATGCTCTGGTGGCTGGACGGTCAGAAGATCGGCGGGAGAAGCGCATGAGCACATCGAACACACCGGCCATTGAATGCCGTGGCGTCGGCAAGACCTGGAACGCGGAAAGCGAGAAGCCTTTTGCCGCGCTGCAGGACATCAGCTTCGCGGTGAAGCCGGGCGAGTTCGTGGTCTTGCTCGGCCCGTCAGGCTGCGGCAAGAGCACGTTGCTGTATCTGCTGGCGGGGCTCGAGCAGGCCACGCGCGGCGAGCTTTTGAGCGAGGGCCGAAGTATCGAGGGCACCAGCCCCGAGCGAGGAATGATCTTCCAGGAAGCGGCGCTGTTTCCCTGGCTCAACATCCGCGACAACGTGGCCTATGGGCTGGCGCTGCGGGGCATGCCAAAGCCGCAGCGGGAAGTGCGTGCCATGGAATTGCTCGCGCGCGTGGGCCTGAACGGCTTCGAACTGAAGCGGCCGGCCGAGCTCTCGGGTGGCATGCGCCAGCGCGCAGCGATGGCGAGGGCGCTCGCACTCAAGCCCAAGGTACTGATGATGGACGAGCCCTTCGCGGCGCTGGACATCCAGACACGCGCCAAGATGCAGGCCTACCTGCTCCAGCTCTGGCGGGAGAGCGGCGCATCGATGCTGCTGGTGACGCACTCCATCGAAGAGGCCATCGGCCTGGCCGACCGGATCGTGGTGTTCACCGCCCGCCCCGGGCGCATCAAGGAGATCGTGCCGGTGGATCTGCCGCGCCCGCGCAACCCGCGAGACGCGGCCTTCCATGCGCTGCATGACCGACTTGCGGAACTGCTGGCCGACGAAGTCGACCGCGCCTTTGCCGAGCAGGAGGCATTGGCACGATGAGAATCCCGGAAGAAGTATGCGGCGCGCCTTCATCGGGCCCGCTGCTGATCCAGGGCGCGCGCGTGCTCAGCCTGGACGCGGCGGGCCGCGAATGGGCAAAGGCAGACATCCTGCTGCGCGATGGGCGCATCGAATCCATCGGCCTGGAGCTCTCGGTTTCGCCAGGGACGCCGACACTGGATGCACGCGGCATGCTGGCCATGCCGGGCCTGGTGAATGCGCATTTCCATTCCCCCGGCAACCTGATGCGCGGGCAGCTCGACGGGTTGCCGCTGGAGCTTTTCATGCTCTACGAGGTGCCGCCGCTGGCGCAGAGCGGAGACGGCCATCGCATGGCCTATCTGCGCACGATGATGGGTGCGCTGGAGATGCTCGAACGCGGCATCACCACGGTCCATGACGATGCCTATCACGTGCCGGTGGCCACGCCGCAGGGCATCGACACCGTCATGCAGGCCTATGCCGACGCAGGCATCCGCGCCACCGTGGCCATCGACCAGCCCAACATCGTGGAGTACGACAAGTTTCCGTACCTGCGCGAGCTGCTGCCGGCCCGGATGCGTTCAGAAATGGAAGCCGCGCCGCTGCAGGGCGCCGACGAACTCCTGGCGCTCTACCAGCACCTCATCACCCGCTGGCACGGTGCGGCGCAGGGACGCCTGGCAGCGGCCGTGTCATGCTCCGCACCGCAGCGCGTGACGCGCCCCTACCTTCAGGCGCTCGGGGAGCTCAGCCGTCGCCACGACCTGCCGTACAACTTGCACGTGCTGGAGACCAAGCTGCAGCGCGCGACAGGCCTGGAGCGCTTCGGCCAATCGCTGCTGCGGCATGTGCACGAAGCGGGTGTTCTCGACGAGCGCTGCCAGATCATCCATGCGGTATGGATCGACGACGATGATTTGCGCCTCCTGGCCGACAGCGGCGCCGTGGTGGCGCACAACCCCGTGTGCAACCTTCGTCTGGGCAGTGGCGTGATGCCATGGCGGGCGTTGCGCGACGTGGGCGTGCCCATTGCCATCGGCACCGACGAGCTGTGCACCGACGACACGGCCAACCTGTGGCTGGCCGGCAAGATGGCCGGACTGGTACACAACCTCAGCAGCGCGGACTCGTCCCGATGGCCGCGGCACGGCGAGGTGTTGCACGCGATGACTGCAGGCGGCGCACGCGCCGTGCGGCGCGAAGGCGAGCTTGGCCAGCTCATTCCGGGCGCCTTGGCCGACATCATCCTGCTCGACCTGGACCGCTGGGCCTTCATCCCGTGCAACGATGTGCGGCGACAGCTCGTCTACAGCGAGGATGGCAGCTCCGTGCGGCACGTGATCGTCAACGGGGAAGTGGTGGTGCGCGATGGCGAGCATGTGTCGATCGATGCCCGCGCCATCCGTGATGAGATCCGCGCGCTGGCGCCGGCCATCCAGGCGCAATGGGCGGGCAGCCATGCCGCCGCGTTGCGGCTGTGGCCGTACTACCAGGCCATGCTGGAGAAGGCGCATGCGTTGCCCAGCGGACTGACGCGGCGGGTGCTGGCGGGGGACTGAGCCCGCGCTCGAAAGCAATCAGGCGCGCCAGCCTGGACGACTGGCGCGCCTGATGCGAAGAGATCAATGGTCAGGAAATCCTGCCCAGCAGCAGGTACTCCATCAACGCCTTCTGCACGTGCATGCGATTCTCCGCTTCGTCCCACACCACCGACTGCGGCCCGTCGATGACTTCGGCTTCGACTTCCTCGCCGCGGTGCGCGGGCAGGCAGTGCATGAACAGGGCATCGGGCTTGGCGATGCGCATCATGTCCTGGTCGACGCACCAGTCGGCAAAGGCCTGGCGGCGCGCTTCGTTCTCGGCTTCGTAGCCCATGCTGGTCCATACGTCGGTGGTGACCAGGTCGGCGCCGCGGCAGGCTTCCATCGGGTCCTTGAAGACCTTGTAGCTGCTGCTGGAACGCACGCCCGCCACGGCCTGGTCCACCTCGTAGCCGGTGGGCGTGCTCACATGCACCGTGAAGCCCAGGATCTCGGCGGCCTGCAGCCAGGTGTTGGCCATGTTGTTGCCGTCGCCCACCCAGGCCACCGTCTTGCCCTGGATGGAGCCGCGGTGCTCGATGTAGGTGAAGATGTCCGCCAGGATCTGGCAGGGGTGGAATTCGTTGGTCAGGCCGTTGATGACCGGCACGCGCGAATGCGCGGCAAAGGCCTCGATCTTGGCTTGCTCGAAGGTGCGGATCATCACCAGGTCGACCATGCGGCTGATGACCTTGGCGCTGTCTTCAATGGGCTCGGCGCGGCCGAGTTGGCTGTCGCCGGTGGTCAGGTGCACCACGCTGCCGCCCATCTGGTACATGCCGGCCTCGAAGCTCACGCGGGTGCGCGTGGAGGCCTTCTCGAAGATCATGGCCAGCGTTCGGTCCGTCAGTGGCTGGTGCTTCTCGTAGGTCTTGAACTTCTTCTTGATCAGGGCCGCGCGCGCGAACAGGTGCGCGTACTCGTCGGCCGAGAAGTCGCCGAATTGCAGGTAGTGGCGGATGGCGGGTGCAGCTGCGGTACTCATGCCTTGGATTCTGCAAGAAAGCTCTTCACGATGGGCACCAGGATGGCCACGATCTCGTCGGCCTCGGCCTGGCTCAGGATGAGCGGGGGCACCAGGCGGATTACGCTGTCGGCCGTCACGCTCAGCAGCAGGCCGGCGTCGCAGGCGCGCTGCAGGATGGCGCCGCAGGGGCGGTCGAGCTCGATGCCCAGCATCAGGCCCTGGCCGCGTACTTCCTTCACGCCGGGCAGGCTGCCCAGCTCGCGCTGCAGCGACTCCTTCAGGTGCGAGCCCACCTTGTCGGCGTTCTCGAGCAGCTTGTGCTTTTCCATGATGCGGATGGTCTCGATGCCCGCGCGCATGGCCAGCGGGTTGCCGCCGAAGGTGGTGCCGTGGTTGCCCGGGCCGAAGATGTTGGCGGCCTTGGGGCCGGCCACGACGGCGCCGATGGGCACGCCCGAGCCCAGGCCCTTGGCCAGCGGCATCACGTCCGGCTTGATGCCGGCCCACTGATGCGCAAACCACTTGCCGGTGCGGCCCATGCCGCACTGCACTTCGTCGATCATCATGAGCCAGTCGCGCTCGTCGCACAGCTGGCGCACCTGGCGCAGGTATTCCCAGCGCATGGGGTTGATGCCGCCTTCGCCCTGGATGGTTTCGAAGAACACGGCCACCACGTTCGGGTTGCCTTCGGTGGCCTTCTTCAGCGCCTCGATGTCATTGAGCGGTACGCGGATGAAGCCTTCCACCAGCGGGCCGAAGCCGGCCTGCACCTTGGGGTTGCCCGTGGCCGACAGGGTGGCGATGCTGCGGCCGTGGAAGGCGGCCTCGTACACCACGATCTCGGGGCGCTCGATGCCCTTGTCGTGGCCGAACTTGCGTGCGAGCTTGAGCGCGGCCTCGTTGGCTTCCAGGCCGGTGCAGCAGAAGAAGGCGTTGGTCAGGCCGGAGAGTTCGGTCAGCTTGGTGGCGAGCTGCTCCTGGCCGGGCACGTGGTAGTAGTTGGAGCTGTGGATGATCTTGGTGAGCTGGTCCTGCAGGGCCGGCACCAGCTCGGGGTGGTTGTGGCCCAGGGTGTTCACGGCGATGCCGCCCAGGCCGTCCAGGTAGGCCTTGCCGCTGGTGTCCCAGACTCGGCAACCCTGGCCATGCGACAAGGCGATCGGCAGACGACCGTAGGTGTTCATGACGTGGGGCGACGAGGGCTGGGCGTTGGAGCTCATTCGGTTCTCCGGATGGGGGAGGTGAACAGGGAAAAGGAAGGGCAAATTCTAGGCGCCGCCCATGACGGATTCCTTGAGGATTGCGCATTACTGCAATGCCCCCTGGGCGGGGCGGCCAAGCCGCCGAAAGGTAGAATCCTTGTGCGCTGCAACATTGCAGCACATCCCCGCACCTCATGGTCTCTCCCAGCGCCAAAGAAATCTTCATCCAGGGCATCACCCAAGACGGCCGCACCTTCCGGCCGAGCGACTGGGCGGAGCGTCTGGCCGGCGTGATGTGCTCGTTCAGGCCGGGCGGACCGCAGCCCGGCAGCCACCTGAGCTATTCGCCGTGGTGCGTGCCGATGGTGGTCAACGGCATCAAGTGCGTGGTGGTCAACCGCGAACTGCGGGACTACGAGCCCATGGCCTGGGATTTCGTCATCAATTTCGCGCGCGACAACAACCTGCAGATGGCCGAGGCCTGCCTCGTGCCTGACGTCCCCGAGCCGCCCACGAAGAAGGGCTGAGCACGCGGCCCCGCACGCCATGCAGGCGCGGCAGGGCACTGCACAATGGCGCCCGATGAAAGCACGATGGGGCGCACTCGGAATCTGGATCCTGGCCTGGCTGGTGGCCAGTGCCGGCGGCGCCGCCTGGATCGCGCATGACGGCTTGCGCCAGCTGCGCGACGAGTTCGACACCCAGGCCCGCATCGCCCACCGCCTGCTGAGCCAGCAGGTGGTGCAGTACGACGCCGTGCTGGCCACGCTGGCGCTGCTGGGCGGCGCCGGCGAGCGCGCAGGCGCGGAACAGCGCCTGTCCAGCGTCTATCCCTCGATCCTTGCGGTGGCACGGCGCGATGCCGGCGCCGAATGGCCCGACCCGCGTCTGGCGGCTGCGGAAGCCCAATCGAGCACGGCCCAGCGCCCGCAGCTCGGCCCGCACGATCTGGCCGCCGGCCGCTACTGGCTGGTGATGGCCGCGCAGCCCGCCAGCTTCGCGCTGGACGTGGACCTGGCGCGCACCGTGCCCTGGGCCGACTGGCCGATGGACCCCAAGACCAGCCCGGTGCGCCTGAGCCTGCAGACCGACAGGCAGCAATTCGTGGTGCAGCCGGGCGCCAGGGCGCAAGGCCCCTGGCACTTCGAGTTCCACAAGCACCTGGCCTCCGCCAGCCAGGACTTCGACGTGATGGCCGAGCGTACGGTGCGCCTGGGCGAGCTGCCCTGGGGCTGGATGCTGCTATGGACGGCGGGCGTGGCCCTGCTGACGGCCGGCGCGCGCTGGCTGCAACTGCAGCGCACCGAGCGCCGGCGCGCGGAAGAGCGCGTGCGCTTTGCCCAGGTGGCGCGCCTCAATGCCCTGGGCGAACTCGCGGCTGGCATGGCGCATGAACTCAACCAGCCGCTGACGGCGGTGCTGGCCAACACGCAGGCCGCGCGCCGCCTGCTGGACGAACAGGCCGGGCCCGACGAGCTGGCCACCGCGCGCAGCGCCATGGGGCAGGCGGCCGAGCAGGCCCGGCGCGCCTCCGACGTGGTGGGGCGACTTCGCCGCGCCATCGAGCGGCCCGCCAGCGGCCGCGCCGGCCAGGCGCTGAACCTGCACGACGTGCTGCGCCGTTCGCTCGACCTGCTGCAGCCCGAGTTGTCGCGCCACGGCGTGGAGGTTCGGCTGCATGCGGGCGGCGGCACGCATCAGCCGGTGCGTGCCAGCGGCGATCCGGTGGCGGTGGATCAGATCGTGCACAACCTCCTGCTCAACGCCATGCAGGCCATGCAGCAGCAGGACGCGCAGACGCGGCGCATCGACCTGCACTACGGCGCGGCGGCCGGCGACTCGCGCCACTGCGAAGTGCGCGTGTGCGACAACGGGCCCGGCATCGCCCCCGAGGTATTGCCGCGCATCTTCGAGCCCTTCTTCAGCACGCGCGAGCATGGCCTGGGCCTGGGCTTGAGCCTGTGCGAGACGCTGGCGCAGGAAATGGGCGGCTCGCTGCGGGCCGTGGCGGGCCCCGATGGCCGCGGCGCCTGCTTCGTGCTTCGCCTGCCGCGCGCGGCATAGCACCGACGTTCAAGGCGCAATCAATGAGCGAGTTGCAGACTTCATCATCGACCTCTTCATCCCACCAGTCGCCGCTGATCCACCTGATCGACGACGATGCGGCGGTGCGCGACAGCCTGGCGCTGCTCATCGGCACCATCGGGCTGCGCGTGCAGACCTGGAGCGACGCGCAGCGCTTCGTGGCCGAGTTCGACCGCGGCGGCATCGGCGCCATCGTGCTGGATGTGCGCATGCCCGGCATCAGCGGCCTGACGGTGCTCGAAACGCTGGTGGCCGAGGGCGTGGACCAGCCCATCCTCATGCTCACCGGCCACGCCACGGTCGAGATGTGCCGGCGCGCTTTCAAGTCCGGCGCGGCCGAGTTCCTCGAGAAGCCCGTCGACGACGAAGAACTGCTGGAGGCGCTGCGCCAGGCCGTGCGGCGCCACGTGCGCTCGCGCGAGCGCGGCCGCGTCGACCAGGCGGCGCGCGCACGCTTCGCACAGCTGTCCGAACGCGAGCGCGAGGTGCTGGCGCACATCGTGCGGGGCCTGTCCAACAAGGAGATCGCGCGGGCGCTCAACCTGTCGCCACGCACCGTGGAGAGCCACCGCGCCAACATCTTCACCAAGCTGGAAAGCGATTCGCTGGCGCAGCTCATCCGGCACTACGCCGACCTGGTGGACGCGGACGGCACACCGTAGAACTACGGAGCGGCGCGCGTAGCCGTACGAATGGACCGTGCGAGGGCCGTTTTCAACAATGCGAACAAGCGCGGCGCGATGCCTCGCGAACATCGATTGTTGTTGAAACTGGAGAACGCAGACCATGTCCATCCGTCCCCGTATCGCCCTCGCCGCCGCCCTCGTGCTGGCGGCCTTCGGCGCCCAAGCTCAGAACAGCGGCGTGCGCACCGAGAAGAACATCTCGCTCGAACTGGCCAACCAGATCGCCGCCGCCACCGTGGCCGTCTGCAGCGCCAGCGGCTACAACGTGTCGGCCGCGGTGGTCGACCGCGGCGGCGTGCTGCGCGCCCTGCAGCGTGCCGACAACGCCGGCCCGCACACCGTGCAGGCTTCCGAGCGCAAGGCCTTCACCTCGCTCTCGGCCAAGACGCCCACCAAGACGATCCTCGAGAACGCGCAGAAGAACCCCGGCGCTGCGACGCTGACCGACATCCCCGGCTTCCTGGTGCTGGGTGGCGGCCTGCCGATCAAGGCCGGCAATGAAGTCATCGGCGCCGTGGGCGTCGCCGGCGCCCCGGGCGGCCACCTGGACGAGCAGTGCGGCCAGACAGCCATCGACAAGTTCAAGGCCGACCTGAGCTGATCGCGGGCTGAACCAGCCCAACACAGAAAGCCGCCGCCGGGCTCCAAGCCCGCCGGCGGCTTTCTTGGCATTACAGCGTCTTGGTCAGGGCCACGATGAAGCGGGCCTTGTTGGGGCTCCGGGTCTTGCCGTCCGCGCCGGTCACCTCGAAGGCGCTGCCCTTGTTGGCGCCCTGCACATAGCCGCCCAGGGACAGGCCGCCGCCGAAGTCGTACGAAGCGCCCACGTTGTAGTCGTAGTAGTTCTGCGCGACGGTGTTGTCCTTGATGTCGGAGGCGAAGAAGGTGTAGCCCACCGCGGCCTTGAGCGTGAGCTTGGGCACCACCTCGTAGGCGTAGCCCAGGTTCAGGTAGCCGGTGTTGCGCCCCGACAGGCCCGAGCCGGCCTTGGCGCCGGCCCAGTTGAAGTAGTCGTCCGAGACGGTGTGCGAGTACTTCAGGGTGAAGGCGCCAAAGGCGCTGGCGTAGCTGCCCGAGCCGTAGATTTCCCAGGTGTTGCCCTGGGTGGCGCCAGGGTAGATGTAGCCCAGGGTGCCCACGTCCCAGTCCAGGCCGCCGGCCTTGAACTTGTAGCCGCCGTAGACGTCCATCTCGATGGAGTTGCCGTCCATCCAGTTGACGCTGGAGTTCCAGTTGCCGATGTAGAAGCCGCTTTCGTGGGCGTAGTCGAAGCCGCCCTGGAGGGCCGGCTTGACGGCGCTGGTCTTGAAGTTGCCGTTGCTGCCCAGCACGTCCTGGTCCTGGCCGCGGAACTTGTAGTTGGTGGTCAGCGTGACGTTGGCCGTGATCGGGGATGCTTCAGAAGGCCCAGCGGCTTGCGCGGACGCCAGCGCCGGTGCCAGAAGAATCGCGCCGACGGTGCCCAGGCGTGTGAGTTGCATGTGCATGCGTGATGTGCGTTGTTGTTGAAAGAGCGGCAAGGCTAGGGCCGCTCTGGTCAACGCGCCGTAAAGACTCATGGCACGCACATCAAATTTGCGAAAAAGCGCCGGCACCGATCGGCTGCATTTACGCGGGACGCCTGTCTTTTTGCACCGCTTTTATGCCCGCCTGCCCAGACTGCATCGCATCTGCAATGGAGAAAGGTGTTCGTCGATGGCCTATGCCGCCTACCGTGACCATGAGGTGCTCGAATTCGCCCGCCGCAAGCCGCAGCGGTCTGTGTGCTTCCAGGTCCTGCATGTCACCGTGCGCTGCGCCGATGCCTGGCGGGTGCGCCAGGCACTCGTGGGTTGTGCGGGGGACGATCCGGCTGGCGCAGTCGGCCTACCTCCAGGTGGTGCGTGCCTTGCTGTGCGCCGTCCCGTCCGGCGAACTTGGCAGCGTCCTGAGTTGGCGCGAACACCTGCGCCGATGTGCGCTCGAAACCAGCCGCCCATGAAAAAACCGCCCGAAGGCGGTTTTTCGTTTTCTTTGCTGCAGCGCACCCCGATCAAACGGCGGACCGGTGAAGGTCCGGGCTGGGTGTTGCCTGGAAAAGCCTCAGGCGGCGGCGGTGGCCAGGGCCTTGACCTTGGCCGACAGGCGGCTCTTGTCGCGAGCGGCCTTGTTCTTGTGGAAGATGCCCTTGTCGGCCACCGTGTCCACGATGCTTTGTGCCTTGGCGAAGAGTTCGGCGGCCTTGGTCTTGTCGCCAGCGGCAACGGCCTTCTCGACGTTCTTCACGGCGGTGCGGTATTTGGAGCGCAGCGAGGTGTTCGCGGCGTTGATCTTGACGTCCTGGCGGACGCGCTTGCGGCCCGACGCGAGGCGCGGGTTCTTTTTCTTGGGCTTGGACGATGCCATGGTTCAGTATCCTTAAGGTGTCTGGGGATGATGCAGCAAAGCCCTCTATTGTAGCCCAACCGGCCTACTAGGGCGGCTGGGCCTTTTCGTCGCCGGGCCGCCCCAAGACGAAAGGCGCCCCCTTGGGGGGGCAGCGGACCTCGCGAAGCGGGGAAGCGTGGGGGCCAGTTCTCGAGCCCATACACTCGCCCGGTGTCGCTTTTCAAGTCCGCCTCCACCGTCTCCCTGCTGACCCTGGCTTCGCGCATCACCGGCCTGGTGCGGGACGTGCTTTTCGCCTCGGTATTCGGCGTCAGCGCTCTCACGGACGCCTTCAACGTCGCCTTCCGTATTCCCAACTTGTTTCGTCGGGTATTTGGCGAAGGCGCCTTCAGCCAGGCCTTCGTGCCGGTGCTGGCGGCGCGCAAGGCGGAGCAGGGCGAGGCCGGCGCCAAGGTGCTGGTCGACCATGTGGCCACCCTGCTGACCTGGGCGGTGGTGCTGCTCAGCATTGCAGGCGTTCTGGCCGCGCCGCTGATGGTGTGGGCCATGGCCAGCGGGTTGCGCCAGACGGCGCACGGCTACGAGGCCGCGGTGGTCATGACGCGGTGGATGTTCCCGTACATCGCCTTCATGTCGCTGGTGGCGCTGGCCGGCGGCATCCTCAACACCTGGAAGCGATTTGCGGTGCCGGCCGCATCGCCGGTTCTGCTCAACCTGTGCCTCATCGGCTCGATCGTGCTGGGCGCGCCATGGTTCCGGCGCCATGGCATCGAGCCGATCTACGCCCAGTGCGTGGGCGTGATGGTGGGCGGCGCGCTGCAGCTGGCGCTCCAGCTGCCGGCGCTGCGCCGCCTGGGGCTGCTGCCGCGCATCGGCCTGACCTGGGGCAGGATCCGCGCCGCCTGGCAGGACGAGACCACGCGCAAGGTCATCCGGCTGATGCTGCCGGCCCTGCTGGGGGTGAGCGTGGCGCAGATCTCCTTGCTCATCAACACGCAGATCGCCTCGCACCTGGCGCCCGGCAGCGTGACCTGGGTGACCGGCGCCGACCGGCTCATGGAATTTCCAACGGCCATGCTCGGCGTGGCCCTGGGCGTGGTGCTGATGCCGCAGCTGGCGGGCGCCCGCGCATCCGGCGACCACGACCGCTATTCGTCCATGCTCGACTGGGGCCTGCGCCTGGTGCTGCTGCTGTCGCTGCCCAGCGCCATGGCCTTGCTGGTGTTCTCGGGCCCGCTGGTGGCGGTGCTGTTCCACTACGGCCTCTACAGCGCCAACGACGTGGCGCGCACCAGCGCGGCGCTGGTGGGCTACGGCGTGGGCCTGCTGGGCATCGTCGCCATCAAGGTGCTGGCGCCGGGCTACTACGCCAAGCACGACATGCGCACGCCCATGCTCATTGCCGTGGGCGTGCTGGTCTTCACCCAGGTGCTGAACTTCTTCCTGGTGCCGCACCTGCATCATGCGGCGCTGACCTTGTCGATCGGCATCGGCGCGCTGGTCAACTCGCTCTGGTTGCTGGCGGGTCTTCTGCGCGCGGGCACCTACAAGCCTGTCAGCGGCTGGCCGTTGTTCATCCTGCGCGTGCTGGTGGCCACGGCGGCGCTGGGCGGCCTGCTGTACTGGGGCGCGCACCATTTCGACTGGGTGGCAATGCGTGCCGATCCGCTGCGCCGCATCGGCATGTTGGCGGCCTTCCTCGCCGGCGCCGCGGTGGTCTATTTCGGGGTGCTGCTGGCGAGCGGACTGAACCTGAAAAAACTCTTGCGCCACTAGCCCGATGGGCTTGCCTTGACGCCCATTTGGGCGTCAACTACAAAGGCACATGTCCCTGAGCATCTCGGCCCCGACCGCACTCGAATATTTCGCCACGCTGGTTCAAAGCGACGAACAGTTCCCGTTGCTCGAAGCCGCCGCCAGCCTGGCGCAGGACGAATATCCCGAACTCGATGTGCAGCAGGTGCTGGGCGATGTCGACCAGCTGCTGGCCAGGCTGCGCCGCCGCCTGCCGGCCGACGCGGCGCCACTGCAGCGCCTTCGCGCCCTCAACCAGTTCTTCTTTCACGACCTGAGCTTCGGCGGCAACGTCAACGACTACTACGACCCCGACAACAGCTACCTGAACGCCGTGCTGCGCACGCGCCGCGGCATTCCGATTTCGCTGGCGGTGCTGTGGCTCGAACTGGCGCAGGGGCTCAACCTGCATGCGCGCGGCGTGGGGTTTCCCGGGCATTTCATGCTCAAGGTCACCATGCCCAAGGGGCAGGTGGTGATCGACCCGTTCACAGGCCGCTCGCTCTCGCGCGAAGAGCTGAGCGAACGGCTGGAGCCCTACAAGAGAAGCAGTGGGCTGGTGGGCGAATTCGACGTGCCCCTGGGCCTGTACCTGCAGCCGGCCGCACCCCGAGAAATCATTGCGCGCATGCTGCGCAACCTGAAGGAAATCCACCACACGCAGGAAGACTGGCAGCGCGCCATTGCCGTGCAGGACCGCCTCGTCGTCCTCCTGCCCGAGGCGTGGAGCGAATACCGCGACCGCGGCCTGGCGCATGCGGGGCAGGGCAACAACGCGCTGGCCGTGCGCGACCTGGAAACCTACCTGACGCACGCAGAAGACGCGCTCGACATCGACGTCATTGCCGAGCGCTGCGCCGGCCTGCGCCGCGCCGCCGGCTGAGGGCGCGCATGCCGGAAGCTGACCTGGGCACACGGCACCAGTTCCATGGCGTGCAGCCGGTGCTGCCGGTGGCGGACGCGGCGCGCGCCGCCCGCTATTTCCGGGACGTGCTGGGCTTCGAGATCGACTTCATCGCCGGCGAGCCGCCGAGCTACGCACGGGTGAAGAAGGGCGACGACCGGCGTCATGGCGACCCGGTCTACATCCGGCTCTGGCAGTGCACCGATGCGCCCGCCACCGGTGACGCCTGGAGGGGCGAAATCGTGATCCACGTGGGCCACGATGTGGACGGACTGCACGACGCCTATGCGCGCCGCGGTGTCACGATCGTCGAGCCGCTGGTCTCGCAGCCTTGGGGATTGCGCGAGTTCGCCATCCGCGAGCCCGATGGGCATGTGCTTCGCTTTTGCGGCTACACGTGAACTCAGGCGCTCTGCGGCCGCGCCGCGGATGACGCCGCCGAAGGCGAGCCGTCCAGGCCGAACTGGCGCCATGCACGCCGCAGTTGCGTGTCCGACCCGAATCCGGAGAGTTCGGCCGCCCGCGTGACGCTGGCACCGGCCTGAAGCGCCAGCTGCGCGCTGGCCAGCCGCAGGCGGCGCAGATACGCCAGCGGCGCCACCCCGGCGTGTTCGACGAACAGCCGCGTCAGGTGGCGCGGCGAGGTGTGCGCGACCTCGGCCATGCGCGGCACGTTCCAGTCGTGCTGGGGCATTTCGCTCACGGCGTCCTGCACCCGGTGCAACGCGGCGTGCAGGTGATTGCGGTAGGCGAGGAAGGGCGACAGCTCCGGGTCGTGCGGGCCGCGCCGCTGCGCCACCACCATGGTCTGCGCCACCTGGGCGGCCAGCGGCGCTCCGCACACCTCGCCGATGCGGTGCAGCACCAGGTCGATGCCGGTCGTCACGCCCGCGCTGCTGTAGATGGGCGGATCGAGCACGAAGACGCGGTTGGCCACCACGTCGCAGCGGGCGTCGGTTTCGCGCAGCTCCTGCAGGTGGTGGTGGTGCGTGGTGGCGCGCCGGCCGGTGAGCACGCCGGCATGCGCCGCCAGCAGCGAGCCGGCGCAGATGGTCAGCAGTTCGAGCCGGCCGGCTGCAAAGCGCTGGCCGCGCAGCCAATGGATGAGTTGCCGCGCCGCATCGCTTGTCACGTCGATGACCCGCCCCGGCTGGCCCACCAGCACCACCCAGGCCGGGCCGTCCCATTGCGCAGGCAGGGGCGAGAGGCCGCACAGCTGCACCCCGACCGAGCTGACGGTGGTGGGCGACGGGCCGGCGAACTCGACAACGAAGCGCTCCGGCTGCCCGCGCTCGCGCAGGAACTGGTTGGCGATGCGCAGTGCCTCGGCCGGGCCGGCCCAGTCGAGCACCAGGCTGCCGTCGAGCAGCGCGAAAACTACGCGGATGGGCTGGTCGGGTGGGTGGTCCATGCAAAGTCCATCTGGCGTGCGGTGCGCAGCGCCAGGTCGCGGCCTGCCAGGCGTTCGACCAGGTGCAGGCTCATGTCGATGCCCGCGCTGATGCCGGCCGAGGTGACGATGCTCCCGCCGTCGACCCAGCGCACGTCGTCCACCACGTCGAGTTGCGGAAACTTCTCGCGCAGTTCCGCGACGTCTTCCCAGTGCGTGGTGACGCGCGCCTTGCCTTGCAGCACGCCGCTGGCTGCGAGCACGAAGGCGCCGGTGCAGACGGAGGCCGTGATGCGTGCCTGGCGGGCCTGCGAGCCGATCCAGCGCAGGGTGTCGGGGCTCGCGAGCGCGGCATCGACCACGCCGCCGGGAACGACGAGCACATCGGCCGGCGGCGCCTCGTCCAATGACCAGTCGGGCAGCAGCCGCAGGCCGGCGCGCGCCAGGACCACGTCGCAGGCGGCGACCGACTTCACCTCGAAGAGCGGTGGCTCGCCTGGGTGGCGGCGCACATGAACCCGGCTGGCCGTCGTGAAGACTTCGAACGGACCGGCGAAGTCCAGTGCTTCGACACCGTCGAAGGCGAGGATCTGCACCTGCAAGCTCATGCAGCGGCCCGTGCGAGTGCTTCGTCCACCGTGGCGACGGTGGCGAAGCGGCCGGCCAGCACGGTGGCTGTCCGCGCCTTGATGTCCTGCGCCGACAGCGGGCGGCCGTCGGGTTGCCGCATGTCCCAGGTGAGGGTGGCGTCGGTGACGTAGTCGACGGTCCAGCCCAGGTCCGAGGCATGGCGCGCGGTGGTTTCGCAGCACTGCTCGGTGCGCACGCCGCTCACGATGATCCGGCGCAAGCCCTGCTCGGTGAGCCACACGTCCAGCCCCGTTCCCACCAGCGCGCTGTGCCGGCTCTTGTGCACCGTGAGTGCGGGCTCGAAAGGCGCCAGCCCGTCCAGCGGACGGACATGGCCCGATTCGCGGGCGAAGGCGTTGGATGCATCCGCCGGCCCGTCGACGTGGAAGACCCGGACGATGGGCAGGCCCGCCTTCTGCGCGCCGGCGATGAGCGCGTTCTGCGCCTGCAGGTAGGCCGGCAGGTCATCCTCGGTGAAGTACGGGCGATGACGGAAGGACTCCTGTGCATCGATCACAACAAGACAAGTGTTCATGTGCGGGATCCGCGGCGGAAATTGGACGATAGACCAATTTTCCGAGGGATGCCATGAGCTTGCCGTGCATCCTGGGACTTGTATCGATCAGATCAGGACATTGATGCAGTGGCCGCTAGA
>NZ_BCUU01000029.1 GCF_001591385.1 Variovorax soli NBRC 106424
TGCCGCCGCTGCGCGGGCAGCTCGCCCAGGCGCAGGCCCAGCCCGTCCTGCGCTGCCGCCGGATCCATGACTGCCGCGGGCGCAGCATGGACGGCGGCACCCGGGTCCTGCATCCATTGCACCTGTGCGCTGCGCAGGGCGCCCTGGCGCCAGTAGGTGAGGGTGCTGCTGCTGCCCGGCATGCGCTGCGCAATCTGCTGGAGCAGCTCGGGCAAGGCCGCGACCGGGCGGGCGTCGATGGCCGTCACCACGTCGCCCATGGCCAGCCCGGCTCCCTGTGCCGCGCCGCCGGGCTCGACCTTGGCCACCAGCACGCCGACGGTCGCCTGCGGCAGGCCGAAGGACTGGGCCAGCGGCGGCGTCAGCGCCTGCAACTGCGCGCCCAGACGCACGCGCGGCACGCTACCGCCCGACGAGAGCAGCCGCGCCATCGACCGCATGGCCAGGTCGATGGGCACGGCGAACGACACGCCCATGAACCCGCCCGAGCCGGTGTAGATCATCGAGTTGAGCGCCACCACCTCGCCGCGGCTGTCGAACAGCGGGCTGCCCGAGCTGCCGGGGTTGATGGGCACGTCGGTCTGGATGTAGGGCACCTCGCCCGCGCCGCCGATGAAGCGGTTCTTGGCGCTCACCACGCCGCTGGTCACGCTGCCGCCGAAGCCGAACGGTGAGCCGATGGCGGCCACCCAGTCGCCCGGTCGCAGCCGCGACGAACTGCCGATGGGCGCCACCGGCAGGCCGTGCGCGTCGATGCGCAGCAGCGCCACGTCGCCGCGCGGGTCGCTGCCCACCAGCCGTGCGCCAAAGCGGCGCCCGTCGGCCAGCCGCACCTGCGCTTCCTCGGCGTTGGCCAGCACGTGGGCGCTGGTCATGATCAGGCCGTCGGCGGCGACGATGAAGCCGGACGCCAGGTCTCGGACCTGGGGTGCCTGCGCATACGGCGTGCCCGTGGGCAGCGGCCATGCCAGGCGGTCGGCGAATTCGCCGTCGGGCATGAACTCGGCGCCGGTTTCTGCGTCCGTGTCGGAGGTGCCGCGCCAGCCGCGCAGCGTGTGGATCTCGACCACCGCGGCGCTGCGGCTGGCCACCAGCGCCGAGAAGCCGTGGCCCTGCTGCACGGATGACGGGGCGGCGGCCGCCTTGACGGCGGGATGGTGCTGTGCCCAGGCCGGCTGCGCGACAACGCCCCCGCCGGCCAGCAAGGCAGCACCGGCCAGGGAAAGCAACATCGTCATCAGCAGCGGCGGCATGAGCGCGCGGGCCATGCCGCTTGGATTGCGCCCGGCCCTTGCAAATTCCCGAAAGCCGCCGCGCCGTGTGCCGGCCGATCGACGGCGGGCGGCCGCCGGCGCGTCCTGTCAGTGCATCAGGCTGGGCTGCACCCGCGGCCAGGCGGTTTCGCGGCCCATCATGGCGCGGGCGTAGAGGTAGTTCTGCAGCGCCCGCTCGCTCAGGTTGTTCATGTCGACCTGGCCCTGCGCATCGCATGGGAAGACGAATCCGCGATGGCCGGCAAAGAGGGGCTCGAAGCGCAGCTCCCAGCCTGCGATGGCGGTGTGGATGGCCGATGACGTGTCGAGCATGGCGAGCCTCCTTGGCGCTCTTTTTCCAGCGCCTGGGTGAGGAGACTGCCACCCGCAACTGGGCAGTTCGTCCCTCAATGGGAGGACGAGACAGCTTGACTGGCTTTCAAGCCAGGGGCGTCGGTCTTACGGCCTATTGCTTCTTCAGATGGACGGGAGGCGGCAGCAGGCCATGCGGCCTTTGCCGCCGCCTTCGCTCAGTGCATCGCCTGCTGCGAATGTGCGCCGCCGGGCGTCGAAATGCCGGCCACCGCGCGGCCGGTCTTCTTCTCGTCTTCGCAGGCGGCCACGTCGCTGATGGAGACGATGCCCACCAGCCGCTTGTCGCGGTTGACCACGGGCAGCCGCCGCACCTGGATGTGGCCCATGTTCGCGGCAATGTCGTCCAGGTCCTGGTCATCGAAGCAGTACCGGATCTCGGAGGACATGATCTCGCGGACCTTGGTTTCCGCAGGCAGGCCCCGGGCCACGGCGCGCACGGCGATGTCGCGGTCGGTCACCATGCCCACCAGGCGATCGTTCTCGCCGACGGGCAGGGCGCCCACGTCGCGGGTCGCCATGGCGCGGGCGGCTTCCTGGATGGTCTCGTCGGGACTGACGAGCGCAATGTCGGTGCTCATCGCATCACGGACTTTCATTCGAAAAACTCCTTCTTGCGCCTGATGGAACGCCAAGGGGTTGCGGGCGCACGCGGCCCTTGGCATGACGAACCACCATGCGGCAAGGCGCGTACCTGCGGGCGGCCCCGCGCTGGCGCTGGATTCGGGGCCTGTGCGCTGCGCAACCCGCCCCACTTGCGGCATTCCTGACGGCAACTGTTGCAGCGCGCAGCGGGCGGCAGAGGCCGGCGCGGACGGGCCGGGACCGCAGCGGGAACGACGCTTGCCGCACAGACAGACCGTGCTGGCCGAGGTTCGGCGGCGTGCCGCTGAGCCCCGCAGCAAGAAAGGAAGCGCAGGGCGATGACGACCCAGGATGACGCGCAATTGGTCAACGCAATCCGCTCGGCGGCGCTGGCGCTGGACGAGAAGGGCGACGACTACCAGGCCGTGGTCGACCTCATCGGCGACGCGCATATCGTGCTGCTGGGCGAGGCGTCGCACGGCACCCACGAGTTCTATGCCGGCCGGGCGCGGATCACCCAGGCGCTGATCGAGCGCAAGGGCTTTCATGCGGTGGCCGTGGAAGGGGACTGGCCCGACGCGCACCGCGTCAACCGCTTCGTGCGCGGCCTGGGGCAGCAGAAAGACGACGCCTCGCCCGAGGAATCGCTGCGCGGCTTCCAGCGCTTTCCGACCTGGATGTGGCGCAACACCGACGTGCTGGACTTCGTCGCCTGGCTGCACGCCCACAACCTGGCGCGGCCACCGCCCGGCCGCGCCGGCTTCTACGGCCTGGACCTGTACAGCCTGCACAGCTCGATGGACGCGGTGCTCGACTACCTGGAATCTGCCCATCCGCAGGCCGCCGCCCTGGCCCGCGAGCGCTATGCGTGCTTCGACCAGTTTGGCGAAGACAGCCAGCTCTATGGCCTGCTGACCGGCGTGCGCGGCATGAAAGGCTGCGAGGACCAGGTGGTTGCCAACCTGGTCGACCTGCGCCGCCGTATTGCGGAGGACGTGCGCACTGCCGGCCAGGCCGATGCCGAAGACGCCTTCGACGCCGAGCAGAACGCCCGGCTGGTGGGCAACGCCGAGACCTACTACCGCACCATGTACATGAGCGACGTGTCGTCGTGGAACCTGCGGGACGAGCACATGGCCCAGACGCTGGAGGCGCTGGAGCGGCATCTGGCAAAGACGGTCGGCCAGCAACCGAAGATCGTGGTGTGGGCGCACAACTCCCATCTGGGGAATGCGCGGGCCACCGAGATGGGCCAGCGCCGCGGAGAACTCAACCTGGGCCAGCTCGTGCGCGAGCGCCACGGCCGCGATGACGCGGTGCTGGTGGGCTGGACCACGCACGACGGCAGCGTGACGGCCGCATCGGACTGGGGCGCGCCGGCGCAGCGCAAGCAGGTGCGGCCTTCGCGGCCGGACAGTTATGAGAACCTCATGCATGCCGCCGGCATCGGCCGGTTTGTGCTGCCGTTGCGGGAGGGGCCGCATGTGCAGGGGCTGGAGGCGCCCAGGTTGGAGCGCGCCATCGGCGTGATCTACCGGCCGGAGACGGAGCGGCACAGCCACTACTTCTTTGCGCAGTTGCCGCAGCAGTTTGATGCGGTGATTCACATCGACCGGACGCGGGCGGTGCAGCCGTTGGATGCGGGTGCGCATTGGGATGCGGCGCGGGAGGTGCCGGAGACTTATCCGTCGGGAAAGTAGCCAGGCGGGTCCTGGACTTGCTCGTCCCCTCACTTGGTGAAGTCGCGCTTGGCGTTGTAGTGCGATAGCGGTTCTGGGCGCTCCTCGGACTTGGGCGCGGACCTGGGCGCGGACTTGGCAGCCGGTGCGCGGCGTTTCGCCGGGACAGGGCCATCGGGCTCGTTCGTGCGCTTGGCTGCCAGCGGCGTCCTCTTTGACCTGGTGGGCCGGAGCTCCGCCCACACGGGCGCGTGGTCGCTGGCGTTGTCCCTGCCGCGCTCCTCGCGGTCCACCCCAACGTTCTCGACCTTGAAAGACCGGCCGACCAGGATGTGGTCGATGCGCAAGCCTGCATTGCGTTCCCAGCGCTTGCGCCGGTAGTCCCAGAAGGTGAAGAACCGGTCCTTGGGCCTGGCGTCTTGCAGGGCATCGGTCCAGCCCTGGGACAGGATGGCTGCAAAGGCCTCGCGCGGCTGCGGCTGCAGGAGCGCGTCATCCCGCCAGGTGTCCGGCTTGTAGATGTCGGCGTCGGTGGGCACCACGTTCCAGTCGCCCATCAGAACGACGGGCTGCCCCGATTCCCACAGCGCTTGCGCTCGCTGGCGCAGCCGCTCGAACCAGCGCAGCTTGTAGTCGAACTTGGGGCCAGGTTGGGGGTTGCCATTGGGCAGGTACAAGCAGGCGAACAGCACGCCGTTGATGGCGGCCTCGACATAGCGAGCCTCCTTGTCCTGGGCGTCGCCCGGTAGCGAGGTCGCGACCGGCAGCGGTTCGTGGCCGCGGGCGAGGAGGGCGACGCCGTTCCAGGTCCGCTGGCCGACAGCCAGGCACCCATAGCCCAGGGCCTGGAGGCGCTGCAGCGGGAAATCCTGCGTGGGCGTCTTGAGTTCTTGCAGCGCCACGACGTCCGGGCGCGTGCGCTCGAGCCAGCTGCACAGCAGGTCCAGCCGCCGGATGACGTTGTTGATGTTCCAGGTCGCGACGCGCATGGTCTCGAATCTTGCAGGATTGCATGAGCATGGTGGTCAACCGGCATGGACGGATGCGCGTCGGGGCCGCAACTGTATGACGGCCCACGTCCTGCCTTGCTCGACGCCATCTGCGTCAGCCGGGAGAGGCGCAAGGGGGCGAGGTGGGCGAAGTGTGGGGCGAAGTGGGCGAGGGCGCCGGCACGCACCACCACGTCTGGCGATAGCGGTCCGCCTTGATGTTCTTGAGTCCGCGCCCGCGCGGATTGACTTCAGTGCCGGCGATGAGCACGCCCTTTCCGCGGATGCGCGTTACCCGGGCGCGGTCCAGCACCGGGATGACGTAGCTCTCGCCATCGGGGCGCAGCAGCATGGCCACCATGACGCTGCGGCCGGGCCGGGAGTCGTGCAGGCGCTCGGTGAACAGCAGCTCGCCGTGCACGGGGTGGCGCTGCACGACCTCGCGCTCCAGCTTTTGACCCCGGGCGCGAAGGCGGTACACGGCACAGAACATGGCGATAGCTGTATGAACATACAGTATAACGAGGAGCGCGAGTTCCAACCAACGAGAGAGTCTTGGGAAGTGTCCTGCGCAAAGCGCTCGTGGCCGGCGGCTCTCTGCTTCGCAGCGATAGCGGTCCTCCGACTCGGTGAGCGCGAATGACCGCAAGCTGCCCCCCCTGCGGCCATTCATTGTTCCCCTACCCCGTCGTGTCATCGGCGACGGACGGAACCGTAGGGCGCAAACACTTCCACCGTCCAGTCGACAAACGCGCGCAGCTTGGCGCTCATGTGCCGGCTGGTTGGGTAGGCCACTGACACGGGCATCGGCGGCGGCTCCCAGTCGGCCAGCAACTGGACCAGCGCCCCGCTCTCTACGTGCGGCTTCGCCATGAAGGCAAAGGTCTGCGCCACGCCAAGCCCGGTCAGCAGCGCCGTCAGGTGGGCCGTGCTTTCGTTGACGGCGATGACGGCTTGCCCATTGATCTCGACGCGCTCGTCGCCGCGTTCGTAGCGCAGCGGAAATGGACGCCCCGTGCTCGACGAGAGATAGCTCACCACCCGATGCCCGTCGAGCAGATCTGCCGGCGTCGCGGGCGTGCCGTGGCGCTTCAGGTAGTCGGGCGTCGCGCAGGTCATGTAGGACATCTGCGCCACTCGGCGAGCCACCAGCGACGGGTCGCTCAGCACCCCGCCGCGCAGCACGCAATCCACCCCTTCGCCGATCAAGTGGACCGGCCGGTCGCTCACGCCAAGCTCGAGCAGGATGTCCGGGTAGCGCGCGTGGAACGCCGGCAGCCTGGGAATCAGGATCTGGTTGGCCAGCAAAGAGCCGATGTCCACACGCAGACGGCCCCTGGGGCTGGCCTGGGCATTGGTGACATCGGCCTCGATGTCATCGATCTCGGCCAGCACCCGCGAGATGCGCTCGTAGTAGGCAGCGCCCTCCGGCGTCACCGTGACACGCCGCGTCGTGCGCTGCAGCAGCTTCACACGCAAGTGGCTCTCCAGTTGCTGGACCAGCTTGGTCACGCTGGGCTTTGGCATCTGCAGCAAGTCGGCCGCCCGCGTGAAGGTGCCGGCTTCGACGACCCGGGCGAACACGCGCATGGCTGCGATCTGGTCCATCGTCGGATTATTGGCGAACTGGAAATAAAGATGTCCCGCCCACCGTCTTGGTCAGCGCGGGGTGCGATCCGACACTTCATGCCATCGCAACTCACCCAAACTGAAAGGGATTCCGAAATGACCACCAAGATCCAAACCGTGCTGCTGACGGGCAAGACCCATACGACGGCCAGCCGCCGTGAGGGCGCCTCGCGCGACGATGACCGCGTCGACATCCAGATGTCGATTCCTGGCAAGGCCGGCAATGAAATCACGCTCAAGGCGATCCAGTTGCATCCGACGGCGGAGCAGTTGTTCGCCGGAGCCTGGTCGGCCTGCTACACCGGTGCACTGGGCGTTGCAGCCAAGGCGAGGAAGGTGGCGCTGCCCTCCGACATGTCGGTCGACATCGAAGTCGACCTCGGCCAGACCGGGCACGCCTACTTCATCCAGGCCCGCATCGACGTCTGCATGCCGGGTGTCGCAACGGACGTGGCCGAGGCCATTGCGCATGCGGCGCACCAGATGTGCCCGTACTCGAAGGCCGTTCACGGCAACATCGATGTCACCACGAGCATCGTTGCCGCGGAAGCCCTGGCAGCGTAGCTTTTCGCCACCGCTCACCCTCTCGGAGAACAGCATGTTCAAACCCCTCGCCAACAAGGTCGCCCTCATCACCGGCGGCTCACGCGGCATCGGCGCCGCCATCGCCCGCCGCCTGGCTAATGACGGCGCTGATGTCGCCATCAGCTATTCGGCATCTGCCGACCGCGCCGAGGCGCTGGTCAAGGAACTGAAGGAAGCGGGCGTGCGCGCCGCAGCTTTTCAGGCCGATCAGGCAGACCCACTGCAGGTTGAAGCGCTGGTGAACAATGCCGCCCGGCATTTCGGCAGGCTGGACATTCTCGTGAACAACGCGGGCGTGTTCGTGGTCGGCCAGGTCGGCGCGCCCGACAGCGACGTCGCGGCCTTCGATCGCCAGTTCGCAATCAACGTCGGCGGCGTCGCTGCAGCCGTGCGCGCGGCAGTTCCTCTCATCAGCGATCAGGGGCGCATCATCTCGATCGGCTCCGGTGCCGCCGATCGCACTCCCTGGCCAGGAGTGGCCGACTATTCAGCAACGAAAGCAGCTGTGTCCGCCTACACTCGCGGCTGGGCGCGCGACCTCGCCCCGCGCGGTATCACAGTCAACACCGTGCAGCCGGGCTCGGTCGATACCGAGATGAATCCGCAGGGCGGCGATTTCGCGGCCGTGCAGAAGGCCGCCATTCCCCTCGGCCGCTACGGCCGGCCCGAAGAAATCGCGGCGGCAGTGGCTTTCCTCGCGAGGCCCGACGCCAGCTTCATCACAGGCGTATCGCTCGATGTCGACGGTGGCGCGGGGGCATGACCACCGAACTCGACAGCAACGGAGGCTGGTTTGAAAGCCTGATGAGGTTGGCAACCCGGCGTCTCGAGACGCCGAGAACCCGGGACCCAGCTGGCGCTTCCCCCGCGGCCTGAATCCAGCTTGAGACCGCTTGCCTCGGATCCGTCGACGCTTGCCGACCAAAGCGGCACAAGAGGTGTGAAGTGGCCCATGCGCAGCGTTTGCGGTCCTTTAGCTCTAAGAACTTCGAAGGCGGCAGACCGGCGCCAAAGGGACATTCATGCTCCTCCTTTGCAACGACATCAGATCCTGTCGGGGGCAAGCGTCGCGACCATGGCGTCATTGATCCATGCCTGTGCAGTTCTTCTTCCACGAACCCACTCGCCGTTCTCGCGGCCGATGGCGCGCCAGGCAGTTTCGGGTAAACCCCCGCCGCCTTTGCCGCCGAACGCCGGTACCTTTTGCATACATCAGCAAGAACGCGGAGGGACACATGCACCCAGCAACGCGCAGCATCCGCTACTTCGGCATCTACGTGGTCCTCACTGGGATCGCGCTTGCCATTGCTCCGGGCCTAACGCTCGCGCCACTAGGGCTACCGGCGCCAAACGAGGTTTGGATCCGAGTCGTGGGGGTGCTAGCAGTCGTCGTCGGGTACTATTACTGGGCCTGTGGCACCGCCGGCGCGGTCGACTTTTTTCGCGCTTCCGTTCGCGGCCGTATTCTGTTCGCCGGCTTGTGCCTGATGCTCGTCCTGGCGTTCTCTGCGCCCGCGCAACTATTGCTGTTCGGCGTCATCGATTTACTTGGCGCAGCCTGGACCGCTCACGGACTCCGAATCCAGGCGACTACGGTTACCCCGGGGATCCACGACAGGACCTAGTGGGTCGTTCAAGGGGAATTGCCGAGGCAGGTTGCGCTGGCTTAAGGCCCAATCTACTTTGAGCCAGTTCGCAGCGCAAGCCGCCATTTCAGTTTGCGACGCGAGCGTCCGCAATCCGGCGCTTTTCTGTCAATTCCCCGCCGCCTCGCCTCTCTTGGAGAGGAGCCCAAGGGAATCTTGCAGGCGCGCCTCGGCAACATTCACGACTTTTCACACCCGCCATCGCCCGGGGGCGTTCATGATGACGGCGTGAGTCGAGCCCACTAGACTTCCCGTCGGACTTCCGCTCCGGCGCCCCATCCGCAAGAATGCTACCCATGAGCGACGGTTCTCCGGTGCCCAGCGCCACCGTGTCGGCAGAATTCGACTTTGCTTTCGGTCCTTACAGACTGCTGAAAGACCGGCGTTGCGTGGTCCTTGGGGACGCGGTGATACGGCTGGGCGGACGTGCCTTCGATCTGCTGGTTGCGCTGCTCGATCGCGCCGGCGAGGTGGTCAGCCGGCGTGAACTAGAGCAACAGGTCTGGCCCCGGTCCGTCGTCGAGGAAACCAGCCTGCGCGTCCACATCTCGTCGTTGCGCCGAGCCTTTGGCGATGGTCAGCATGGCATGCGCTTCATCGAGAATGTGCCCGGCCGTGGCTACTGCTTTGTCGCGCCAGTGGTTCGCGGCAACGCCTCCGCATCCCAGGCCTCGGCCTCGCAGCGCCACGGAGGACCTCCTCCCCCGGCTCATCCTCAAATCATCGGCAGGACTGAAACCCTCGCCAGGCTCAAGGAGAACCTCCAGGTCCATCGGCTGGTCACGATTGCGGGGCCGGGCGGAATCGGCAAGACCACGCTTGCTCGTGCACTCGCGCAGGATTGCAGCGCGGACTACCCACAAGGCGCCGCCTTCGTCGACCTGGCGCCCATCCGCGACGGCGCGCTGGTCGCGTCGACCATTGCGGGCGCCCTGGATCTTGTCATCTCGGCCCAAGACGCCGTCCCATCACTGGCCATGGCACTGCGCGACACGAGCGTTCTTGTCGTGCTGGACAACTGCGAGCACGTCATCGATGCGGTGGCCTGTGTGGTCGAGCAACTGCTCGAGCAGACGCCGGTGCGCATTCTCGCGACCAGCCGTGAGCCCATCAACGTGAACGGCGAGTGCACCCACCTGCTCGTTCCGCTAGCTTTGCCTCGGCCGGAACAGGCGGTCACCGCCCGCCAGGCCTTGCAGTACTCGGCGATCGAGTTGTTCGTCACCCGGGCGGCAGCGGCGAGCGAGCAAGGGTTCAACCTTGACGAGCACAACGTCGAGGACGTCATTGCCCTCGCCCGCCAGCTCGATGGTCTTCCCCTGGCCCTCGAACTCGTCGCTGCGCGCGTGCCGAGTCTGGGCGTGCGCGAACTCAGCTCGCGCATCGGCAGCCACCTGGCGCTGGTCTCTCGCGGGCGCCGGACCGCGCCAGCCCGGCACCAGACCCTGTCGGCCATGCTGGCCTGGAGCTACCAGTTGCTGTCCACCCCGCAGCAGATCGTGCTGAGGCGCTTGTCGATCTTTTGTGGCAGCTTCAGCCTGGAGGCGGCTTTGGCTGTCGCAAGCGACGAGCAGCTGGGGCACCCGGACGTTCTGGAGGCCGTCCTTGCACTGGCCACCAAATCGCTAATCTCGGTGGACGCCTCTCGAGTTCCGGCGGCCTACCGTCTGCTGGATACGACCCGCACCTTCGCAGCGCAAAAGCTCGCCGAAGCCGAGGCTCACGGACCCGTGGCCCGGCGGCACGCGCTGGAAATGCAGAAGGAGCTCGTCGTCGCGGACGCCGACTACGACGCCATGTCCCGCATGCCCTGGATGGCCGCCCATGCCAGCCAAGTGGCAGACATCCGGGCAGCGCTCGACTGGTGCTTCTCTGAAGGGGGTGACCTGCAGATCGGTATCCAGGTCATGGTCAACGCCTTGCCGCTGCACGAGCTGGGTCTCCTGGCGGAACAAACCGTCCGGATCGAGCGCGCCCTGGCCTTTATTCGCCAGCTGAAACCGCCCCGCCCTGACCTGGAACTGCGCCTGAACCTCAAGCTGACCTGGCCGAGCCTGGAGCCCGATTGGAGCGGTAGGCCGACGCTAGCCATCCTGTCGCGCGCGACAGAACTGGCCGAACGCCTTGCGGACCCAACCTCGCGGATCGGCGCGCGGTACTGCACCTGGCTCAGTGCCTTCGTCAACGGCGACTACGCGTCTGCCATGCGCACGGCGCAGGATGCGCTGAGCATTGCGCAAGAGTCGCAGGACGCGGGTGGCGTCGTCCTGGCCGAGCGACTGCTCGCCCAATGCCACCACTTCATGGGCGACCACCGCAAGGCGCGGCTGCTTGCCGAACGCACGCTGTCACGCGAGACTTTCCGTCTGCCACCCGAATACGCGAGCGCGGTGCCACGCGGCGTGTCGATGCGTATCGTGCTGGCTCGCATTCTCTGGCTGGAGGGATTTCCGGATCGCGCAGCGCGCATGGCCGACGAGTGCCTTGCATTGGCGGAAAAGGCGCACTGCCACGCGCAACTGCAGACCCTCGGCTTCGCGGCCATCCCCATCTCCCTGTGGCGCGGCGACACGGCGTTGGCCGACGACATGGTTCACCAGATGACGGTCGTCGCACGCAAGGGGCACTCCCCGTACTGGGGGTCGTGGGCACGGTCCTTCTCGGCGGTGGTCGAGGCGTTCCGCGAGGAGCCGCAAGCGAGTCACGCGGCCCCGCGCATGCCTGTCATCCAGACCATCAACGCGAAGGAGCTCGACTGCATGGCCAGCGTGGCCCCGTTCTGGCATCACGCGGTCACGCAGAACCGCCTGCACTCGGGCGCGTGCGAGTGGTCTAGCGCGGAGATCCTGAGAAAGCAAGGGGAATACCTCATGCGACAGCGCGATCCAGAGCCTGGCATGGCGGCAGAAGACGCATTCCGGCGCGCGATGGATCTCGCGCGCCGGCAAGGGGCACTGGCCTGGGAGCTGCGCGCCGCCCTCAGTCTGGCGCGCGCTTGGATCGGTCGCGGCCGATTCTCCGAAGCACGTGAGCTGGTGGCGCCGATCCATGCGCGCTTCACCGAAGGCTTCGAAACGGCGGACCTGCGGCTGGCTCGAACGGTCGTGTCCAGTTGAACCTGCGCCGCCTGGGCACTCCTGCGGCGCATCTTCGCCCTCAATTGCTGCTGGACGACAGGAAGGCCTTGACGGCCGAGACGGTCGCCGCGGGTTCCTCTTCCATCAGCCAGTGGCCGGAGCGAGGGATGACCACCTCCGTCACGTTCGTCGCGGCATTTCTCATCGCAACGGCTTCGAGACTGCCAAAGGACTTCTCGCCACCGATCGCCAGTACCGGCATGGTGAGCTTGGTTTTCATCAGCTCCTGGTTGTCCTTTGCATCCGCGCGGAAGGCGTGGAACTGCGACAGCGCCCCTTTCATGGCACCGGGGCGTGCATACAGCCGCGCGTAGTGATTGCGGGTGCCCTCGTCGATCTTTGACGGGTCGCCGCCGAAGTCGTTGTAGAACCGATCCAGGAAGATGCGCTCGCGCCCCTTCACCAGGCGCAACACATCGTCGCCGTAGAAGTCGAAGTGCCACAGCTTGGGGTTGCGGACGACGTCCTCCCAAGGTGGAATGCCGGGAGGCGGCGCGTCCATCACCACGAGCTTCGTCGTCTTGGTTGGATAGGTCGCCGCATAGGCATAGGAAACCATCACGCCGATGTCATGCCCGACGATGTCGGCTTGATCAATGCCAAGGACGTCGAGCACGCCGCGAATGTCCCGGGCCTGGTTCTTCTTCTCGTAGCCGCCCTCCGGCTTGGCGGACAGTCCCATGCCACGCAAATCCGGAATGACGACGCGATGGTCCTTCACCAGTTCGGCTGCCATCGGTCCCCACATGTCGCCGGTGTCCCCGAAACCGTGGAGGAGAACGACGGCAGGGCCCGAGCCGCCGACACGAACGTGAAGGGTCGTCCCGTTGGTTTTGATCTCCTGCGTCTTGAAGGCAGCGGGAAGTGCCTTTGGCTGCGCCAGCGCCAACGGTGTTGCGGCCATCCACGCTGCCACAGCGAGCACAGCCGCGCCCACGAAGTTCTTCATTGATCTCGACATAGTTGACTCCTTGGCTCCGCCAGGTTGCGAAGTGCACGGCGGTGCAGTCTTTGAGCTCGCATGCCCGCCCGGACATCGGGAAAGCAGCGAGTGCCTCCAGCTTCAGCTGCGAAGGCCGGACAGGCGAGTGAGTTTGCGTGAATCAGCGTCAACGCCAACTCGCCAACAACTCCATGGCCCTACAACGATTCACGTCGGTTCACTGGTGAGGCGCACACGGCGCTGTCACGATCGCAGGTCAGGGGCCTTCGGCTCCGTGGAGACCACCTCATGCCGGACAGGCCGCGCCCACGCACCGAAGCCACCCAGGCACGCATCCTCATGCACCGCGACCAGCATCCGGCGGACCCGCTGGTCGCAGCCGCCGACAGCAATCCGCGCAAGCTTCAATATGAAAGCCTGATCGCCGGGTTCGACCGCAGTGGTGGCGTCGTAACCGGCGACGAACTAGCTGCGCTGCTTCAACGTCACTCGCGGCAGGCCGTCTCGACAGTGGCGCGCTGGATCGTCACTCGGACCGCGCTCAGCTTTACCTGGGAGGCAAAGACGCTCGTGCCCTTGTTCCAGTTCGAACTCTCGACCATGCAACTGCGAGAGGGCATGGCGCACGTCCTGACCGAGCTGCTGGACATTCTTGACGACTGGGAGCTTGCCCGATGGTTCGCGAACCCCAACCCCTGGCTGGGCGAGGTCGCGCCCGCAGACTTGTTGGCGACGCGGCCGGACCTGGTGCGCGATGCGGCCCGGGTTGATCGCTCAGTTGCTCACCCCTGAGGCTCCTCCGAGCGACCAGTGCTAGAAGGTGCGATGGGGCACCGAGCGGCCTACATATTTCGTGCTCGGGGCGCCTGGAGCGGCATGGCAGCGTTAGCCGACGTCCAGGGCGGTAAACACGCAAGACCGCAAACTAGCTCGCATAAGACATTCACAGCGCCCTACTCTCTTGCCAGCGCCAAACGCGTTCGGGTTCTAATGCAAGCCATGAATATGACGCTTCTGGCGTATTCGAGGTCTGACATCAGGTTGCCCGCATCACTTATCTGATGGCGGCAGAACAACTTCTCTTGCGGCCTTGATGCCTTCGGGAGTGAGTTCCCATGTACCCCTTGGGGACTGGTGGCTGAGCAAACCTCGGTCCTTAAGGGCGTTCCTCGCCCACGCTACGGTGTTTTCTGCCCTGGTCTCACCGGTTGAGACCATCTCGTGAGCAGCGGCTTCAAGCAGTCCCCGAGCTTCCATCATTTCGATCACTGCTGTGGATGCCTCATCCTTGTTCGCTCGCCCTTTGAACTTGGTCCCCAGCACATGCAGGAGAAACGTCTCGTATGTAGCCTGGGGCGTCCGAGAGCCACGCTTCGCTTTGGTCTTCGGAGCGACAGGTCGAGCTTCCACGGCTACCTGCTTTGATTGCGCGCCACCTTGACCTTCGAGCAGCCGCCTGATAACCGTGTTTGGGGTGTCGACGAATGGCTCTGCAAGCTGCTTCAGCATCTCAAAAACCTCATCGTCGATACGGATGGTCGCCATCATGATTGCCTCAGAGAGTAAGTGATAAGCGAATCATAGTTTCCTTGTGATATTGTGACAAGTTACTTTTTTTGCGACTCTTCGAAGGGTATCTGACTAGCCCAAAGCTCCGAAATCCCCCCATGGCCCCTCGCGTTCCTGGTGTAGGAGCCTACCGGGCACGCAGCAAGCCTCGAAGTCCTCCGCCTAGCCGGACCAGCAACGAAATGGAGCAGCTAACCGTGCGATTCCGCACCTTGCGCTCGATTACAGTTCGTCAAGAACCCGCGCACGATGTTAGGGTCGAAGGCTCCGAACAAAAAGGCAGCGGCGAATGGACATCGGCAAGCGTATGGAGCAGTTCAACATCGCCTACCTGAGCGCAATGGCCGCTCAGGCCGGACTGAATTCAAGCCGACCAGACGTCGATGACGACAGCGTTGACCTGCAACTGGCCGCGAAGGGCTGGCAAGGAGGGAAGCTACGCAACCCGACAATCCAGCTGCAACTCAAGTGCACAGCAGGCGCGAACGTCGCTGGGGAGGTCATCAAGTTTCCGCTCCCGAGGAAAAACTATGACGACCTGCGCGGCGATGACCTCATTTGCCCGCGCTATCTAGTGGTCATGCAAGTGCCTCCAATCGAAGGTTGGATTCAACACCATCCAGATCACATGTCCTTGCACCACACGTGCTACTGGGTATCCATCAAGGACCACCCGGCGACCGATAACACGACAAGCGTCACCATCGACGTGCCTTTGTCGCAGCGACTGACGACAGAAACGTTGAAAGCCCTGCTGGACAAGGCAAGCAATGGGGAATGGGCATGAGTCGAGATGCGCGCATGAGGGAGCGCGACGTACTACTACGCCAGGTCGACGGGTTAGGCCCGATGCACCTTCGGCTGTACCTAGGGGCGAGCGGCTGGTTTGAAGATGGCGAACTCGGGAAGTTCGCAACGATCTGGCATCGGCCCGACAGCGAGGACGCCGAAGTAGTCCTGCCTGAGTCCACACGAGCAAAAGACTTCAGCGCCCGAATGCTTGACGCCGTCGGCGTCCTCGGAGCCTTTGAAGGTCGCAGCCCTCTCGAAATTGCGAACGCGATTGCTGGGACCGCGAACGATACCGTTCGGATTCGCGTGTTCCACAGCGACGTTGATGGCGGCACGATCCCCTTGGAGGACGGTGTTTTGCTCAACCAGAAGGCACGGGACCTAATGGCCGCTGTCGCTCTATCCACGATTTCGAAACGCAAACACTTTGAAGGCCCGCGCCCGCCAGAAGCAGTTGAGTACCTCGCCTCCCTTCGACTTGGGCAGACCGAAGAAGGCAGCTACATCGTGAATGTCATCGCTCCGTCTGTTATTCCAGCCACGAACAACATGGAGACGATTCCGCTCGCATCGTTTTCCAGCGTGGTCAGCGACACGCTGACATCAAGCTTGGCCGCCTTGAGCACAGCAGTTGATTCGTTCGTGCACGAGGCCGATCTGACAGTTTTTGATGCCGCCGTTTCGAAGGGCGTCAGTGCGAACTTCTGCGACGCGCTTGTAGGCTTTAGTGGCAGCGAGAGGACACGAGGATTCGAGGTTTCTGTTGCTCACGCCAAGAGCGGCCAGCCCCACATTGAACCCATGACGTTCGTTTTTGATTCGATGGGAGTGTCGAGCATCGTCGCGGCTGCTGAGTACTATAGAGACAACTACGTAGTCGACGGGATTGTGGTCTCCGGCTTCATAAAGCGACTTGATAGGAAGCCTGGAGACGAGAGTGGCACGGTCACCATCGCCGCGACACTTCGGGGTGTGGACAAGAACGTTTCGGTCGAACTTGGGAAGACCGATTACCTCGAAGCCGTCACAGCGCATCGTGCCAACGAGATCGTCCGTGTCTCGGGGGACGTTCATGTGACCGCACGCACGGCGAAGGTCCTAAATCCGACAGACTTCCGCGTCATTCGCCCTGGCGATCTGTTCTAGCGCTCAGGGTTGCAGGTGAGCGCTTGGTTGAGAAAAGGGTCGTCTGGCAGCGGTAAGGCTCTTCACCCCACCCCTTCACTCAGAACCCGGTGAGAGGTCAACCCGCAAATGGCCGTTTGCAGGTCTGCTATCAGCAGCGTTACTGCCTCACAGCCGAGCGCTCATGAAGGACTGCAACCAGTCTGCAGCAGCCCGTACGGGTGACCTCGCAGCGGGGCTTCCGCTACACGCGCCGACGCAGTGTTCTCCTACACCCGCCTCCCGCCCGCAGTGCAAGCATGGAGCGTTCAAGCCACACCCGAGCAGGAGCACCCATGCGGACAACAACCTTCGGCACCATGAGCGGAACAACCAGCGACACACTGCGCGGCTGGGTTCGAGAAGCCATTGAATGCGACGACCGGCGGCACAGCATGCCGCACGAGCACACGGCCGCCCTGGCAGGCGGCATCGGCCTGATCCTCAGCGCCTTGATCGTGCCGGGCCGCACGGCAGCCGTCTTGCAGGCCGCTGCCGGCGGCGCGTTGCTGCTGCGGGCGGCGGCAGGGCGCGACGGCATCCGCAAGTGGAGCGGCGCCGAGGGCGCGCGGCCGGCGACCGAGCTGGACGACAACACGGACAGCGCCACCACCACCAACACCACTACCACGGGCGTGCCCACCGCGACCCGGGGCACGAACGAGATGGGAATGTGAGCGCGCGTGTGAGCGCGCCGCAGGGCAGGGCGCCGGGCACAGCAGGGCGGCAGTTCAGCCGCCCCGGCAGGTCGCCACCTTGTGCAGCAGCTCCACCAGGATCATCCGCTCCCCCTGGCTGAGACTGCCCAGCGCGTCCTGTTCTCCTGCAAGGACAGACTCGGTGGCCTTCCTCGCCAGCGCCGCGCCTTCTCGGGTCGTGCGCAGGTGCTGCGCCCGCCGGTCGGTGGCGTGCGGAATGCGCTGCACCAGCCCGCGCTTTTCCAGCCGGTCGATCCAGGCCGCGATGTTGGGCGCTGTCACCGCCAGCGCCTTGGCCAGCCGGGTGGCCGAGACGTCGGGGTTTTCGTGGATGAGGGCGAGCACGGTGTATTCCACCGGCCGCAGCTCGAATGGCGCGCCCACCTGCTCGGCAAAGACGGCGTTGGTGACGATGGAGGCCTGCGCCAGCTGGTAGCCCAGCAACAGATGAAGGGATGCTTCGCTCAGGCGCCCGGCGGGCGTGGTGTCGGCGGGAAGGCTGCTGCGGCTCTTGGACATCGGGGTCGATTGTGGCGTGCCGGCAGGTAGTTCAGGTACTTAATGGTATTCATTGGCCAAGCGCCGGGAACATGAATGGTGTCTACTGGAAAACGCTAAATAGTTATTGAACATACTTAAGTAAATTAGGCAGGAGACGCCAATCTCGAGCGTCGTCGCAAGGAGACCTATCTTGAAAAGCTCTGCATCCCTGGTTGTGGTTGCCACCGTGCTGGCCGCGTGCGGCGGTGGTGGTGGCGGCGGGATCACCACGCCGCCTCCCTCGTCGTCGCTGCCCGTGCTGGGCGAGGCCACCGGCGCCACCCTGAACAACTGCGCGGCGCTCGCCAATTTCGGCTTTGCCAACACCACCATCTCCGCGGCCACGTCCATTGCGGCGGGCACGCTCACCGTGGCCGGCAAGCCGGTGCCGGCGCATTGCCAGGTGCGCGGCAAGATGTTCGAGCGCATCGGCACGGTGGACGGGCAGCCCTATGCCATCGGCTTCGAGATGCGCCTGCCCATCAACTGGAACGGGCGCTTCTTCTACCAGGCCAACGGCGGCGTGGACGGCAACATCGGCACCGCCGCCGGCCCCGTGGGCGGCGGCGGCCCGCTGGACAACGCGCTGAACATGGGCTTTGCGGTGATCAGCTCCGATGCGGGCCACCCGGCGCCCACGCCTTTCTTCGGCATCGACCCGCAGGCGCGGCTGGACTACGGCTACCAGGCGGTGGCCAAGCTCACGCCCATGGCCAAGCGGCTGATTGCCACGGCCTACGGCAAGGGGCCGGACCGTTCGTACATCGGCGGCTGCTCCAACGGCGGGCGCCACACCATGGTGGCCATGTCCCGCTACCCCGACGACTACGACGGCTACCTGGTGGGCAACCCGGGCTTCCGCCTGCCGCTGGCCGCCGCCGCCAACATGGTGGGCGCGCAGAACTACAACGCGCTGGCCACCACGCCGGGCGACCTGGGCACCGGCTTCACGCCGGCCGAGCGCGCGCTGGTGTCCAAGGCGGTGCTGGCCAAGTGCGATGCGCTGGACGGCGCCACCGACGGGCTGGTGCAGAGCACCTCGGCATGCCAGGCCACCTTCGACCTGCAGCGCGACGTGCCCACCTGCTCGGGCACGCGTGACGGCACCTGCCTGAGCGCGGACCAGAAGCAGCGCATCGGCCAGCTGTTTGCCGGCGCGGTGGATGGCGCGGGCAAGAAGTTCTATTCCAGCTTCCCGTACGACTCGGGCCTGGGCACCAACGGCTGGGCGGTCTGGAAGTTCAACAACTCGCTCAACCTGGATTCGGGCGCCACGGCCTTCATCTGGCAGGTGCCGCCCGAGGCGCAGGCCGGCTTCAACGGCCCCAACTTCACGCTCACGGCCAACATCGACACCATCCTGGCGAAGATCACGACCACCAATGCGCTGTACACCGAGAACGCGCTGCAGTTCATGACGCCGCCCAACCCCGCGGACCTGAGCACGCTCAAGAAGCGCGGCGCCAAGGCCCTGGTCTACCACGGTACCAGCGACCCGATCTTCTCCAGCGACGACACCAAGCGCTGGTACGAGGAGCTGACGGCCGCCAACGCCGGCGATGCCACCAACTTCGCGCGCTACTACCAGGTGCCCGGCATGAACCACTGCAGCGGCGGCCCGGCCACCGACCAGTTCGACATGCTCACGCCGCTGGTGGCCTGGGTGGAGAAGGGGCAGGCGCCCGCATCGGTGGTGGCCTCGGCACGCGGCCCCGGCAATGCCGGCGGCGTGAATGCGGACGTGCCGGCTGACTGGGCGGCCGACCGCAAGCGCCCGCTGTGCGCCTACCCCAAGGTGGCGCGCTACAAGGGCGGCGGCAGCTTGGACGCGGCGGACAGCTTCAGCTGCGTGTAGCGCTGGAAAGTCGGGAGTCGGCCATTGGGGCCACAATCGCTGCCGGTTCAGCCAGCAAGCAGCGATTGAGACAACGATGGACGACAACTTCGAAGAACGGATCCGCTCGGGCCAGGCCCTGTGCGAATCCATGGGCAACTTCCACGTCACCGGGTGGGAGCCCGAGCACAAGCGCCTTTCGGCCGCCTTCACCGTGCGGCGCGAGTACTGCCACACCAACGGCACCATCGCGCAGGGCGGCTTCATCACGGCCTGGCTCGACGCCGCCATGGCCCATGCGGTGATGCATGACACGGGCCACAAGCAGTCCGTCTTCAGCCTCGAGATCAAGGTGAGCTTCTACGACAAGGTCGGCCCGGGCGAAGGCCGCGTGGAGGCGCGGGTGGTGCGGCGGGGCAAGCGCGTGGCCTTCCTGCAGGCGGTGCTCTACAACGCCGAGGGCCAGCTGGCCGCCGAAGCCACGTCCACCGGCATGCTGGCGGACCTGTGAGCAGCAGCAGCCCACGCCGGATGATGGTGCGCACTTGAAGATCGACGCCCGCATTGCGACCTGGCTCTGGCGCACGCTGGCGGTGGTGTTCATGGTGCTGGGCCTGCTCGGCGTCGTGCTGCCTGTGCTGCCCACCGTTCCGTTCATCATCGCCGCGGCCTGGGCGGGCGGCCGCGGCTGGCCCGAACTGGAGCGCTGGCTGCTCGGGCACCCCACCTACGGCATTCACATCCAGCGCTGGCGCCAGGGCGGCTTCGTGCCGCGCCGCGCCAAGCTGGCGGCCATCGCCATGATGGTCATCAGCGCCACCGGGCTGCAGTTCGCGCCCTTGCCGATGGCCGTGAGGATCGTGGTGCCGCTGGTCATGGCCGCCGTGGCGGCATGGCTGTGGACCCGGCCGGAGCCCTAGGCTCTCGCGATCAGGCCAGCCGGTATTCCTGCGGCGACTTGCCCGTCCAGCGCACGAAGGCGTGGCGGAAGTTGGCCGCGTCGCTGTAGCCCAGCCGGCTGGCGATCTCCTCGTTGGTCATGCGCGTCTTGCGCAGGTACTCGATGGCCAGCACGCGCCGCACCTCGGCCAGGATCTGGCGGTACGAGGTGTCCTGCGCTTCCAGCCGGCGGCGCAGCGTGCGCGGCTCCATCGACAGTTCGCGCGCCATGGCTTCCAGGTTGGCAAAGCGCCAGGGCATGTGCTCGATGAGCGCCTGCCGCACCATCGAGGCGATGCCGTTGCTCTGCGTCATGCCGGCCACCACCTGCTGACACATCTCGCGCGCCGCCTGGTGCGTGCTGGGGTCGGGCAGGCGCGGCGGCAGGCCCACGCGGGCCGGGTCGAGCTTGAGCTCGTTCACCGGCTGGTCGAATTGCACGGGGCAATGGAACAGCACGCGGTAGGCGCTGGCATGCGCCGGGCTCGGGTAGGCCGCGCGCACGGCCGAGAAGCGGTAGTTGCTGTCGTACAGGTCATGCGCCAGCGCCTGGTGCGCCGCGAAGGTGAACTCCAGCATGAAGCGGTAGAGCGGGTCGGTGGGGTCGGGCGTGGCCAGTACCTCGTACTGGAACACCGCGTGCGAGCCTTCGCGGTTGAAGCTCAGGCCCAGGCCCGGCACCGCCATACGGTGGTAGCGCACCGCCAGGTCGATGGCCTCTTCGGCACTGGGGCTGCTGAGCAGCGCATAGCCATACACGCCGTAGGAGGTGAGCCGCATGCGCGAGCCCGCGCGCAGCGCAATGGTCGGGTCGGGCGTGAGCCGCAGCGCGTTGCGGAACACCTTGCAGATCTGGTCGCAGGATACGCGCGCGCCGGGCTCCTTCAGCATCGCGTCGTCGAGGCCGCTGCCGGCCAGCACCTCTTCGGGTGCGATCCCATCCTCGACCAAAGTGGCAAGCACGGTGGTGATCCGGTGCGGCGTATAGACGCGTGCCTGAAAGTCGAGCGGGGGGCGTTGCATGTCTGTCTGTCTCCTTCGAAGCCCTCTTGCGGCCATCATAAGTACAAAGAACAGACGTTCGGTGGGGTGGCCGCGCGCTTGTCCTGAACTCACCGCTCGGCGGCCCCAAAGAACCTTTCTCCTGTGGCGCGGCTGCGAAAAGATCGCCGCCAGAACAAGAGCTTGCGAAGCGAGCCCGAAGCGTGGGAGCCGCGGGCGTTTCGCAAGCGAGACAGGAGACAAGGCTTGAAACACGAACAGATGCTGGGGCAGGGCAGCGCGCCCATCGGCGGTAGCCACATGCCCGGCCAAACGGGCGCGCCTGCAGCCGCGCGCTTCGTCCATGCCAACGGGCTGGACCTGGCCTACGACAGCTTCGGCGAGGAGAGCGCCCCGGCGCTGCTCCTCATCATGGGCCTGGGCACGCAGATGATCGCTTGGGACGAGGGCTTCTGCGCCATGCTGGCGGCGCGCGGCTACCGCGTGATCCGCTTCGACAACCGCGACGTCGGGCTGTCCACCCGGATCGAGCACGGCGGCGTGCCCGACATCGCCGGCCTGCTGGCGCACACGCTGGGTGGCTTCCCGATCAGGCCCGGCAGCGTGCCCTACACGCTGGCCGACATGGCCGACGATGCGGCCGGCCTGCTCGACGCGCTGGGCATCGAGAGCGCGCATGTGGTGGGCGCCTCGATGGGCGGTGCCATCGGCCAGGAGATGGCGCTGCGGCATCCGCGACGGGTGCGCACGCTGGTGTCGATCATGGCCACCAGCGGTGCGCCGGGCCTGCCGCCGCCCACGCAGGAGGCGCTGTCGGTGCTGCTCAACCCCACGCCCACCGGGCGCGAGGCGTACATCGAACGCTACCTGCGGGTGATGCGCATCCTGCGCGGCACGGCCACCACGCCGGAAGACGCAGAGAGAGATGCCGCACGCGCCGAGCGCGCGTACGGGCGCGGCATCAACCCGCCCGGCTATGCGCGCCAGCTGGCGGCCATCCTGGCCTCGGGCAGCCGGCGCCAGCGCCTGCCGCACCTGCATGCGCCCACGCTGGTGATCCACGGCGACCGCGATCCGCTGGTGCCCATCGAATGCGGCCGCGACGTGGCCGCCGCGGTGCCCGGCGCCGGCATGCTCAGCATCGAAGGCATGGGCCACGAGCTGCCCGCCTGGGCCTGGCCGCGCATCGTGGCCGCGGTGGCCGAGCACGCGGTCTGGACGGACTGAGGAGCACGCCCATGTCCGGATCACTCTTTCCCGACCCCATGCAGCTGTGGCGGGAGGCCCTGACGCGCCTGGAGAAGGACGTCAACGCGTTGGCCACCGGCAGCCTCGAATCGCAGGACGTGGTG
This sequence comes from Variovorax soli NBRC 106424, assembly GCF_001591385.1. Classification (GTDB taxonomy): domain Bacteria; phylum Pseudomonadota; class Gammaproteobacteria; order Burkholderiales; family Burkholderiaceae_C; genus Variovorax; species Variovorax soli. The sequence continues at coordinate 22,709 of NZ_BCUU01000029.1, forward strand.
CGCTCCATGCACCAGGTCTCCACCGCATCGCTGGGCATGCAGAGCATGCTCGAGCGCCTGCTGGACGCCTACCTGCGCAAGGCCAACCTACCCAGCCGCAAGGACGTGGCCGCCTTGGCCGACACGCTGGCGCGCGTCGAAGAAAAGCTGGACCGCCTGCTGCCTGCAGCGCCGCCGCCATCGTCGCGCCCGGCCCGCACCCGGCGGCCGGCGGCAGCCAAGAAGAAGGATTGACGCATGTCCGCCGAGCGCACCGCAGCGGCTGCGACACCGGGGCTGCCCATGGTCGACCTGGCGCTCACCGAGCGCCTGCGCCAGGAAGTGGAGCGGGCCGTGCAGCGCACCTTCAAGAGCCTGGAGCTGATGGCGGCGCCGCCGCCGGAGGTGGGCGGCAGCCCCAAGCGCGTGCTGCACCGGCGCGGCACGCTGGAGCTGGTGCACTACCAGCCGGTGGCCAGCGAGGTCTACCGCGTGCCGCTGCTGTTCGTGATGGCGCCCACCAACAAGGCCTACATCCTGGACCTGGCACCGGGCCAGAGCCTGGTCGGCTTTCTGCTGGAGCGCGGCTACGACGTCTACCTCATCGACTGGAACGCGCCCGGGCATGACGAGCGGCACCTGAAGATCGACGACTACGTGCTGGACTTCATCCCCGACTGCATCCGGCGCGTACAGGCCGATTCGGGCGAGGACGAGCTCACGCTGGTGGGCTACTGCGCCGGCGGCATGCTCTCGGCCATCTACCAGGCGCTGCACCCCAAGGGGCCGGTGAAGAACCTGGTGTGCTTCACCACGCCCGTCGACTTCAGCCGCATGACGCTGTTCCGGTCGATGTCGGACGAGCGCAGCTTCGACCTCGACCGCTTCGTGGAGCAGGTGGGCGTGGTGCCCGCCGAGATCGTCATGTCGGGCTTCGACGCCCTGCGGCCCGCCAGCCGGGCGGCAGGGCAGATGCGCCTGTGGGACAACCTCTGGAACGACGAGTTCGTGAAGGGCTTCCGCCGCATGGAGCGCTGGGGCAACGAGACCCTGCCGCTGCCCGGCGGCTACTTCCGGCAGACCACGCGCGAGCTGCTGCGCGAGAACGCGTTGCACAAGGGCACGCTGAAGATCGGCGGCCGGGTGGTGGACCTGTCGCGCATACGCGTGCCGCTGCTGCACTTCATCGCGCAGTACGACCACATCGTTCCGCCCGAGTGCGCGCATCCGCTGGTGCAGCGGGCGGGCTCGCGCGACAAGCAGGAAGTGGTGCTGCCCGGCGGGCACGTGAGCATTGCGGCCGGCGCCAACGCGGTGCGCCGCATGTGGCCGGCGCTGGATGAATGGCTGGAAGGAAGATCGCTATGAGCAAGCAGGAAAGCAGCAGCATCACTGGCAGCAGCACGCGCCGCTACCCGCGCCAGGTGGACTGCGGTGGCGCGCAGTTGGAGGTGTCGCCGCTGCGCACCGCCGACCGCGAAGCATTGGCCGCACTGGTGGCCACGCTGCCCCCGCACGACCTGCTGTTTCTGCGCCGCGACATCAGCCACCCCAAGGTGCTCGACGCCTGGATGCGCGCCATCGACACAGGCGAGCTGGCCAGCCTGGTGGCGCGCACGGAAGACGGCACGCTGGTCGGCTGCACCGCCATCTTCAGCGACCCGCTGAGCTGGTCGCGCCACGTGGGCGAACTGCGCGTGCTGGCCTCGCCCGACTGGCGCGGCCGGGGCCTCGGGCGCGTGCTGATCCAGGAGTGCTTCGCGCAGGCGCTGGAACTGGAGCTCACCCGCCTGGTGGCGCAGATGACCACCGACCAGCGCGCCGCCATCGCCGTGTTCGAGGACCTGGGCTTCAAGGCCGAGGCGCTGCTGGTCGGCCACGTGATCGACCGCCAGGGCCGGCCGCACGACCTGGTGCTGCTGGCCCACGACGTCCGCGCGGTGGCCGCGCGCAACGTGTTGTATGGAATGAGCGAAGCCCTCGGCGGCTGAAAGGAGGAGGTCTTATGGATCTGGGTGCAATGCTGGCCGGCAAGCGCGTGCTGATCACCGGCGCATCGTCCGGCCTGGGCGACAACTTCGCCCGCCTGGCCGCCGGCTGCAAGGCCAGGGTGGTGATCGCCGCGCGCCGCAAGGAGCGGCTCGACGCGCTGGCCGAGCAGCTGCACGACCTGGGCTCGCCTCAGGTCACGGTGCTGGAGATGGACGTGGCGTCCGAAGCCTCGGTCGACGCCGCCTTCGGCGCCATCGATGCCAGCGGCGGCCCGCTGGACGTGGTGGTCAACAACGCCGGCGTGGCGGGCGACGGCCTGTCGCTGGAGCTGCCCACCGAGACCTTCGACGCCGTGATGGACGTCAACGTGCGCGGCGTGTGGCTGGTGTCGGTGCGCGCGGCCCGGCGCTGGAAGTGGCTGGGGCGGGGCGGCTCGATCATCAACATCGCCTCCATCCAAGGCGAGCGCGTCATGGCGGGCATCACGCCGTACTCGGCCTCCAAGGCGGCCGTGGTGCACATGACCAAGAGCTTCGCCCTGGAATGGGCGCGCCACGGCATCCGCGTGAACGCCATCGAGCCGGGCTACATCGGCACCGAGATGACCGAGGCCATGTGGGAGACGGACCACGGCAAGGCGCTGATCAAGCGCATTCCCATGCGGCGGCTGGGACGGCCCGAGGAACTGGACGGCCTGTTCCTGCTGCTGGCCACTGAAGCGGGCTCGTGGATGACGGGGGCTTGCGTGCCGGTGGATGGCGGGCATCTTTGCTCGTCGTTGTAGGCGAGATGCGACGTGTCGGTGTCGCGGCGCTGGCGTACGTGACTGCGACCCCACGCAACGATCGTGGTGTGCATCTAGAACTGTGAACAACATCCTGTCGCGGAGGTGAATTTGACCGAATACCAGCACAGCGGCGGCGGCATGAACTACTTCAGCCTGGACGCCTACAGCCAGGACGAAAGCGTCAACCGCAGCACCCTGAATGGCCAGCACGTGTCCATCCAGAGCGGCGGCGACACCACGCTGGCCGCCGTCACCGTCAACGCCCAGTCGCTGGACATCGACGCCAAGGGCAAGCTCATCCTGCCGGCCGTCACCACCCAGGACAGCGAAGGCTGGAACGTCACGCACGGCTCCAGCGCCAGCGTGGGCGCGCGCGGCAAGGGCCGCAGCGATCAGACGCTGAACTACACCCAGTTCAACGTCTCGGGCAAGACGAACATCAACGCCCAGGGCGGCATCCAGGCGCAGGTGGGCCAGAACGTCAACCTGCAGGACCTGGCCCAACAGCCCGGCATGGGCTGGGTGAGCAAGATCACCAACGACCCCAAGCTGGCGGGCAGCGCCGAGTGGCAGCGCGTCAAGGAAGCGCACGAGCAGTGGGCGTACCGGCAAAGCGGCATGGGGCCGGTGAGCGCGGCGCTGGTGGCGGTGATGGTGGCTGCGGCGGCTGCGCTTGCGGCCGGGGCAGCGGGTGCGACGGCCGGCAACGCCGCAGCGGTAGCGGCTGGAGAGGGCGTGGCCCTGGCCAACGGCAGCGTCTTCCTGACCGCCACCGGCTCGACCATCTCGGCGGCCGCCGCCGGCGCTGTCGAAGCGGGTGTGCTGGCCCTCTCAAGCCAGGTGGGCGTGTCCTTCTTCAACAACGGTGGCGACCTGGGCAAGGTCTTCAAGGAGCTGGGTGAGAGCGACAGCATCAAGAACCTGGCCACCGCCATCGTCACCGGTGGCGTTCTGGGCGGCATGGGCTTGAACGCGCTGGGCGAGCAGACCGTGGGCGCGGGCGGCAAGCAGCTCGGGGATCAGTTCATCAACAACCTGCGCATCCAGGGGGCCAGTACCCTGATCGACTCCACCATCAACGGGGGCAGCTTCGAGGATGGGTTGAAGACGGTGCTGATCAATGCGCTGGTCAACACCATTGCGGCGACCACGGCCAATGAAATTGGTGGCCTGACCGGTGAGGGCAAGCCGCTGAACAAGCTGACCAACAAGCTGGCGCATTTGATGGCTGGATGCGCGACCGGTGCGATGAGCGCAGGCAGCGGCAGCGGCTGTGCAGCCGGGGGCATCGGCGCGGCGATCGGCGAGATGATGGCCGAGGCGATCGGCTCGGGCACCAACGGCGTGCCCCGTGGGTGGACGGATCAGAACACGGTGTACCTGGCGGGGCTGTTTGGCGGCTTGGCCGTGTCGCTGACGGGTGGAGACCCGGAACAGGTCGCCATTGGCAACACCATGGCCAGCAATGCGGCGGCGAATAATTACCTCGACCACAGGCGGCCGAGCTTGCTCGCGTTGTCGGAGCAGGAACGCTATGAGAACGCCGTCAAGGCATGCGCGGGTGGGGATGCGGCAGCGTGCACCACGAAGCAAGAGCTTGCGCAAGTGTCAGCCAATCGCGCGAACGCGTTGAACGAGGCCTGTGCAGGCGGAGCATCGACGCCGCAGTGCCGTGCCGAGACCGCAAAGGCCACGGAGTACGGCAACACCGTCGTGAGAGACGGTTACGGGAATACGTTTGCCACGAGTGACTATCCGAACGGCTATCCAAGTGCTGGACCGATTCGCAGTCCGATGGAAGATGCGTTTGCGGGGCAAGCTGCGCAGAGTACAGCCACAGGGCTTGCCTTGGTGGCGCCGTATGCGCTGCAGCCCACTGGAAGTGCCCTTTGGGCCTGGCAGTCGAGCGTTGCTCCTGCTCAGGCTTTAACGGCTTCACAACTCCTTGGAGGAGGGCTTACGAGCGGAGCCACTTCAACTGGAATGTATCTTTTGCTGAATCGTCAAGACAGCACGCCCTCGGGGGCGCTCATAGCATTTGGTGCAGGTTACGTTGGTGCGGGCCTATCGCGAAGGCTAATTAACTACAACGCCGGGCTCCCGCATACGATCTTTCCTGTAAGCGTCGACACTGCCGCAACTCAATTTGTTGGGACGCTTGCGGGGTACGGGGCTTTCGGCTGGATGAATAGAACAGAGATTCCAAATTCCGGTTCCTCATGGTGGACTCGACCGATTTTTGAGAATTAGGATACGGCAAAATGAAATCGTCTCATCGTCGACCATTGTGGCATCATCTGTTTTTTTCCTTTATGGGGAGAGGCCTCGATCCCGAGTTTGCTCAAGATTTTTGGTTTTGGACTGGAAAGCCGTGGGAGGACGATAAATCAGTAAAATATAGATTTCTAAAGATTCTCTATATTTTTATAATCTCCGCACTACTCCAGTCAATAATTCCATTGGCATTCATTTTTGGATTTGGCTTTTTGATTTGGAGATGGTCGGGTTTTCTCTACTCATGGATGGCATTGTCTGGGCTGGTGGTTTGTGGCGCAGTATTTATTGCAACAATTGAATGGTGGAAAATTCGGAGGAAAATTAAACGTGGGACGCCGCCTTTATGAATTGGGTATTGCGAACGTGGATGTCAAGAAATCCTAAGCAAGCATTGGCGCAATCTCAAATCCATTGAGGGCCTCAAGAGCAGTGCGGCACCCATTGATGTCTGCGAGCGCTTAGGGCGGACGTGCTTCAGAGGTCAACGAAATAATGCGAGTAATGGAAGACAAGAAACGTCGCCGGCGCGGAAAATTTCAGAATCTCTATAGAGCTTCGATCATTGGAGTTCCCATTGGGACAATAGGTTTTGCTTTGAACGATGGGGGTTAGAGATTCTCTTTTTGTTCTCGGAGGCACGATTTGCGCCCTTGGGTTCTACCTTGGCATGGTTTTTCGAGCGAACAATAAGAAGCGTGCGTCACAACTAGGCGAGGACCGGGGCTGAGCGGGGACGTCTGCCCGGCGCTATCGAATCAGGCGTGTTGGCGTAGTAGTCAAGCCGGGTGGGCGCGTCCCAAACCTTAGTCATTTAGAAAACGACCCCGCAAGTGCCGCCCCGACGAGTGACTTTAGCCAGCACACGTTGGCAGGTAGGAATATTTGCTCCAGTGCCGAACCTTCCTCTAATCGGGGCGGAGAAGACCTGAATCACTCCTACAGGGAGCCGTATTCCCGTCGCGGTCCATGGAAGGAACCTGTTTGGCGTGCCAAAGATGAGATCGGCAACTCAATTGGTGCGCGACGACAGGATTGCGATAGGCTGCGAAAGATTGTCTGAAGAGCTTCGGCGTCAACGTCCTTGCGCTGCGACCCGAGCAAATCGACGATGAGGCGGACGTGCACTGGGGCCGATTTTCAGGCTAGACAGACCGAACCGCACTGAGCCGGAGGAGTGGCCAACGCAAAAAAACCGGCCGCACCGCCGAAGCGGGGGCCGGCAAAGGCAGGCCGAGGGGCCTTGCGACTCGGGGGAAAACCTACTTGGGCTGCAGCAGCTTCTGCAGGTTGGCCATGTTCTCCTGCAGGCGGTCCTGCACCACCTTCCAGCTGTTGCTGCGGGCCTGGGCCTCCAGCTCGGCCAGCTCGCGGAAGTTGTCCATGGCCTGCTGCACGCCGCGCTTGGCGGCGTCGGCATTGCGGGCGGCGGCGTCCTGGCCGGCGGCGTTCTTCAGCGCCTCCTGCCATTGGGCGAGCGATTCGCGCAGGATCTCGCTGCGGCGGGCCGCCAGGGCCTTCATGCCTTCATACGACTGGCGGTTGGCTTCGGCCAGCGCCTCCATGTCCTTGCGCTGCCATTCGACCAGCGCGTCGATGTCCACGCCGGGCAGCTTGAACTTCTGCACGAGCTTGCCCAGGTCTTCGAGCGAGGGCATGTCGCCCAGCGGGTTGGTGTTGCCGGCGGTAGTCGAACTGGCGGTCTTCTTGGCTGATGTGGCCATGGGTTTCCTTTCTGGGTTTCTCGAGGGTTGAGGTGAGGGGGCCGTCACGCTGGGACCAGGCCCGCGGCGCTGGCCCGCGCCGGACGGATGGCGGCCAGCAGGAGCAGGCCCGAGCCGAGCCACAGCGCGATCACCAGGTACATGCCCGAGCTGGGCGTGCCCGTCTGCGCATTGAGAAAGGCGACCACGGAAGGCATGACGGCCGGCCCCAGGTTGCCCAGGCTGCTGATGAGCGCAATACCGCCGGCGGCCGTCTTCTTCGGGATGTAGTCGCTCAGCGCCGCGAACAGGATGGGCGTGGCCGACGATTGGCCCACGGTGAGCACTGCCAGCCCGGCCACCGACGCCACCAGGTTGCCCTGGGTCATGATGACGATGAACGCACCCAGCGCGGCCAGCGCGCAGCAGAACATGAAGTGCTTGCGCCGCTCCAGGTGCCGGTCCGAACTGCGGCCGATCAGCACCATGCCGACCAGCGCGAACACCGGGCCCACGGCCGCCAGCAGCCCGACGGTGAACACGTCCTTCACGCCCCAGCTCTTGATGAGCGTGGGCGACCAGAACACCAGCACGTAGGTGGCGCCCAGCATCAGGAAGTACACCAGCGACATGGTGTAGACCTTGGGGTCGCGCAGCAGCGCCCAGAGCGATCCGTGCGAGGCGCCTTGCACCGCATGCGCATCGTTGTCCAGGTGCGCGCGCAGCGCCTCCTTCTCGGCGCGGCTGAGCCAGGGTGCGTCCTCGGGCCGGTCCTTCAGGTAGTAGAAGGCGAAGATGCCCAGCAGGCTCGCCGGCAGGCCCTGCACCACGAACAGCCACTGCCAGCCGTGGTGGCCCATCAGGCCGTCCATGTACTTGAGGATGGCGCCGCACAGCGGCCCCGCCAGCAGGTAGGCGATGGTGGCGCCGGTCATGAACACGGCAATGACCTTGGCGCGCCGCGCGCCCGGGTACCAGTAGGTCAGGTACAGGATGATGCCGGGGAAGAAGCCGGCCTCCAGCGCGCCCAGCAGGAAGCGCAGGATGTAGAACATGCCGGTGGTCTCCACGAACATCATGGCCGAGGCCACGATGCCCCAGCAGAACATGATGCGCAGCAGCGTCTTGCGCGCGCCGATCTTCTCCAGCAGCAGGTTGCTGGGCACCTCGAACAGGAAGTAGCCGATGAAGAACACCCCGGCGCCGAAGGCGTAGGCCGCGTCGCTGAAGGGCAGCGTCTGCTTCATCTGCAGCTGCGCAAAGCCGATGTTGACGCGGTCGAGAAAGGCGATCACGTAGCACACGATCAACAGCGGCAGCAGGCGCCAGCTGATGCGGGAGAAGAGGGCCTCGTCGTCGGCGGTGTAGTGGGCCTGCGGCGCCGCGGGGTGGTGATGGTGCATCGTGTTGTCTCCGTGGTTCTTCAGGCGGTGCGGCTGCGGCTGGCGCGGGCCGAGGCTTGGGGCGCGGCGGCCCGCTTGCGCGGCGCGGCCTTGCGGGCGGGCGGCTGGGGTGGTGTGGCCTTGGTGACGGTCTTCGCGACGGCTTTTCGCGCGGCGTTCGGCGCCTGCTCTTCCTTTGCGGGCGGCTCCTGCTGCTGCTCGACCGACGGCAGCGCCTTGATCAGTTCCAGCGCGGCGCGCAGGTGCCCGATCAGCTCGTACGACTCTTCCTGCGACAGGATGCGCCGGCAGGCCGTGATGCCGAAGTCCAGCTTGCCGGCGTAGCTCTGCACCGTGATGTTCACCGCGCTGCCGTGGTACGGGATGGACACGGGATAGAAGCTGTCCATGCGCGCGCCGGCCACATAGAGCGTGGTGGCGGGCCCCGGCACGTTGGAGATCAGCACGTTGGCCATGGGCGGCAGCCGCCGCGCCAGGTTGGAGCGGCCGTAGAGCGAGGCCAGGCTGGTCATGAACCAGGGCGAGCCGGTCATGGGCACGTCCACCCCCAGCACCGGGCGCAGCTCGCGCACCACCGCCTTGGCCGCTTCCGACGAGGCATGGATGGCCTGGAAGCGTTCCACCGGGTCGGCGATGTCGGTGGCCAGGTCCACCCGCACGATGGACACCTGGTTGTTCATCGCGTCGTCCCCCTCGGCGCGCAGGCTCACCGGCACGCCGGCGATCAGCGCCTCCTTGGGCAGCAGGTTGCGCTCTTTCAGGAAGCGGCGCAGCGCCTCGCTGCACATGGCCATGACGATGGTGTTGACCGTGCCGCCCACGCGCTTGCCCAGGGCCTTGAGCTCGTCGAAGGGCAGGGTGAGCGTGCTGTAGGAGCGCTGGTTGGTGATGGAGTCGTTGAACACGCACTTGGGCGCCAGGCCGAGGTTGAGCCTGCGCTTGCCCGAGCGCAGCCCCGATTCCTGCGCGGCCAGCACCGTGCCCGCGGTAGAGAGGGCGCGCGCGGCCGTGGGCAGCAGCTCGGCCAGGCGGCGGTACTGGCGCGCCGTGTTGTTCACCGCCGCCTGCAGCAGCTCGACCACGCCCAGCTGGTAGCCGTTGCCATGCGGCTGGCTGCGCTTGCGGCGCGGCGGCGGCACCTCGCGCATCTTGGGCGAGGTGTCGTAGAGCACCTTGGCCAGCTCGGTGCCGGCCTTGCCGTCCACGCCGCTGTGGTGGGCCTTGGTGTAGAAGGCCACGCGGCCGTTCTGCAGGCCCTCGATCACGTACATCTCCCACAGCGGGCGGCTGCGATCGAGCAGGCTCGAATGCAGCCGCGCGATCAGGTGGTGCAGCTGCTCCTCGTTGCCGGGGCGGCGCAGCGTCAGGCTGCGCACGTGGTAGTCGAGGTCGATGTCGTCGTCGTCGATCCACACCGGCTCGGCCAGCTCGAAGGGCATGGGCGCCAGCTTGCGCGAGAGCACCGCGGCCATGTGCAGGCGCCGGCCGATCATGGCCTTGACGTCTTCGTAGTAGTCGCCCTCGTAGTCCTCGGGCAGCTCCAGGATCATGAGGCTGCCCACGTGCATGGGCGTCTCGGGTGTTTCCAGGTGCAGGAAGGATGCGTCGATGCCGCTCAGGTGTTCCATGGCGTGGTGTCTCCTGCTTGTTCTTTCAATGGACAGGGGCGCGGCGCGCTTCCTCGTCGGCGAGGTCCTTCTTGGAGATCTTTCCGACGGGGGTCTTGGGCAGGGCCACGCGGATCTCCAGCGCCTGCACCATCTCGTGCTTGCCCAGCTTGTCCTTGAGGAAGGCCTGCAGCTCCTGCAGGCTGGGTGCGGTGGCGCCGGCGCGCAGCGCCATGAAGGCCTTGGGCGACTGGCCGCGGTACTCGTCCGGAATGCCGATCACGGCCACCTCGGCCACCGCCGGGTGCTGGTAGATGGCTTCTTCCAGCACGCGCGGGTAGACGTTGTAGCCGCTGCACAGCAGCATGTCCTTGCAGCGGTCGACGATGAAGACGAAGCCGTCCTCGTCCATGTAGCCCACGTCGCCGGTGCGCATCAGTCCGTCGAAGGTGGTGACTTCGGCGGTGGCTTCTGGGCGGTTCCAGTAGCCCTTCATCACGTTGGGGCCGCCGATGCAGATCTCGCCTATTTCGCCCAGCGCCACGTAGCGCGCGGGGTCGTCCAGCGAGAGCATGCGGATCTGGATGCGCGGCAGCGGCATGCCGCACGAGCCCGCCTTGCGGATGCCGTGCACCGGCGTGAAGGTGCCGGTGGGCGATGTCTCCGTCATGCCCCAGCCTTCGGTGAGCGGGCAGCCCGTCACCTCGAGGTAGCGCTGCGCCACCTCCAGCGGCAGCGGCGCGCCGCCCGAGCCGCAGTACTTGAGCGAGGTGAGGTCGTACGCGCAGGCCATGGGATGCCCGATGAGCGCGGTGTACATGGTGGGAACGCCGCAGAAGGTGGTGATGCGCAGCTCGGCAATGTCCCTGAGCGCGGCCTCGGCGTCGAAGCGCAGGTGCATCACCAGCTCGGCCGCCAGCCGCACGCCCTGCAGCATGTTCACCGTGAGCGCGAAGATGTGGAAGGGCGGCAGCACCGCCAGAAAGCGCTCCTGCCCCTCCAGCAGCACGGGCGGACGGCCGCTCACGCTGGCCGTGTACTGCGCGCAGGCCGACCACAGGTTGGCATGCGTGAGCATGGCGCCCTTGGGCAGGCCGGTGGTGCCGCCGGTGTACTGCAGCACGGCCAGCGCCTCGCGCGGGTCGCCGAGGGGGTGTGCGGTGTAGCGCCCGTCGTTGTCCTGCAACTGCGCGAAGCGCACGATGCGCGGGTCGTCCCACCACACGTCGGCCAGCTGGCCCTTGGTCTTCATCTGGGCCGCCACCTCGCGCGGCGCGCCGGTCATCTCGGCCAGGCTGCCCACCACCAGCTTCTTGAGCCGCGTGTGGCCCAGCATGTGCGCCATCTGCGGAAAGAGCGAGGCCATGTCCAGCGTGATGAGCACGTCGGTGCGGCTGTCCTCGATCTTGTGCTCCAGCACCTGGGCGGCGTCCAGCGGCGAGTAGTTCACCACCGTGCCGCCGGCCTTGAGCACCGCGAAGATGGCGATGAGGTAGTGCGGCGAGTTGGGCAGGTACAGGCCCACGTGCACGCCGGGCCCCACGCCGATCTTCTGCAGGCCCGCTGCCGTGCGATTGGCCAGGTCGAGCAGCTCGGCATAGCTGATCTGCCGGCCCATGAAGTTGACGGCGGGCTTGTTCGGCCACTTGCCCGCCGTCTGGTCGAGCAGGGTCTGCACCGGCGCGGGGTCGATCTCGATGTCCCAGCGCACGCCCTCCGGATAGGAATCGAGCCATGGCATGGCATTCATGGTTTGTCTCCTTGCTTGGTTGTTTGTTTTTGCGATCAGGCGGCGGCGCGCGTGTCGTCGCGGCCCGGGTCGGGGTAGACCAGCCGGCGCAGGCCTTCGCGGTGGAAGGGCTGCCAGCTGCCCTCGGGCTGGGCCAGGCGGTCGGCCACGGCGTAGAGCACGGCGGGGTGGTGCCCCAGGCCGCAATGGCTGGCCTCGACCTCGATGTTCTCGGTGGTGGGGCTGGGCCGCTCCAGGCAGCCCTGCCAGGCCACGATGCCGTCGGTGCGGCTGTAGATGGCGGTGGCGGGCACGGGCGGCGGCGTTTTCATGCGCTCGCGCTCGGGCCAGTCTTCGACCTTCTGCTCGCTCACGAATTCGTAGAGCTGCCAGGCGTTGCTGGCATGCGGCGCGCCGGCGAAGGGGCTGCCCAGGGTGATGACGCTGCGCACCTGCTCGGGCGCGCGGCGCGACATCTCGCGGGCGAAGACGCCGCCCAGGCTCCAGCCCACCAGGCTGACCTTGCGCCCGTAGCGCTCATGGAGCTCGGCCAGGCGCGCCTGCATCTGGTCCTGGCGGCCGGGGCGCGGGCCGAAGTTGCGGCCCATCTTCCAGCCGTGGGCCTTGTAGCCGCGGTCGTTCAGGAAGGCGCGCAGCGGCGCGGTGGAGGTGTCGCTGGCCGCCAGCCCGGGCAGCACCAGCACCGGGTGTCCGTCGCCGCGCGGTGCCAGCCGCAGCAGCGGCGCCATGGCGAAGAAGGCGTTGAGCTCCGCGATGGCGCGAACCTCGAGCAGCAGCAGGCTGCGCGATGGCGGCGCCATGTTCTCTTCCGAATCGGGCATGTCGTCTCCACGAGTTGTGGCGCAGAGTTTTCAGGCGCGAGACGGGCGTGCAAAGGTGCGCCGAGACCGCAATGCGGTGATTTGCGGACGTGCCGTCGCAGAGGCGACGGGCGACGATGTACCTACTTGCGCTTGCTCGGCGCCAGTGCCCCGACGTCCGCCACGATCTGGCGCAGCAGCCGGGCCGCGGCCGGCGGCAGCACGCGCCCGTGGCGCGAGACCACGTGCACGCGCCCTTGCGACAGCAGCGGGTTCTTCATCGGCAGCGCGACCACGCGCGCGGTGTCCAGCGAGCCGGGCAGCGAGAAGGGCGTGCCCAGCGCATAGCCCAGGCCCGCCACCACGAAGTGGCCCACCGCATTGAACGAGCTGGTGGTGAGCAGCGTGTTCAGCCGCACGCCCTCGCTGATCTCGGCCGCCTCGATGTGCTGGCGCACGCCGAAGCTGCGGTGCAGCGTGGCGCCCGAGTAGGGCAGCAGGTCGTCCAGCTTGAGCGGGCGGTCGAGCCGGGCCAGCGGATGGTTGTCCAGCACCAGCGTCTGGATGGGCTGCGGGTGCGAATGGTGCGAGCGCAGCCGCTCGTCGCGCGGCGGCTGGAACAGCATGCCGATGTGGGCGCGCTCGTCCACGATGCCGCGCACGATGTCGTCGGTGCTGCCCACCGACAGGTCCACCGTGATGCCCGGGTGCTGCGCCATGAACTCGCGCAGGCTGTGGCGCATGAGCCAGTCGACAAAGCCTTCGCCGGCCACGATGTCGATGTGGCCGCGCTCCACCTTCTGGATGCTTTCGAACTCGGCCAGCAGCTGCTGCTTCTGGCTGTGCTGGCGGCGCAGGTAGCTGGCCAGCAGCTGGCCGGCGTCGGTGGGCACCACGCCGCGCCCGTGCCGCTCCAAGAGGCGCGTACCGCAGTCGCGTTCGAGCACGCCGATGGCGCGGCTGACGGCCGAGGCGTCCATGCCCAGCAGCTCCGCGGCGCCGCGCACCGAGCCGCTGTCCACCACCTGCATGAAGTAGCGCACGCGCCGGGCATCGAGCCGGTCATCCATTCCGCTGGCCATGGCGGCTCCTTCGAGTGTTGCGTTTCATGCAACAAATATCCCAAGTTCCGGTCATTGATGCAATGGCTCTCCTTGGCGAGACTTCGCAGGCGCCGGCCCCCGGCGGTGTGGCCGGCCCCAGGTGCAGGCGGCCGCAGCCCCTTTTGCGATGCGCCTGACAACGATCCCCAAGGAAGACAAGCCCCCATGAATCCCGCATCTCCCCAATCCGCGGCAATGGCCGTTGCCGCGCCTGCCCATTCGTCCACCGCCGGGCGAGCGCGCCTGCTGGTCGTCACGCTGGTGGTCGTCGCCCTGGCCGAGCTGGTCGGCGCCGTCCAGTTCAAGCTCGGGCCGGGCAAGGTCGTGCTGCTGCCCATGCTGTGGGCGCTGCTCATCGCCGCTGCTTTCGGCCTGGCGCAGCGCCGGGTTCCGGGCGCCGCCCGCATCGACACCGGCCTGCAGGGCCTGGCCGGCGGCATGCTCAACGCCGCGCTGCTGCTGTTCGTGGTGAAGCTGTCGCTGACGGTGGGCGCCGCGCTGCCCATGCTCAAGCAGGCCGGCTGGGCGCTGTTCTTCCAGGAGTTCGGCCATGCCTTCGGCACGCTGGCCCTGGGCCTGCCGCTGGCGCTGCTGCTGGGCATCAAGCGCGAGGCCGTGGGTGCCACCTTCTCGGTGGGCCGCGAGGGCAACCTGGTCATCATCGGCGAGAAGTACGGCATGGCCTCGCCCGAAGGCCGCGGCGTGCTGGCCGAGTACATCACCGGCACCGTGCTGGGCGCCTTGTTCATCGCGGTGCTGGCCGGCTTCGTCACCAGCCTGGGCATCTTCGATCCGCGCTCGCTGGCCATGGGTGCCGGCGTGGGCTCGGGCAGCCTGATGGCCGCCGGCCTGGGCGCCATCACCGCGCAGCAGCCGGCCGACATGGTGCCGCAGCTCACGGCCATTGCCGCCGCGTCCAACCTGCTGACCTCGGTGGTGGGCTTCTACTTCACGCTGTTCCTGTCGCTGCCGGCCTGCTCGTGGCTGTACGGCAAGCTCGAGCCGGTGCTGGGCCGCCTCACGCCGCGCGGCCGCCGCCCGGTGGCCGAGGCCTCGCCCGACATGGGCCAGGCCGCGCCGGCGCTGCACAGCCTGCCGGCCGTCGACACCTTCCTGGCCTGGGCCATCATGGTCGGCGGCGTGATGATCGGCAACCTGCTCTCCTACAAGGTACCGCTGCTGGTGTCCTTCGAAGGCATGCTGGTGGTGGTGGCCATCGTCGCCGTGGTGGAAGGGCTCAAGCGCCTGATGCCGCGCATGCCGCTGGTGCTGGTGCTCTCGGTGGTGGCCACCATGGTGGGCATTCCGGGCTTCCTGCCCTTCAGCGACACCGTGCTGGCGCTCACCTCCAAGCTCAACTTCATGGCCTTCACCACGCCGGTGCTCGCGCTGGCCGGCTTCTCGGTGGCCAAGGACCTGCCGCTGTTCCGCCAGCTGGGCTGGCGCATCGTGGTGGTGTCGCTCACAGCCACCGCCGGCACCTTCCTCGGTGCCACCCTGATCGCCGAATTCTTCCACTGACCCCTGACGGAAAGCCCCGCACATGTACCGCGACCCCGAGATCTCCGAAGACATCCGCCAGAGCATGGTCGCCTGGCGCCGCGACATCCACGCCAACCCCGAGACGGCTTTCGAGGAGCACCGCACCGCCAACGTGGTGGCCAATGCGCTGCAGTTGATGGGCCTGCCGGTGCACCGCGGCCTGGCCGTGACCGGCGTGGTGGGCACGCTGAAGAACGGCGAGGGCCCCAGCATCGCCCTGCGCGCCGACCTGGACGCGCTGAACATGCAGGAGCTGGGCTCGCAGGCCCATGCATCCAAGTGCGTGGGCAAGATGCACGCCTGCGGCCACGACGGCCACACCGCCATGCTGCTGGGCGCGGCGGCGCACCTGTCGCGCCACAAGCCTTTCCGCGGCACGGTGCACTTCGTGTTCCAGCCGGGCGAAGAGAACGAAGGCGGCGGGCGCGTGATGGTGGAAGAGGGCCTGTTCGACAAGTTCCACGCCGATGCGGTGTACGGCATGCACAACTTCCCGCAGATGCCGCGCGGCCAGTTCGCCATCCGCGTGGGCACCATGACGGCCTTCCTCGACACCTTCGAGATCACCATCACCGGCAAGGGCGCGCACGGCGCCATGCCCGAGACCGGCATCGACTCGGTGGTGGTGGCCGCGCAGCTGGTGAACGCGCTGCAGACCATCGTGAGCCGCCGCACCGGCGCCACCGAATCGGCGGTGGTGAGCGTCACCCAGATCCACGGCGGCGACACCTGGAACGTGATTCCGGAAGAAGTGGTGCTGCGCGGCACCGTGCGCACGCTGGACGCCGCCGTGCAGGACCGCACCGAGAACGCCATGCGCCAGGTGTGCGAGGGCGTGGCCCAGACGCACGGCGCGCGCATTGCGCTGAAGTACATGCGCGGCTACCCCGGCGTGGTCAACACGCCGGAAGAAACGGCCGCCGCCGTGTCCGCCGCCGCCAGCCTGGTGGGCGCGGACAAGGTGCACACCGACATCAAGCCGGCCATGGGCTCGGAGGACTTCGCCTTCATGCTGCAAAAGCGGCCCGGCGCCTACATCGGCATCGGCGCGGGCGAGGGCGCCAACGACCCGCCGGTGCACAACCCCTACTACGACTTCAACGACAACATCCTGCCCCTGGGGGCCGCCTACTGGGTGGCGCTGGTCAAGCAGCAGCTTCCGGCGGCATGATGCGCTGATGCTTTCCGTCTTCGACATCTTCAAGATCGGCATCGGCCCCTCCAGCTCGCACACGGTGGGGCCGATGCGCGCTGCGCTCCTGTTCGCGCAGGCGCTGCAGGCCAGCGGGCTGCTGCAGCGCACGGCCCGGGTGGACGTGCAGCTGTTCGGCTCGCTGGGCGCCACCGGGCGCGGCCATGCCACCGACCAGGGCGTGCTGCTGGGCCTGCTGGGCGAGGCGCCCGACACGGTGGATCCGGCGCGCGCGGCCACGCTGCTGGCGGCCGTGCGGCGAGACAGGCAATTGCCGCTGCTGGGCACGCACGCCATCGCCTTCGATCCGCGCCAGGACATCGCCTTTCTGGGCGAACGCTCGCTGCCCGAGCATCCCAACGCGATGCGCCTGGCCGCCTTCGATGCGGCCGGTGCGCTGCTGCGCGAGAGCCACTACTTCTCGGTGGGCGGCGGCTTCGTGGTGGAGGGCGGGGCGCTGGCGCCCGGCGCCGGCCCGCACGAAGCCGAGGTGCCTTACGCCTTTCGCACCGGCGACGAGCTGATGGCGCTGGCCAAGGCGCACGGGTGCTCGATTGCCAGGCTGGTGATGGCCAACGAATGCACCTGGCGACCCGAAGCCGAAGTGCGAGAACGCCTGCTGCGCATCTGGGGCGTGATGCAGGACTGCACGCGGCGCGGCCTGGGCCAGGACAACGCCGAGGCCGGCCAGCCCTTGCCCGGCCCGCTGCACCTGCGCCGGCGCGCGCCGGCCCTGTACCAGCGCCTGTCGCAGGACGTGGCCGGGCACGACCCGCTGGCCGCCATCGACTGGGTCAACGCCTTCGCGATGGCCGTCAACGAGGAAAACGCCGCCGGCGGCCGCGTGGTCACTGCGCCCACCAACGGCGCGGCCGGCATCGTGCCCGCGGTGCTGCACTACTACATGCGCTTCGTGCCCGGTGCGAACGAAGACGGCGTGATCGAGTTCCTGCTCACCGCCGCGGCCATCGGCATGCTCTACAAGACCAATGCGTCGATCTCCGGCGCCGAGGTCGGCTGCCAGGGCGAGGTGGGCGTGGCCTGTTCCATGGCGGCCGGCGCGCTGGCGGCGGCGCAGGGCGCCACGCCTGCGCAGGTGGAGAACGCGGCCGAGATCGGCATGGAGCACAACCTGGGCCTCACCTGCGACCCGGTGGGCGGCCTGGTGCAGATCCCCTGCGTGGAGCGCAATGCCATGGGCGCCGTGAAGGCCATCAACGCCGCGCGCATGGCGCTGCGCGGCGACGGCACGCACAGCGTGTCGCTGGACGCGGTGATCCGCACCATGAAGCAGACCGGCGCGGACATGAAGTCCACCTACAAGGAGACGTCGCTGGGCGGCCTGGCGGTGAACGTGGTGGAGTGCTGACAGGGCTTTGGGCGGCCCGCCTCATCCCCCAAATGGGTGGCGGCATTTGGCGGCATGGCGCCGTACCATGCGGGCGCGAACTTTGGTTTGCACGCGAGAGAATTGCTCCAGGGAGTCGAAACGGATCGTCGGCCTGAAGGAGAGCATCCATGCCGCGAACAGAGCCCCTGCCGGAGTTCGAGGACCTGGCGCCGCCGGATCGCTTCTGCGACTTGATCCTCACCGGCGGCGTCACCAGCGCCATTGCGTATCCCGGGGCCATCTTTGCGCTGGCCTCGTTCTACAGGTTCAACAGCATCGGCGGATCGTCCTCGGGCGGGGGCGCCGCGGCGCTCGCGGCCGCCGCCGAGTACAGGCGCCGCCATGGCTCCTGTGAAGGCTTCCGCCTCCTGGCCCGCAAAACCGACGATCTCGCCAACCAGGTGGACGGCAAGACCGGGCTGGAGTGGCTGTTCCAGCCGGCGAGGCAGCACCGGCGGATCTTCACCGCGCTGGTGCCTGGGGTGGCGGCGCCGGCAGGCAAGCCTGCGGAGCTGGCCCGAGGGTTCCTGAAAGCCTACTGGTTCTGCATTGCCGCCGGTCTTGTTCTGGCCCTGGTCGCGGTTGGGCTGTTGACGGACCATGTCTCCGGCCTGGCCTTCGTTGCGTTCGTGGCTTCGGCGGTGCTGCTGAGCCTGATCGCCCTGATCGGCGTGCTTGTCTACGACCTCAAGCGGGTGGTGGACTACGACTTCGGCATGTGCAGCGGAACCGACAAGGTGGAGGGCGCGCCGCGTGCACCGCTGACAGTGTGGCTTCACGAACTCATTCAGGACATCGCCGACAGGCCGCACGACGCCCCGCTGACCTTTGCAGACCTGGCCAGCGCACCCGGGTCGCCGAAGGAGGTGATCAACGACTGCGCCGCCAGCGGCGCGAGCGCCATCACGCTCAAGATGTTCACGGCCAACATCACGCACGGGCGGCCCTACCTCCTGCCGCAGGAGGCGGACGACCCGCAGGCCGACCCGCCGCTGTACTTCCGGCCTTGCGAACTGCTGAAGCTGTTCCCTGAAGCGGTGGTCGCGCACATGAAGAAGCATTCCACCCGCTGCAACGAAGCGACGCCTGTGGTTCTGCCGGCCGGCGCAAGACCCAAGGGCGCCGCCCGGGCCGATGTGCCGGCGTGCGAGCTGACCGAGGACGAGGCCCTCTGGCTATTGCCCCGCGAGCAGTTGCCCATCGTCGTGGCGGCGCGCATGAGCGTGAGTTTTCCGGTTCTCTTCACGGCCGTGCCGATGTGGACGCTGGACACGACGACCCAGTCCCACCGCTTCCGCCGCTGCCTTTTTTCGGATGGAGGCTTGTGCGCCAACTTCCCCATCCATCTCTTCGACAGCCCGGTGCCCGCCTGGCCGACCTTCGGCATCGCGCTGCATGAAGTTCCGTGGAAGCAGAAGACGGACTCGCAAAGGGAAGTGAAGTGCGCAGAGGTGATGCGCGATGCCATCTCGCTGCCCGAGGATCACCGTGAAGGCGTCGACGACCGCTGGAACGGCTTCGACTACGAGGAACATGCAGGCGATCGCCTGTTCGGCTTCGCCGCGGCGGTGATCGGCACCATGAAGGACTGGAACGATGCCACCTTGTCCCGTCTGCCGGGCGTGCGCGACCGCGTGGTGAACGTGGGACTGCGGCCCGGCATCGGCGGCCTCAACATCCTGATGACCGAGTCCATGATTCGCTGCCTTGGCGAAACCGGCGTGGAGGCGGCCAAGACGCTGCTCGCCCGCTTCTCCAGGGGCTCGACGCCCGGCGGCATGGCCCAGGGCTGGAACGAGCACCGCTGGGTTCGGTTCAACGTCCTGCAAAGGTGCCTGTCGGAAACTCTGAAGGGCCTGGGCTGGGCCGCCAGCCAGAACCGGCACGCCACGCCGCTGCGCGAACAGATCCGCGATGCAGGCGAGCAGGGGCCGCTGATCGAGCGAGGACCGGGGCAGGGCCAGGCCGACCCGACCTGCCAGTTGCTCCCCGCCCAGGCAGCCGTGCTGGAAGGTGTGCTCGACGTGCTTCTCGACGCCGAGCGAGCGCTCAACGGCACGCGCTGCGAACAGCCCTACAAGCCGTCGCCACGCCCCAACCTTCGGATTCGACCCCCCATGTAGCCGCGCCCACACTGGCGAGGGAGTTCATCATGCAGATCGATGTCCAGACCAAGTCCCGCAGCCTGCTGGGTGTCAGCGACCTCACGGTGGTGGCGCCCATCAAGCGAGGCCTGCTTCCGGCGCTGGATTCACGCAGCTACGTGAGCCGCGCGCGCCTGCTGATGCGCACGCTCAACACGCTGCGAATTTCCTCGAGGGAGGCCGAGCCGACGCCCTTGATTGCCGACACGGTCGACCAGATCCGTGCGCTGCAATCTTTCCGGCTGGCCATCATCGAGGGGCCGGAAGGCCGATGGATGATGCTCCTGGCGGTGGCCTTCGACGGCGGGTGGGAGCCCTACATGCGCCGCATCTGGCGTGACCTGGGGCCGCTGCTGGACGTGATCTTCTGCAACTGCGACAACTATCCGATTTCCGTCGAGAACGATTTCGCCACCTATGCGAACTGGGTTCGCGCATCCCAGGCGACGACAGAGTTCTTCTACACCGCAAGTTCGCTGACCGTGAACGACCTGCACTACCTGCGCTCGGCGCAGGCCCAGCGGTTGAAGCCCAAGGGCGCCGCCACGACAGCCGCGCCGCTGCAGCCGAGCGCGTACCGGCAGGAGGTATTCGATCAATCGCTGCCGGCGCTTGCCGCACTCTATCGATTGACGGACATGTATCCGCCGGCCCCGATCTCGAGCGACGGTGCCTGCCTTCTGCGTGCGGCCGACTACCTCCTGCGTGCGCTGTCGGACGAGCTCAAGGATGCGATCTTCGCAAGCTGGCAACTGCGCCAGCCAGCCCTTGCGGCCAGCGATCGTGCGGCGATCCTCTGGTTCCGGAAGGCCCGGTGGCCGCAGGCGAAGCGTGGCGTCTGGGTTGATGGGGACGCCGCCAAGGTGCAGGGTGGCGTGCTCGCACCCACCCAAGGTGTCACGCACGCCTGCCTGCTGCTGCTCGAGATCGAGGATGCGGCTGCGGCGAAGGCCCTGCTGGCCCACGCACAACGCCAGGTCATCAGCGAGGCAGGCCAGAGCAATCCCGGCGCAGCGAGCCTGTTCAACATCTTCTTCACGCCGCAGGGCCTGCTCGCCTGCGGCCTTCCCGAGGCCACCGTCGCGCTGATGCCTTACGAATTCCGCGAAGGAATGGCCGCACGCGCCGGAATTCTTGGCGACTACCTGCACAACCATCCCAGTCGTTGGGCCCTGCCGCAGCGCTGCGGCCATGCGGGCGAGCGCGTTGAGCTGTCTTCGGTGCATGCGGTTGTCGAGCTGTCGGTGCGCGCAAGGAAGGGGCAGGGCAAGGAATTGGATTGGGACGGCGATGCCACCGTGGCAGGCCATCCGCTTGCGGGCGAGATCAAGGCCTTCAGCGCCGCCGTGGGTCCGGGCGTGCGCATCCTGTCCATCGAGACCATGCAGCGCTACATCCGGCCGGGTGAAAAACTTCCGCGCGGCCATTTCGGCTACGTCGACGGCATCAGCCAGCCGGTGCCGCGGCCGCCTGCCGGCGCGCCCCAACCCTGGGACCGTCCGATGCTGGGCGATTTCCTGCTCGGCCATGCCAATTCGCATGGCGATGTGCCGCAGACGGGACGTTTGTGGGACGACAGCACGTTTCTGGTCGTGCGCAAGCTCAAGCAGGATGCGGCGGCGTTCGAGGCCGCCTTGGCGAAGCTTGGCGCGGGCCAGGCGAAGGACGCAAAGGCACAGATGATGGGGCGCGACGATAACGGCGTGAATCCCGTCACCAACAATGACCGCAACGACTTCGACTACCAGAATGCATCTGCCGCGCAGTGCCCCTTCCACTCGCACGTTCGCCGCGCCAATCCCCGCACTGTCGATCCGGAGGGCCGGCCGCTGCCGCGCATCATTCGCCGCGGCATGTCCTACGGTCCATTGCCCCATAGCGGCAATCAAGGCACGCCTCGCGGCCTCCTGTTCATGGCCTACAACGCCTCCATCGCCGAGCAGTTCGAGGTGATCCAGTCGTGGCTCAACGGCAACGGCAGCAACCGCGAGATGAGCTTTTCCGGCGAGCGCGACCCGATCGTGGGCGTGCTGAACGAGGGCGACCCCGTCGGCTTCGAGTACACGGATGCCAGCGGCAACAAGCAGTTGATGGGCATCGACCCGCTCAAGCCCTTCGTCACGCTCGAGTGGGGCATGTACCTGTTCGTGCCGTCGATCGCGGCCTTGGGCGAACTGGAGGCCCATGCGCACGAAGCTGCGCAACTGGATGCATCCTCGACCGCCGAGTACAAGAAAAAGAAGGAGGACCGGCGCACCTTGCGGGCCGCCATCGATGCGCACAAGGGCGCTGCCGTCATTGCCCGGCTGAACCTGGCCGAGCAGGTGCTGGGCCTGGAGGCTGCGCGCGATCAATGGAAGATCGCACTGGAGGACGTCACCATGCGCATGTCCGGCGTCAGCCGTTGGATCTGGGCGGCCGTGCGCGAATTGCATGGCGGGGTGCTGCGTACCCCCTATGGCGTTCTGGTGTGCAGCAGCGGCAAGGTGCGGGAAGTGTTCGAGAACCGCAGCGGCAACTACACGGCCACCGGCTACGCCGGCCGCATGGCCAAGTCTTTCGGCGAGATCTATCTGGGCAAGGATGAAGGTGCGCAGTACCAGCTGGAATCGCACAAGGCCAATCGGGCGATCCAGGACATCACGCGCCAGGAAGCCTTCGACAGCGCCTTTGCCCGCACGCGCCTCACCTTGCATCAGTTGGCGGGCGGCAAAGGTGGGGTAGAAAAGACCGTGGAGGCCAAGGACCTGGTGGACGCGGTGCTGGCCGGGCTGTGCGACGAGTGGTTTGGGCTGCCCGACAACATCTTCGTCGTGGCGGGCGGCTGGCATTGGCGCGATGGCGGTCCGCCGACCTGCCCGGGCCACTTCCACTCGCCCTCGCGTTACATGTTCCAGCCCAACCCCGGCAAGGAAGCCACCGACATCGGGGAGGCGCACGGCAAGCTGCTCAACAAGGCCGTGCACGACTGGGTGGCGGGGCATCGCAGGCGCGGCACCGTGCCGCTGCGCACCATCGCCGAGCGCCTGTTCGAGGCCATTCCCGACGACGACGAACGGCTCGTGCGGACCTTGATCGGCGTGCTGATGGGCTTTCTGCCGACGGTCGACGGCAACCTGCGAGCAACGCTCTACGAATGGGTCAACGACCGCTCGCTCTGGGACCATCAGCTCGGCTACCAGGCAGCAGCGGCTGGCAAGCCCTATGACAAGGCGCATGCCGTGCTGCTTCCCAAGCTCATCCGCACCCTGCAGCTGCGTCCGGTGCCCGAACTGACCTGGCGCATCGCCCTGCGCAACCACCGGCTGGGCGGGGTCGACGTGCGTGCGGGCGAGACTGTGGCGATCAGCATCGTCTCGGCCATGCACGAGTGCCTTGCGAACGACGACCCCGACATCTACGCCGTCTTCGGGGGCAAGCGCGAGCGCGGCGCCGGGATTTCCATCCCGACCCATGCCTGCCCCGGCTATGAGATGGCGCTGGGTGTGCTGCTTGGCTTCTTCGCCGCGCTGGCCGAGTTTGCGGACATGCGGCCCACGCTGTCTCCCATGGCGCTGAAGATGAGGCTGCGCTGAACCGCCGGCCCCTCAGGCGGCCAGTGCTGCTTCCAGAAGGCGCGCAGCCTGGGCCAGGTGCCAGTGCATGCCCATGTGCCGGAAAGCCTCGCCGGCACGGTGCGCGCAGTCCTGCGCGAACGCCCGCTCACCTTGCGCCAGTGCCAGTTCGGCGCGAAGCAGCTCGTTGCCGGCGTCCTCGTGCGCGGAGCTGCGCGCCTGCGCCACCTGCTGCGCCACGCGCAGGTGCCTTCCGGCCGCAGGCAGGTCACCGCCAGCAAGGGCCATGCGCGCCATCGCCCGCGCTGCCATGGCGCCGCCGATCCAGTCGCGCTTTCGAATGCGTCGCAGGGCCTGCGCCGCAAAGGCGCGCGCTTCGGCGCTACGGCCTTCGTCGGCCATGGCCTCGCTCAGCCAGCCGTAGCTGAGCGACATGAAAAGGTTCTTGTCGCGCGCCTGGCGCCACGACACCGAGTCGAGCATCTCGCGCAGGGCGCGCGGGTTGGGCGAGATCTTCCAGTCCGCGTAGGCGCCCAGGCTTCGGCTCTGAGCGAAGAGATAGAGGCTCTTGACCCGCTCGGCCACGCGGTGTGCGGCCCTCGCGTCGGCCCGCGCCGCTTCCCAATGCCCGCGCCACAGGTTGATGCCGCTGCGCCAGCACAGCACCGACCCTTCCACCTCATGGCCCTTGAACGGCACCAGGGACAGCGCCTCGTCGATGCATGCCTGCGCTTCATCGAACCGGCCCAGGTCGGCGATGACGCTGGCCTTGCTGGCCAGCGAAAAGGCCAGGGCCGGCCCCGGACGGGTGTAGGGAGCGGACTTGCCCTGCACCGGGGCGATGTCCTCCAGCAGTGGAATGGCGGCGCGGTAGTCGGCAGCCGCGGCCAGCGCCTGGCCGAGCGTGGTCTTGACCTGCGCGGCAAGCTTGGCGTCGCCCACGTCGTTGGCGGCCTTCAGCGCGATCTCGCAGTGCTCGACGGCCGCGCCCGATTCGCCCAGGGCGTAGTGGACGTAGGCGAGCCAGTACTCGGCGTACGCCAGGCCGGGCCCATCCTGCTGCTCGCGTGCGCGGGCAACCGCACGGGCGAACACCTCGGCCTCGCCGCGCGAAGGGTCGTAGACCGTTGCCATGCCCAGCCGCCGGACGATCGAACGCCAGCTCTTGTAGCGCTCCGGCGTGACGGGCAGCCGGTCGAGCATCTGCAGGGCCGTGCGGTACTGCGTCTTGGCGCCGTCGATGGAGGACGTGGCAACCGCCTTGTCGCCGGCCATCTCGGCATAGTGCGCCGCATCGGCGAAATCGTCCGCACCCGCATAGTGGTAGGCCAGCGCCTCGCAGGTTTCGGCTTCGCCTTCGAGGCCCGCTCTCTCGCGCAGCAGTGTGGCGATCTGGCGGTGGGTTTGGCGGCGGCCTTGCAGCCCGATGGAGCCGTAGACCACGTCGCGCGTGATGCCGTGCTTGAAGCGCAGCGTCGCGCTGCTGTCGCCGGGAAACACCAGGTCGTGCGCTGCCAGGTCGCGCACCAACGGGTGGTGCTCGCCGCAATCCGTCAGGCGCTCCAGCAGCCACGTCGGCACCACGTTGCCGATGACCGACGCAACGCGAAGCAGGTCGCGCTGCGCCGGCGGGAGCCGGGAAACGCGAGACTCGATGAGGGTTTCGAGCCAGGCGGAGCCACCTCGCACCGCCTCCAGCCCGGCGCCGGATCCGCCCCCCGCTGCGACCGAATGGCAAAGCTCCTCGATGAACAGGGGGTTGCCACCCGCATGGCGCCGGATCTGCTGGACGACGAACGGGTCGGCGGCCGGCAGCAGGCCGCCGATGGTGACGTCCGCCTCGGCTTCGTTGAAAGGAGGCAGTTCCAGCACCTCTGCCAGGACATGCTGCGAATCGCCGGGTTCGAATGGCCTCGTGGCAGCCAGCACCAGGATGGGCAGTTGCTTGAGTTCGCTGAGCGCGTAGGCCACCTTGCGGGTGGCGTCGTCGGCCCACTGCCAGTCGTCGATGAACAGCACCTGAAGCTGCTGGGCCGCCAGTGCCGAGAACAGGGCGCACACGGCATTGACGGTGCTGTCCGGCGTGGTGCGGCGAGGGTCCGCGCCGGCCGATTCGCTGCCGGATTCCGCAGGAATCGACAGGGCTTGCAGCAGCTCCGGCAGATGCTTCTCCAGCGCCGGGTCGATCGCGGCGAGGCTCTGTTCGAGCGTTTGCGTTGCCGCCGCCGCGCTGGTGGCGGTGCCCGGCGGCAACACGAAGCGGGCCCGCAGCATCTGCACGAACGGCTGCAGCGGTTCGGCGCTGAGCTCGTTCTCGCAGTAGCCGCGCGCAACGGAGCAGCCGCTGTCGAGGGCGCGCCGCAGGAACTCTTCGGCCAGCCGCGTCTTGCCGAAGCCGGCCGGGGCGGACAGGGCGACAAAGGCCGGCACCTTGTTGCGCGCCACGCGGTCCAGCGCCAGATCGAGCCGGCGCAGTTCATCCTCCCGCCCCACGAACGGAAGCAATCCGCGCTGAGCATGCACCTCGAAACGCGTGCGCAGCGCCGTGCGTGCCAGGATGCTGCGCACCGCCACCGGTTTGTCCAGGCCCTTGATGGTGGCGTCGCGCAGGGCGCTGGTCTGGAAGAAATGGCTGTCCAGGCCCAGCGTCTCCTCGCTCACCAGGATCTCGTCGCGTTCGGCGATGTCGCTCAGGTGCTTGGCCACGCCGGGAGCCGAGCCGTAGATCTCGAGCCGCGCTGCGGCAATCGAGTCACCCTCGCGCGGAAGGATGCGTCCGGTGTGGATTCCGGAGTGCACCGCCAGGTTGCCGCCGCCCTGCGCGGCGTACGCAACCCGCAGCTCGCGCACATGCTCGCGGATTGCCAGTGCGACTTCGACGGCATGGCGCCCGTCGTGTTCGGTGGCGATGGGATGGCCGAAGATGGCCTGCAGCCCGTCGCCCTGAAACTGGTTGACGGTGCCGCGCTTGGACTCCACCAGTCTGGTGAAGGCCTTGCGCAGCTCGTCCTGCATCTCGGCGTAAACCTCTGCCTCCATGTGTTCCGACAGCCAGGTCGAGTCGGACAGATCCGTGAAGAGAATCGTGAGATGGCGGTGATGCGACGCGGATTCGAGTCGAACGTGCCGACGCTCCAGATCATCAGTCATGGGAAACACCGTCAAGCCAAGGACGGGCCAATTGTGTTCCTCGAAAACAATAGTACGCAACTGGGCGGGTCGCCGGATCGCCGACAGTCGGCCGGGGCCGGCTACTCCGCCACGATCTTGCGCTCGCGCACGATGCCGCTCCACTTGGCGTCTTCCTTGCGCATGAAATCCAGCAGCTCGGCACGGGTGGTGGGCTGCGGCGTCAGGCCGTGCTTGTTCAGCGCGTCCTTCACGCCCGGGTCGTTGAGCGCCTTGACGATCTCCCGGTTCCATCGGTCGAGGATCGGCCCCGGCGTCTTGCCGGGTGCGACGAAGGCATACCAGTTGAGCGCCTCGAAGCCCGGGTAGCCGGACTCGGCCACCGTCGGGATGTCGGGCATGTACAGCGGCCGGTTCGATCCGGTGGTGGCGAGCGCGACCAGCCGGCCGGCCTCCACTTGCGGCAGGGCCGTGGGCGGTGCCGAGAAGTACGACGCCACCCGCTCGCCGATCAGGTCCTGCATGGCCGGCGCGCCGCCCTTGTAGGGAACGTGGACCATCGAGATGCCCGCGCGCTGGTTGAACAGCTCGCCCGCCAGGTGGGAGGCCGAGCCGGGGCCGGTGGAGGCAAAGTCCACGCTGCCCGGCTTCTTCCTGGCCAGCGCCACGAACTCGGCCAACGTCTTCACGCCCAGCGCCTTGTTCACCACCAGCACATTGGGAAAGTTCACGCCGCCCGACACCGGCGCCAGGTCCTTGAAGGGGTCGTAGCGGACCTTCATGACATGCGGCGCGATGGTCAGGGGGCCGATCGAGCCGAACAGCAGCATGGAGCCGTCGGCCGGCCCGTTGGCCACGAACTGGTGGGCGATGTTGCCGCCGGCGCCCGCCTTGTTGTCGACGACCACGCTCTGGCCGATGTTCTCGCCCAGCTTCTTGGCGATGAGGCGCGCCGCCGCGTCGGCCGCGCCGCCCGCGGCAAACCCGACCACCAGCGTGACCGGCTTGTTCGGCGGAAAGTCCTGTGCCCGCAACGGGGCCGATGTCAGCATCAGTGCGCCGGCAAAAAGCATGGCCGCATGCCGCAGCTTCAGGGTGTTCATCATGTCTCCTGGGTTGTTGTCTCGTGGGAGGGGAAATCAGTCGGCGCCGAGCCCGACCGGGTTGGGCAGGCGCTTCTCGACCGCATGGCGCAGCAGCGCGGCCGTGCGGAAGACGCCGTGCGCGAACTTGCCGTAGGGCAGGGTGGCAAACAGGGCCATCACCGCGCCCAGGTGCAGGCACAGCAGCAGCGCGAGTGCCGGCGTGCCGCGGCCCAGCCACAGGGCCAGCCCGCTGGCGCTGGTGAGGAAGAGCAGGGCGATGAAGCCCAGGTCCATCGGCTTTTGCGCCGGGTCGCCCTGCAGCGGGTGGCGGCGCCGGTTCAGGTGCCACAGGCCCGCCGTGCCGGCCACGAGGCTCAGGCCCCCGGCCACGCCCAGCAGCTTGGGCAGGCTCGGCAGCTCGTAGGGCGCGTGCCAGCCCAGCGCATAGTGGTAGAGCGTGGCCACGCAGGTGGCCGCAAAGCACAGCATGAAGCCGTAGAAGGTGAGGTGGTGAAAGCGCCTGCGCCGCAGGGTGTAGGCGTCGTCCTCGTCATGGCATCCGGCGCCGTGGCCGCCGTCCAGGTACTTCAGGCGCAGCACCGCATCGGCGGCTTCGGCCGTGGCGGCGGTGTGCAGCGGGGCCGAGCCGGTCGCGGGCTTGAGCTCGCGCCAGAAGCGCGAGACGCCCATGCCCAGCGCCACCACGACGAACACGAACACCGGGCCGAACAGGCCGACCAGCAGGTTGTGCGGAAACAGCCGGTAGAAATTGCCCTGCAGCGGCCCGCCCCACAGGCTGCCGCTGAAGGCCACCGCGAGCATCAGGAACAGCGCCAGCCCCGCCGCCAGCGCCAGCGACAGCGCCAATCCATTGCGCTGGTACAGCCGGCCCAGTGCAGGCGGCCAGGCGTAGTCGGCATAGGTCTGCGCCCGCACCTGGGCCATCGCCCGCGGGACGTTGACCGCGAACTCGTGCGGCGGCGCGTACTGGCAGGCGTGCAGGCAGGCGCCGCAGTTGTGGCACAGGTTGGCCAGGTAGTGGATGTCCGCCGGCCCGAATTCCAGCCGGCGCGTCATTGCCGGGAAGACCGCGCAAAAGCCTTCGCAGTAGCGGCAGGCGTTGCAGATCTGCATCTGCCGGCCCACCTCCGCCTCGCGCTCGCTCAGGATCGGAATGACCCGCGGCGAGCCGCTCGCGAGCGACGCCGCCTCGCGCGTCAGTGCATCAAGCGACTGCATGCCGTGCCTCCTTCGCT
This sequence comes from Variovorax soli NBRC 106424, assembly GCF_001591385.1. Taxonomy (GTDB): domain Bacteria; phylum Pseudomonadota; class Gammaproteobacteria; order Burkholderiales; family Burkholderiaceae_C; genus Variovorax; species Variovorax soli. The sequence continues at coordinate 51,399 of NZ_BCUU01000029.1, forward strand.
GCGGCGGCCGAGCGTGCGGCCTGCGTGCCCGCAATGCGCCCGAAGGCCGTGCCGATGGCCATGCCGACCCCGGCCGTGTAGCCCTTGCCGAGCACGTTGCCCGCCATCATTTCGCCGGCCACGAACAGGTTCGGGCTCGGCCTGCCGCCGAAATGCACGGCGGCATGCTCGTCGACCTTGAGGCCCAGGTAGGTGAAGGTCACGCCGGGGCGCAGCGGGTAGCCGTAGAAGGGCGGCGTGTCGATGGGACGCGCCCAGTGCGTCTTGGCGGGCTGGAGGCCCTCGGTGTGGCAGTCGTCAAGCGCCGTGTGGTCGAAGGTGCCGACGCGGCAGGCCGCGTTGTAGGCCGCAATGGTCTGCTCGAACGGCGCCTCGGGCAGGCCCAGCTGGCGTGCAAGCTCGGCCAGCGTGTTGGCCACTGTGCCGGGAAAGACGGGCGGCATGAAACGGCCGATGGCCTTGCGGTCGATGATGGAGTAGCCGATCTGCCCCGGCTGCTGCGCCACCAGGCGGCCCCAGATCGCATAGCGCTTGGGCCAGAAGTCCTCGCCCTCGTCGTAGAAGCGCTGCGCGTCGCGGTTGACCACCACGCCCAGCGACACGCAGTCGATGCGGGTGCAGATGCCGCCGTCGTACAGCGGCGCGCGTGCGTCGATCGCCACCATGTGCGCCTGGGTCGGGTCGCCGATGGCATCGGCGCCGGCCTCGATCATGGCCTTGAGCAGCACGCCCTCGTTGAAGCGGGTGCCGCGGATGAGGAAGTTCTCGGCCGGGCGCTCGCCGCGCTCGTTCACGCCCCAGGCTTCGCGCAGCCATTCGCGGTTGGATTCGAATCCGCCCGCCGCCAGCACGCAGCTGCGCGCGGTGAAGCGCTCGCCGGTGGTGCTCACGGCAGCCACGAAGCGGTCGCCGTCGAGCTCGATGGAGGCAATGGGCGTGTCGTAGCGGATCTGCACGCCCAGCCGCTCGGCGCTGCGGAAGTACGCATTGACGAGCGCCTTGCCGCCGCCCATGAAGAACGCGTTGGTGCGCGCCACGTGCAGCGCGCCCGACAGCGACGGCTGGAAGTGCACGCCATGGCTGCGCATCCAGTCCCGGCAGCTGGACGACGCGCGGATGGCGATGCGCGCCAGGCGCTCGTCGGTCAGCCCGCCGGTGACCTTGAGCAGGTCCTGCCAGTACTCTTCCTCGGGATAGGCATCGACCAGCACGTCCTGCGGCGCCTCGTGCATGCAGCGCAGGTTGCGGGTGTGCTGGGAATTGCCGCCGCGCCATTCGCGCGGCGCGGCCTCGACCAGCTGCACGCTGGCACCCGCCTCCCGTGCCATGAGCGCGGCGCACAGGGCGGCATTGCCGCCGCCGATGACCAGGACATCGAACATTTCAGTTGTCTCCTCGTGGGGAGTCCAACTCTAGGCAGACGGCCTCGCGGGCGACAGTGCGCCCGCGCACAGGGGTCTTCAGTTTTCGTGAAGGGTCGCCCCGGCCCAGCGGCCTTCCTGCACCAGCCGGCGGGCCACCTCGGCCAGCATCACCCGCGCGGCCAGCGCCGCCGGAGACAACTCGTCGTCCGACAGGCTCGCGAGCAGGTTCTGCCGGCCGACCTGCGCATCGGCGATGCGCACCTGCACCAGCGGCTCGGCCGCCGTGCGCGCCACCGCCGCCCCCGGCTGGATGGTGGCGCCATGGCCGGCCCGCACCGCGTCCATCAGCAGCGCCAGGCCGTCGATCTCGGCCACCACGT
>NZ_BCUU01000030.1 GCF_001591385.1 Variovorax soli NBRC 106424
TGGGGGCTTGCGCCCTCGCGCAAATGCGGGGCGTGCCCCCACCCCTGCCCTCCCCCAGAGGGGGAGGGAGAGGAGAGGCGGTCGAAGAACTGCCGCAGCCGCTCGATGGGCAGCAGCATCAGGTCGTGCAGGTTCAGGCCCGGCAGCGCCTCGAGCTGTGTGCGCGACCACTTCGCGCCCACGGGCATGAAGCGCTTTTCCGGCGCCAGCACCGCATCGGCATCGTCCTTGCCGCCGATGCGCCACAGCAGGCTTTCCAGCTTCAGGCGCGCCCCGCCGCACACCGGGCAGGGCGTGTAGCTGCGGTACTTGGACAAGAGCACGCGGATGTGCATCTTGTAGGCCTTGCTCTCGAGGTAGCCGAAGAAGCGGCGGATGCCGTACCACTGCTGGTTCCACTTGCCCTTCCAGTGGGGGGAGCCTTCGATCACCCATTCCTTCTGCTCGGGCGTGAGCTTGACCCAGGGCGTGTCGCGCGGAATGCCCGCGGCCTCGGCATGGCGCATGAGGTCGTCCTGGCATTCCTTCCAGGCCGGTGTCTGGATCGGCTTGATGGCGCCGGCGCGCAGCGTGAGCTTGTCGTTGGGAATGACCAGACCCATGTCCACCCCGATGACGCGCCCGAAGCCGCGGCAGGTGTCGCAGGCGCCCACCGCCGAGTTGAAGGAGAACATCGAGGGCAGCGGGTCGGCGTAGCGGATGTCGCTTTCCGGGCAGTGCAGGCCGGTGGAGAACTTCCAGATCTCGGGCTGGGTGCTTTCATCCGCCGGCAGCGCATACACGGTGAGCTTGCCCGAGCCGCGCTTGAGCGCGACCTCGATGGCCTCGATCACGCGTGCGCGCTCGGCGCTCGACATGCGGAAGCGGTCGGCCACCACATCGAGCAGCTTGCGCGGCCCGGTGGGCGTGGCCACCTCGCGCTCGGCCTGCACGCGCGTGAAGCCGCTGGCCGACAGCCATTGCTCGACTTCCTCGGCACTCGTGCCGCCGGGCAGTTCCACCGGAAAGGTCAGCACCACGCGCGGATCGCCATTGGCTGCGGCGCGGGCGCTCAGCTCGGCATAGATGGAGTCGGGCGAGTCATGCCGCACCGGCAGCGCCGTCTCGCGGTCGAACAGCTGGCCGGCGCGCGCGAACAGGAGCTTGAGGTGGTCGTTGAGCTCCGTCATCGTGCCCACCGTGGAGCGCGAGGAGCGCACCGGGTTGGTCTGGTCGATGGCGATGGCCGGCGGCACGCCTTCCACCCGGTCCACCGCCGGCTTGTCCATGCGGTCCAGGAACTGGCGCGCGTAGGCCGAGAAGGTTTCGACATAGCGCCGCTGCCCTTCGGCAAACAGCGTGTCGAAGACCAGGCTGGACTTGCCCGAGCCGCTGGGGCCCGTGACCACCGTCAGCTCGCCGGTGCGGATGTCGAGGTCGAGGTTGCGAAGGTTGTGCTGGCGTGCGCCGCGAATCCGGATGGAGCCCTGTGTCATGCGTGCCTTGATGGGTGGGGCAAACATTCTATGGAGGGCCGGCTGACAGGCTGCTGCCATGCCACGATGCCGGCTCGCCGAGTCAGGGATTGGGGCCGATGGCACGCCGCATGTGCGCCGGACACGCTAGGCGCGATGTGCCAGAAACGCGAACCTTCTCGTGACATTCGCCCCAAAGAGTGTCTCGAAAACCGCTCACAGCGGGTTTTCCCGAATCAAAGATCGAGCCACTTCACGCGCCAATATCGCCTCCTGAAGCATTTGCTTACATACAAGAGACGAGACCCATGCGCACCAAGCGATTCGCCGGCAGCCTTCGCGCCGCCGCCCTCACCCTGGCATGCCTTGGCGCATGCGGCATGGCCCAGGCCCAGCTGGTGATCGGCCAGACGGCGGGCATCAGCGGCTCGGTGGCCGCCAGCGTCAACGAAACCATTGCCGGCGCGCAGCTGGTGATCGATGCGGTCAACGCGCAAGGCGGCGTGCATGGCGAACGCATCGAGATCACCCGCATGGACGACGCCTTCGATGTGAAGCGTGCGAGCGCCAACGCCAAGGTGCTCATCGAGCAGAAGCAGGTGCTGGCCATGTTCATGACGCGCGGCACGCCCCACACGCAATCGATCATTCCGCTGCTGGATGCCAATGGCGTGGCGCTGGTCGCGCCCTCCACCGGCGCCATGGCGCTGCACCAGCCGGTGCAGAAGCACGTGTTCAATGTGCGCTCCAGCTACCAGCGCGAGGCCGAGAAGGCCGTGGCGCACCTGAGCACGGTGGGCATGAGCCGCATCTCGGTGGTGCACGTGACCGACTCCTTCGGCGCCGACGCGCTGGAGGGCGCGAAGAAGGGCTTTGCCAAGGCGGGCTTCGAGCCGGCCGCGGTGGTGCCGGCGGACCGCGACAAGCCCGACTACGCGGCCATCGTGCCCAAGCTGGTGGCGGCCAACTCGCAGGCCGTGCTGTGGATCGGCTCCGGCACCGCGGTGGTCGAGGGCGTGAAGGCGCTGCGCGCGGCGGGCTCGGCAGCGCAGGTGGTCACGCTGTCCAACAACGCGTCCAGCGGATTCATCCAGCAGCTGGGCGACGCCAGCAAGGGCGTGATCGTCACGCAGGTGTTCCCGAACGAACGCTCGGTGGCCAACCCCATGGTGAAGGAGGCCCTGGGCATGGCCCGCGCCAAGGGCATGAACGAACTCTCGCCGGCGTCGCTGGAAGGCTTCGCGTCCGCGAAGGTGCTGGTGGAGGGCCTGCGCCGCGCCGGCCCCAAGCCCACGCGCGCCAGGGTGGTGGCCGCGCTGGAGAGCATCCGCGGCTACGACATCGGCGGGCTGGAGGTGAGCTATTCGCCCACCGACCACAGCGGCATCGACTTCGCCGACCTGTCCATCATCTCGGACGGCCGCTTCAAGCGCTGACGGCACGCCCCCGGGCGGGCAGGCCCTACTTCGCCGGCGCCGGTTCCGGCGCATGCGTGGTGGTGTCGCCGCCGTGCTTCTCGCCCGACATGTCGACCTTGTCGCCGGCCTTCATGATCACGAACAGGGCAATGGCGGCAAAGGCGACGAAGCCGACAACGATCTTCCACATGGTGCAGGTCCTCCTGAATGGGTGAGTGACGGGTGAGCAACTGCGCTCAAGAAAAAGGCCTCAAGACCGCGCTAAGCGGCGCATGAAGCCTTTTTGTCGAACACTCGCTTGCTAGCGCTTGCCGGGAACACCGCGGAACCGGCTTTGCCGGGCCGCTGGTGTTGCCCCCTTGAGGGGGGATGCGAGCTACACGAAGTGAGCGAGAGTCGGGGGTGGGTCAATCATTGGCGTAGATGTTGACGTCCTTGGTCTCGCGGATGAACAGCGTGCCCACCACCAAGGTGACGGTCGCGATGATGATCGGATACCACAGGCCGTTGAACATGTTGCCGGTGCTGGCCACGATGGCGAAGGCGGTGGTGGGCAGCAGGCCGCCGAACCAGCCGTTGCCGATGTGGTACGGCAGGCTCATGGAGGTGTAGCGGATGCGCGTGGGGAACAGTTCCACCAGCATGGCGGCGATCGGGCCATACACCATGGTCACCAGGATCACCAGGTAGGTCAGGATCACCAGCACCATGAGCTTGTTGATCTTGGCCGGGTCGGCCTTGCTTGGATAGCCGGCGGCCTTCAGGTCGTCGCCCACGGCCTTCTTGAAGGCGGCGATGTCCTTGGTCGACTGCTCGTCGAACTTGGACTTGACCACGGTGCCGTTGGGTGCCTCGATGGTCTTGTCGCCAATCTTCACGATGGCCTTGGAGCCCGGTGCGCCCGCGATGTTGTCGTAGCTCACCGAGTTCTGCACCAGGAAGCGCTTGGCGATGTCGCACGAGCTCTTGAAGTCGATCTCGCGTGCCACCGGGTTGCCCTGGAAGGAGCAGGTGGCCGGGTCGGCAGTCACGGTGACGGCGGCGGTGGCCTGGGCGTGGGCCAGGTCGGGGTTGGCGGCGGCAGTCAGCGCCTTGAAGACCGGGAAGTAGGTCAGCGCAGCCAGCAGGCAGCCGGCCATGATGATGGGCTTGCGGCCGATCTTGTCGGACAGCGAACCGAACACCACGAAGAAGGGCGTGCCGATCAGCAGCGCGGCGGCGATCAGCAGGTTGGCGGTGATGGCATCGACCTTCAGCTGCGCGGTCAGGAAGAACAGCGCATAGAACTGGCCCGTGTACCAGACCACGGCCTGGCCGGCGGTCAGGCCCACCAGCGCCAGGATCACGATCTTCAGGTTCTTCCACTGGCCAAAGGATTCGGACAGCGGCGCCTTCGAGGTCTTGCCCTCGGCCTTCATCTTCTGGAAGGCGGGCGACTCGTTCAGCGAGAGGCGGATCCACACCGAGATGGCCAGCAGTGCGATGGACACCAGGAAGGGAATGCGCCAGGCCCATGCGGCGAACGCGTCTTCGCCCACCACGGTGCGCACGCCCAGGATGACCAGCAGGCTCAGGAACAGGCCCAGCGTGGCGGTCGTCTGGATCCACGAGGTGTAGGCGCCGCGCTTGCCGTGCGGGGCGTGCTCGGCCACGTAGGTGGCTGCGCCGCCGTACTCGCCACCCAGCGCCAGGCCTTGCAGCATGCGCAGTGCAATGAGGATCACCGGGGCGGCCACGCCGATGGTGGCGTAGCTGGGCAGCATGCCGACGATGAAGGTCGACAGGCCCATGATCAGGATCGTGACCAGGAAGGTGTACTTGCGACCGATCATGTCGCCCAGGCGGCCGAACACGATGGCGCCGAAGGGTCGCACCAGGAAGCCGGCGGCAAAGGCCAGCAGCGCGAAGATGAAGGCCGCGCCTGCATCCAGGCCGCTGAAGAACTGCTTGGCGATGATCGCCGCCAGCGAGCCGTACAGGTAGAAGTCGTACCACTCGAAAACCGTACCGAGCGAGGAGGCGAAGATGACTTTCTTCTCCTCTGCAGTCATGGGCCGGGGAGCTACTGGCGCCCCCCGGGAGTCAAGTGCGGCTGTCATGTCGTCGGTCTCCTATCGTAAGAATTGGTGCGGCACCGAGACTCGGCGCCGTGACGAATTCTTCGGCCGGCGACTGACCCTAGGCTTGCGCCAAACTTAACGTTTGCTGACGAACTAGAGTCAAACCCGCGACGCCACTTCCGGCATGCGGAAATTGGGGGTGGCAGGGGCTCAGGGTTTTCCGCGAGCCGTCAGGCTGGGGCGGTTTGCCGCATGGCGCCAGGCGGTCTCGCCGAACCACGGGTCGCCATCGAGGTAGCCGCGCAGGATCGGCAGGCTGTCGAAGCCCCAGAACCTCTGGCCGCCCACCTCGAAGGTGGGCGTGCCGAAGATGCCTGCGGCCATGGCCTCGTCGGTGTTGGCACGCAGCTGCGCCTTCACCGCGTCGGCATCGGCCTCGCGCACCGGGTGCAGCCGGGCCTGGAGCGCCGCCAGTTGCGCTGCATCGCCCGGCTCGCCGCCGCCCTGCCAGATGTCGCGGAAGATGGTCTCGGTCACGAAGCGGCTGGTGTCGCCGTCATGGCTGGTGGACAGCGCCAGCCGCAGGTAGGGCAGCGAGTTGAAGGGGTGCGTGGCCGGCATGTCGATGTGGATGTCGTGCGCATGGCCCAGCCACAGCACATGCTTGTAGGTCCAGTCGCGCTTGTTCGGCACCTCGGCCGGGCCCAGCAGGCCATGGTGGCGCAGCAGCGGCCCCAGCAGCACCGGCCGGTAGCGGATGTGATAGCTCAGCCCGGCCAGCGTCTCGGGCAGCTTCTCGAAAGCCAGGTACGCGAAGGGCGAGATGAAGTCGTAGTAGAAGGTGATGTTCTTCATGGCGTCGCTCTGTCCTTCTCTCGGTGAGTCCAGTCCCATCAGGTCGGATGCGTATCTTGCACCGCGCGCCGGCCGATGTGCAGCCAGATCGTGCGCTTGGCCGCATCGTCCATGGTGCTCCATGCGGCGATCTCGTCCAGCGTGCGCAAGCACCCCTGGCACAGGCCGCTGGCGGCATCCATGCGGCAGACCGACACGCACGGCGAGGGCACCGGCTCGCCCGCCGCCGCGGCGTGCTGCAAGACCGCCTCGGCGCGCCGGGCCAGTTCCGCCAGCGTGGTGGTCGGCGTCACGACAACGAAGACGAAGCGGGCGGCTGCACCACGTCGGCCACCGGCGCACCGGTGAGCTTCTCGAGCTCGGCCGGACTGAGCTTGACCACCGCATGCGGGTGGCCCGCGGCGGCCCAGATCTCCTGGAAGCGGAACAGCTCGCGGTCGATCAGCGTGACCGGCTCGGTGGCATGCGCGAAGGGCGACACGCCGCCAATGGAAAAGCCGGTGGCCGCCTTCACGAAGTCGGCATCGGCGCGTCCGGTCTTGCCGACGATCGCATCCACTTTTTTCTCGTCCACGCGGCGGTCGCCCGAGGCGACGACCAGCACCGCCACGTTGTCGCTCTTGCGCTTGAAGATGATGCTCTTGGCCACCTGCCCCACCTCGATGCCCAGGAGATCGGCCGCCTGCTGCGCGGTGCGCGCGGCATCGTCGAGCATCTGCGGCGTGTGCGGATGGCCGGCGGACTGCAGCAGGCGGGCGACGCGCTGGACGGTTTCGGGGAGGGCTGTGAGTTCGGCGCCGCACATGGGCATGTTCCTGTTGAATGAGTGCGCCAGAGTTTAGGCGCACGGCCGTAGGTCAGGACGTGACGACGTCTACCCGCAGCGGCACCGCGCGGCGCAGCGCGTCGCCCACCGGAGAGTGCTGTTCCGCCCAATGCACCAGTTCTCGAAGCTGTTCTTCCGATACGCCTTCAGCCGCCACGCGTACCGTGACGCGCACATCCAGCGGCCCGGCCGGCACGGCCTCGTCCAGGCCCAGGATGCCACGGTGATCCGACTCGCTCTCGGCCGTCACTTCAAGGTGCTGGAGCACGATCCCGAGTTGCGCCGCACGAAGGGCCACCAGCGTCGCATCGCAGTTCGCGAGCGCCGCGCGCATCAACCAGCCAGGCGAAGGCGCGCTGTTCGTGCCGCCGATGGACACTGGCATGTCGGTCACCACCGCCACGCCGCCGGGTCCGTCGACGCGGCACCGCAGGCCTGACTCGAGCACCGCCGTGGCCGGTGCATCCTTGGACAGCGCGTCTTGCGGCTGCCCTTCGAAGTGCTTGCTGAGTTTGCCCAGCGACTGCTGGATGCGCTCGATGCTCATTGCGACTCCGTTCTCCGTTGAGAAAACCGCCTAGCCTCCGTGCCGCTGCCCCGGCACCTCGATGTTCACCACATAGGAAGAGTGCGCCCTGGGAAACATCCGGACGGCCAGCATGCCAGCGTACTTTCCCATGGAAGCAAGTTCTCCGTCATGCAATATCCCAACGTGAAACTCCCCGGTGGGTATGCGTTCGCAAGAAACCTCGACATTCAAGCCCGACGGAAGCTGGCACTTCAAGGGTCCGACGAGCGAGGACAGCCCAGGCGAACTGGCGCTCGGCTTCAAGCGTCCGGAAGCGACCTTCGAGGATGTGTCCGCGACGTCGGTCCAGACGCTGACTTCAATTTCTTGCTTGTTTTCGGAATCTGCCATGGCCCGAGGTTTGCATGCCGAAAGAAAGGATACGCCGGCAAGTGCGGCCGTGGAGCCGAGAACGCTTCGGCGCTTCATCGGTTGCCGCTAGGCCGCACGCTTGTTCAGGATCGCCGTCGCCGCCCGCGAGGCCGGCTTGCGCCCCAGCGCCTCGCTGATGTACGCCCCGGCGTCGATGAGCTTGTCCAGGTCGATGCCGGTCTCGATGCCCATGCCCTGCAGCAGGTACACCACGTCCTCGGTGGCCACGTTGCCCGTCGCGCCCTTGGCATAGGGGCAGCCGCCCAGGCCCGCGGACGACGACTGGAAGTTCCACACGCCCAGCTCCAGCGAGGCCAGCGTGTTGGCCAGCGCCTGGCCGTAGGTGTCGTGGAAATGGCCCGAGATGTGGTCCACGCCGAAATGCGCCAGCGTGGCCTCCAGCGCGGCCTGCACCTTGCGCGGCGTGCCGACGCCGATGGTGTCGGCCACGTCCACGCGCTCCACGCCGATGTCCTTCATCAGCCCTGCCAGCATGCGCACGCGCTCGGGTGCGATCTCGCCTTCGTACGGGCAGCCCACGGTGCACGACATGGCGCCGCGCACGGCGATGCCCTTCTCGCGCGCCGCCGCCACCACCGGCGCAAAGCGCTCGATGCTTTCGGCGATGGAGCAGTTGATGTTCTTCTGGCTGAAGGCCTCGCTGGCGGCGCCGAACACCACGATCTCGTCCGGCCACTCCTCGCGCGGCGCGGCCACTGCCGCCTCGAAACCCTTCATGTTGGGCGTGAGCACCGAATAACGCACGCCGGGCTTGCGCCGCAGGCCATGCATCACCTGCGCGTTGTCGGCCATCTGCGGCACCCACTTGGGGCTGACGAAGCTGGTGACCTCGATCTCCTTCAGGCCCGCATCCTCCAGGCGCTGGATGAGGCCCAGCTTGACCTCGGTGGGCACCGGCTGCTTCTCGTTCTGCAGGCCGTCGCGCGGGCCGACGTCGATGATCTTCACGCGGGAGGGGTAGTTCATGATGGATGGCCTCTTTATCGAATGCGGATTGTCCGGCGCGCTCAATCAGTAGCCACGCACCGTATCGACCACCCCGGCCACGGGCTCGCCGCGCCCCATCGCCCGGATCTTGCCGGCGATCTGCGCAACGGTTTCGTCGCGCAGGGTGCGTGCCGATGCATGCGGCGTGACGGTGATGCGCGGGTGGCGCCAGAAGGGATGGTCGGCGGGCAGCGGCTCGGTCTGGAACACGTCCAGGGTGGCGCCCGAAAGCTGGCCCGCGTCGAGCAGCGGAATCAGGTCGTCTTCCACCAGGTGCGCGCCGCGCGCCACGTTGATGAGGTAGCCGCCGAACTGCAGCTTGCCCAATGTCTCGCGCCGCAGGATGCCGCGCGTGTCGGGTGTGAGCGGCAGCAGGCACACCAGGACCTTGCTGGCGGCCAGGAAGTCGTTCAGCTGCGCTTCGCCCGCAAAGCCGCGCACGCCTTCGACCTCGCGCGGCGAGCGGCTCCAGCCGTTGACCGGAAACTCGAAGTGCTGCACGGCTTTGGCCACGCGCTGGCCCAGCACGCCCATGCCCATGATGCCCACCGGAAAGTCCTGGCGCTGGCGCGGGCGGCGGTAGGTCCACTCGCCGTCCTTCGCGGCCTCCTGGTAGTAGTCCAGCTCGCGGAAGTGGCGCACCAGCGCATGGCAGACGAACTCGGCCATCTGCACCGCCATGCCGCCGTCGTCGATGCGCACCAGCTTCGCCCGGGGCGGCAGCTTCAGCTTCAGGATCGCGTCCACACCGGCGCCGATGTTGAAGATGCCCTGCAGGCCCGGCGCCTGCTCGTCCAGCATCTGCTGCGGCGGCGCCCACACCACGGCATGGTCGGCCTGCGGCGCGCCGGGCGCCCAGACGTCGACTTCGGCGTCGGGCAGCGCTTCGCGCAGCGCCTTGATCCAGGGTTCGGGGCGGTTGTCAGTGAGGTAGACGGTGATTCGCATGGCTGCGAGCTTAGCCCCAAGCGTTCCGGCTGCCGTCCGCCCGGGGCTTTCGGTTCAGGCCGCCAGGCGCAGCAGTTCGGCGCCCTCGGTCACCTGATCGCCGGGCTGGTAGAGCAGCTCTTCGACGGTGCCGTCGGCCGGGGCGGCGATGGTGTGCTCCATCTTCATCGCCTCCATCACCGCCAGCGGCTGGCCGCGCGTGACCTTGTCGCCCGCCTTGACGGCGAAGGACACCACCTTGCCAGGCATGGGCGCGGTGAGGCGCCCGCCTTCGGCCTGCGTATCGCCCGCATGCGCAAGCCGGTCGATGGCGGTGATGCGGGTGGCGCCCTGGGTGCCGAAGACATAGGCGGTGCCGCCGAACTCGTCGACGCGCACCGTGTGCCGGCGGCCGTTGAAATCGACCTCGGTTTCGCCATCGGGCAGGCGGCCGATCACCAGCGGGCCTTGCACCTCGCCCACCCGCAGGTGATAGCTGCCGTCATGCATGTAGCGCAGTTGCGCCTCGTGCTTGTCGCCGTGGAATTCGAAGCTGAAGGGGCGCGCCGGCGCGCCCAGCGCGCGCCAGCCGTCGCGGCGGCTGAAGGGATCGCGGCCTGCGCCCTCCTGTTCCTTCAGCACGGTGTCGGCCACGGCGGCGGCCACGGCCAGCGGCAGGCCCAGCGGTTCCTGGTTGAAGAGCACGGCACGCTCGCGCTCGATCAGGGCCGTGTCCAGCTTCGCCTTGGAAAACGATTCGGTGCGCAGCACGCCGCGCAGGAACTGCACGTTGGTGGCCAGACCGACGATGTGCGTCTGCGCCAGCGCCGCATCGAGCCGCGCCAGCGCTTCGGCGCGCGTGGCACCGTGCACGATCAGCTTGGCGATCATCGAGTCGTAGAAGGGCGAGATCTGGCCGCCTTCTCGCACGCCGTCATCGACCCGCACCGGGCTGCGCTCGAAGCTGCTGTGCACGGGCTTGCGGTACACGTGCAGCATGCCGGTGGCGGGCAAAAAGCCGTTGTCGGGGTTCTCGGCGCAGATGCGCGCCTCGATGGCGTGGCCCTGGATCTTCAGCTCGTCCTGCTTCAGCGGCAGCGGCTCGCCCGCCGCCACGCGCAGTTGCCACTCCACCAGGTCCAGGCCGGTGATGGCTTCGGTGACCGGGTGCTCCACCTGCAGGCGCGTGTTCATCTCCATGAAGTAGAACTTCATCGCGTCCGGGTCCTCGTAGCCGCCGGTCTGCTCCACGATGAATTCCACCGTGCCGGCGCCCACGTAGTTCACGGCGCGCGCGGCGTTCACCGCCGCCTCGCCCATCTTCTTGCGCATGGCCTCGGTCATGCCGGGCGCGGGCGCTTCTTCCAGCACCTTCTGGTGGCGCCGCTGCACCGAGCAGTCGCGCTCGAACAGGTAGACGTAGTTGCCGTGCGTGTCGCCGAACACCTGGATCTCGATATGGCGCGGGCGCTGCACGTATTTCTCGATGAGCACCGCGTCGCTGCCGAAGCTGTTGATGGCTTCGCGCTGGCACGATGCCAGCGCCGCTGCAAAGTCCTCGCTCTTCTCGACGATGCGCATGCCCTTGCCGCCGCCGCCCGCGCTGGCCTTGATGAGCGCGGGATAGCCGATGCGGTCGGCCTCGCGCTGCAGCAGCGCCGGGTCCTGCTCGGCACCGTGGTAGCCGGGCACCAGCGGCACGCCGGCCTTTTCCATGAGGCGCTTGGATTCGGCCTTCAGGCCCATCGCCAGGATGGCCTCGGCCGGCGGGCCGATGAAGACCAGGCCGGCCTCGGCGCAGGCGCGGGCGAAGTCCTCGTTCTCCGACAGGAAGCCGTAGCCGGGGTGGATGGCCTGCGCGCCGGTGGCCTTGGCCGCCTCGAGGATTTTTTCCCAGCGCAGGTAGCTGTCCTTGGGCGCGCTGCCGCCCAGGTGGATGGCCTCGTCGCAGGCGCGCACATGGTTGGCGTGCGTGTCGGCATCGGAATACACGGCCACCGTCTGGATGGCCATGCGGCCGGCGGTTGCCGCAACGCGGCATGCAATCTCCCCGCGATTGGCAATGAGGATCTTCTTGAACACAGCCAGTTCTCCTTGAATTCAGATCTGCGGGGTCGTCTGATCGGCCCCGCCAAAAAAAGTACGCAGCTTGCGCAGCACGGCGCGCAAGAACTTCCACAGCACCACCAGCAGCAGCACCGACAGCGCCAGCATCAGCAGCAGCGCGATGCCGAAGGCGGCCGGGTGCTGCGTGGCCAGCCACACCACGCCCACCACCAGCCCGTCCTCGAACAACGACGCCAGCCAGTTGCTGAAAGGCTCGGGCGAGGTGTTGATGGCCGCCCGCGCGGTGGCCTTGGTGGCAAAGGACGTGGCGGCCAGCGTGCCGCCCAGCAGGCCGGCCGCCATGCCCCAGGCGACGTTGTCGCCGCCGAACACGCCCGCCGCCAGCAGCGCGCCGCCGGGAATGCGGATCACGCTGTGGATCGAGTCCCACACGCTGTCTACCCAGGGAATCTTGTCGGCGAAGAACTCGACCAGCAGCATGAAGCCGCTGGCGCCGAGCACGATGGGGCTCTGCAAGGCCTGCAGGCCCGTGGGCAAGACGATCCAGCCGGCCGCGCCCATCGCGCCCACCAGGAAGGTCACCGCGTACAGCCGGAAACCACTGGCCCAGCCGAGCGCACCCGCCAGCGCCAACAGCGCCGGCATGTCCATCTGGCCCAGGGCCTGGCTGGCATGCCGACTGGCGGCATCGGCGGCCTGCGCCAGGTCCGGCCCTGGATGCAGGCCGATGCGGGCCAGCCACTGGATGAAGGTGTCGATCATGGCGGTGCCTTTAGGGCTTCGCTTCTCAGGCCTGCGGCTTCACCCAGCTGGGCTTGCGCTTTTCCAGGAAGGCGCGCAAGCCCTCCTTGCCTTCGTCGCTGGCGCGCAGGGTGGCGATGCGCTCCACCGTATCGGCGTTCAGCGCCTCGGTGATGGGCTGGCCCGCCATGTCGCGCCACAGGCGCTTGCTTTCGGCCACGGCGCCGGGCGCGGCGGCCAGGATGTTCTTGAGGACTTCGTCGACCTTGGCATCGAGCGCGTCGGCATCGACCACTTCATGCACGAAGCCGATGCGGTGCGCCTCGGCCGCGCCGAAGCGCTCGGCCGTCTGGAAGTAGCGCTGCGCCGCGCGCGCGCCCATGGCGCGGATCACATAGGGGCTGATGGTGGCCGGAATGAGCCCGATCCTGACTTCGCTCAGGCAGAAGTTGGCGCTGCTGGCCGCGATGGCCACGTCGCAGACCGACACCAGCCCCATGCCGCCCGCGTACACATCGCCCTGGATGCGCGCGACGACCGGCAGGCGGCTGCCCTCCAGCGTGCGCAGCATGCGCGGCAGGCCGGCGGCGTCCTGCAGGTTCTGCTCGCGCGTGTAGTCGGCGGCCTTCTTCATCCAGTTGAGGTTGGCACCCGCGCAGAAGGCCGGCCCGCGCCCGCCCAGCACCACGGCGCGCACGCCGGGTGCCGCCTCGGCCTGGGCGAAGGCCTCGCCCAGTTCGCGGATGAACACGTCGTCGATGGCATTGCGCATCTCGGGGCGGTTGAGCCAGATGCGCACCACGGGTCCTTCGACCTGCAGTTCCAGCGTGTTGAAAGTGGCGGTGGTGGTCATGCGTTGCGTGCCTCTTGTTGGAGCAGGTAGATCCAGTCCAGCTCGGGCGCGGGCCGGTCCATGCCGGTGAGCGCTGCCGAGATCTGGCCACGGTGGTGGGTCGGGTGGTTGAAGGCGTGGCCCAGCGCCAGCACGCAGGGCACGCGCACTTCCTCGCCGTTGTTGCGGGTGTAGACCAGGTCGCCGTCAAAGCGCGACGCGTCCACCTGCGCGAGCCAGGGCGACCAGCGCCGCGTGGCCGCCTTCAGCGCCGCCGCCAGCGGATCGCGCTCGTGATAGAGCTCGGTGTCGAGCGCCATGCGCGGCGAGACGCCTTCGGCCAGGCGCGCGAACCAGAGGTTGTCGGTGACCAGCAGGTGGTTCACCGTGCGGTGGACGGAGCCGAAGAAGAGCTTGCAGTCCTGGTGCCATTGCGCATCGGTGAGGTGCGCCAGGTGTTCGTCCAGCAGGCGCGCCGTGGCCCACGCGTGGTAGCGCGCGAGGGCGGCAAAGTAGCTTTCCATCTGCATGGCGGACCTCGCTTCCCGACTTACATGCGGAACACGCCGAAGCGCGGCTCGGGCACCGGCGCGTTGCGCGTAGCGGCCAGGCCCAGCGCCAGCACGCGGCGGGTGTCGGCCGGATCGATGATGCCGTCGTCCCACAGGCGCGCGGTGGCGTAGTAGGGATGGCCCTGGCGCTCGTACTGGTCGCGGATGGGCTTCTTGAAGCCCTCTTCCTCCTCGGCGCTCCACTGGCCGCCCTTGGCCTCGATGCCGTCGCGCTTCACCGTGGCCAGCACGCTGGCCGCCTGCTCGCCGCCCATGACGCTGATGCGCGCGTTCGGCCACATCCACAGGAAGCGTGGCGAGTAGGCGCGGCCGCACATGCCGTAGTTGCCCGCGCCGAAGCTGCCGCCGATGATGATGGTGAACTTGGGCACGTTGGCCGTGGCCACCGCCGTCACCATCTTGGCGCCGTGGCGGGCGATGCCCTCGTTCTCGTACTTGCGGCCCACCATGAAGCCGGTGATGTTCTGCAAAAACACCAGCGGTATCTTGCGCTGGCAGCACAGCTCGATGAAGTGCGCGCCCTTTTGCGCCGACTCGCTGAACAGGATGCCGTTGTTGGCCACGAGGCCCACCGGCATGCCCTCGATCTCGGCAAAACCGCACACCAGCGTGGTGCCGAAGCGCGCCTTGAACTCGTGGAACTCGCTGCCATCGACGATGCGGGCGATGATCTCGCGCACGTCGAAGGGCTTGCGCGTGTCGGTGGGGATCACGCCGTAGAGCTCCTGCGCGTCGTAGGCCGGCGCGCGCGGCGCTTCGCCCTCATCGGCCGCCTTGGACGCGTTGAGGTTGGCCACCGCCGTGCGCGCCAGCGCCAGCGCATGCAGGTCGTTCTGCGCCAGGTGGTCGGCCACGCCCGACAGGCGCGTGTGCACGTCGCCGCCGCCCAGGTCTTCGGCGCTCACCACTTCGCCGGTGGCGGCCTTCACCAGCGGCGGGCCGCCCAGGAAGATGGTGCCCTGGTTCTTGACGATGATCGATTCGTCGCTCATCGCCGGCACATAGGCACCGCCGGCGGTGCACGAGCCCATCACCACCGCGATCTGCGCGATGCCCTGGGCGCTCATGTTGGCCTGGTTGTAGAAGATGCGGCCGAAATGGTCGCGGTCGGGAAAGACCTCGTCCTGGTTCGGCAGGTTGGCGCCGCCGGAATCGACCAGGTAGATGCAGGGCAGGCGGTTCTGCTCGGCGATCTCCTGCGCGCGCAGGTGCTTCTTCACCGTCATCGGGTAGTAGGTGCCGCCCTTCACGGTGGCGTCGTTGCACACCACCATGCAGTCCACGCCGTTGACGCGGCCGATGCCGGCGATGATGCCCGCGCCCGGCGCGTCGCCGTTGTACATGCCGTGTGCCGCCAGCGGCGACAGCTCCAGGAAGGGCGTGCCCGGGTCCAGCAGCTGCGCCACGCGCTCGCGCGGCAGCAGCTTGCCGCGCGCGGTGTGCTTGGCGCGCGCCGCTTCGCCGCCGCCGGCCTCCACCTGCGTGAACTGGGCGCGCAGGTCGTCGACCAGCGCGCGCATGGCCGATGCATTGGCCTGGAAAGCCTCGGAGCGTGGGTTGAGTTGGGTGACGAGTTTGCTCATGTTTGTTCTTCAGTGCTGGTTGTGGGCAGCCGCCGTGCGCGATGATGCGGGCCACAGGCCTTCATGCCACTCGACTTCCTGCCTTCGTGAATACCGTTGAAACCGTCCTCGTGGTGCTGATGCTGGGCGCGGTGACGGGCATTGCCGCCCGCTACCTGCGCGCCATTCCGCTGCCCTTGATCCAGATCGCGCTGGGCGCGCTGATCTCGTGGCCGCGCCAGGGCCTGCACATCGCGTTCGACCCGGAACTGTTCCTGCTGCTGTTCATTCCGCCGCTGCTCTTCGCGGACGGCTGGCGCATTCCCAAGCGCGAGTTCTTCAAGCTGTACAAGCCCATCCTGCGGCTGGCGCTGGGCCTGGTGCTGGTCACGGTGCTGGGCCTGGGCTGGCTCATCCACTGGATGATTCCCACGATGCCGCTGACGGTGGCGTTCGCACTGGCCGCGGTGGTCTCGCCCACCGACGCGGTGGCCGTCTCGGCCATCACGCGCAACCTGGGCATGCCGCCCAAGACCATGCACATCCTCGAGGGCGAGTCGATGCTCAACGACGCATCGGGCCTGGTGGCGCTGAAGTTCGCGGTGGCCTTCACGCTCACGGGCCTGTTCTCCTGGACCGGCGTGGCGCGCGAATTCGCCTGGGTGGCCGTGGGCGGCCTGGCCGTGGGCGTGGGGCTGGGCTGGGGCTTTGCCTGGCTGCGCGACGTGGTCACGCGCCGCGTGGGCGACGTGGCCGCCACGCAGATGGTGATGCTGATCCTGCTCCTGCCCTTTGCCGCCTACATGCTGGGCGAACGGCTGGGCGTCTCGGGCATCCTGGCTGCGGTGGCGGCCGGCTTCGCCACCAACTACGCCGACCTGCAGCGCGGCGACTTCATTGCCGAGCGCATGCAGACGGCGGGCGCCTGGGCCATGATCGAATCGGCCTTCAACGGCGCGATCTTCCTGCTGCTGGGGCTGCAGCTGCCGTCCATCCTGGCCAGCATGGCGGGCTCCGAATACCCGGGCTGGCAGCTGGCCGGCTACGTGCTGGCCATCTGCGCCGCGCTGCTGCTGCTGCGCTGGGGCTGGCTGCAGCTGGCCGTGCAGGGCAGCCTCCTGAAGGCGCACCTGGAAGGCAAGATGGTGCGCGGCCCCTCCAGGCTGCTCAACCTGGCCAGCACGCTGGCCGGCATCCGCGGCGCGGTGACGCTGGCCGGTGCCCTGTCGGTGCCGCTGGTGATGAGCGACGGCCGCACGCCCTTTCCGGCGCGCGACCTGCTCATCTTCCTGGCCACCGGCACCATCATCGTGACGCTGGTGCTGGCGAGCGTCGGCCTGCCGCTGATCCTGCGCCGGTTGCCCGAGGTTGCCGATCCGCTGGAGGCACGGGAGGAACGCGAGGCACGCCTGGCCGCCTGCCGCGCCGCCATCGCCAGCCTGGCGCTCGACCCGGACCGGCCCGAGGCCCGCGACCCGGACTGGGTCACGCAGTACCAGGAGGCCGTGGGCCGCCTCACGCAGGACTACCGCCGGCGCATCGGGCTGCTGGGCGACGATGGCGAAGGCGCCACGCCCGAGGCGCGCGCCGAATCGCCCGAAGCGCAGCGGCAGCGCAACGAGCGCTACCTGATGGAGCTGGAACTGCGCCTCGCGTGCCTGCACATCGAGCGCGACACGTTGTACGCCGAGCGCCATGCCCACCGCATCAACGACGAGTCGCTGCGCAGCCTGGTGGCCGAGCTGGACCTGTCCGAGATCTCGCTGATCAAGCGCCTGAAGGTGGCACGCAAGACGGCCGAGGCGGCGCCGCCACCGGCGGCCGCGGACCGTGAGCGCTGAGGCGCGAGGGGCCCGGCAGGCTGGCAGAATCGGCGCCCCATTCCAAGCAACAACAGAGGCAACAACACCATGACCGCCACATCCCCCGCCGTCCCGCGCGCCTACGACGCCTCCACCGCCACCGCCGAAGAAGCAGCAGTGCGCGTGCCGATCGAGCAGTACTTCCAGGGCCACGCCAAGGACGATGCGTCCTGCATGCGCCAGGCCTTCCTGCCCACCGCGCACATCGAGTCGATGCGCGAAGGCCCCTTCACCTCCTGGACGCGCGAGGTCTACTGCGAGCGCTTCAAGGGCACGCCCGCGCCCGACGAAGCCACCCGCGTGCGCCGCATCGACTGGATCGACGTGCACGGCACCGCGGCCTGCGCCAAGATCACGCTGATCCACGGCCCGGTCACCTTCACCGACTACTTCGTGCTGCTCAAGACGGAGGAAGGCTGGAAGATCGCCAACAAGGCGTTCCACGGACAGCCGACTTAAGCCTTCCCGCAGCTGACGAGGCGCAGGCGTCAAGCCGTCTTCTCCTCGTCGAGCTTGAGCAGCGCCTTCATCTCGTCGCGGATCTTGAACTTCTGGATCTTGCCCGTCACCGTCATCGGGAAGGCATCGACGAAGCGGATGTAGCGCGGCACCTTGTAGTGCGCGATCTGGCCCTTGCAGAACTCGCGCACGTCCTCTTCCGTCACCTGGTGGCCCGGCTTGGCGATGATCCAGGCGCAGAGTTCCTCGCCGTACTTCTTGTCGGGCAGGCCCACCACCTGCACGTCCTGCACCTTCGGGTGGCGGTACAGGAACTCCTCGATCTCGCGCGGGTAGATGTTCTCGCCGCCGCGAATCACCATGTCCTTGATGCGGCCGACGATGTTCACGTAGCCCTCGTCGTCCATGGTGGCCAGATCGCCGGTGTGCATCCAGCCTTCGGCGTCGATGGCCTCGGCGGTCTTTTCCGCATCGGCCCAGTAGCCGTGCATCACCGAGTAGCCGCGCGTGCAGAACTCGCCGCGCTCGCCGCGCGCCACCACGGCGCCGGTCTCTGGGTCGACGATCTTGATCTCCAGGTGCGGCTGCACCGTGCCCACCGTGGCCACGCGCTTTTCCAGCGGCGTGTCGGTACTGCTCTGGCAGCTCACCGGGCTGGTCTCGGTCATGCCGTAGGCGATGGTGATCTCGGACAGGTGCATCTTGTCCACCACCCGCTTCATCACCTCGATGGGACAGGGCGAGCCGGCCATGATGCCCGTGCGCAGCGTCGACAGGTCGAACTCCGCGAAGCGCGGATGGTCCAGCTCGGCGATGAACATGGTGGGCACGCCGTGCAGGCCGGTGCACTTCTCGGCCTGCACCGTCTCCAGCACCGTGAGCGGGTCGAAGCCGTCGTTGGGATAGACGATGGCGCAGCCGTGCGTGAGGCAGGCCAGGTTGCCCAGCACCATGCCGAAGCAGTGGTACAGCGGCACCGGAATGCACAGGCGGTCCGCGGGCGTCAGCTTCATGCACTCGCCGATGAAGAAGCCGTTGTTGAGGATGTTGCGGTGGGTGAGCGTGGCGCCCTTCGGAAAGCCGGTGGTGCCGCTGGTGAACTGGATGTTGATCGGGTCGGTGGCCTTCAGCGTCTTCTGCACCTGCGCCACGCGCGCGTCCTGCGCGTCGCCCGAGGCCAGCAGCGCCGAGAAGCGCTGTGCGCCGGCTTCGTCGGCATCGCCCGCGCGATCGATCCACCAGATGTTCTTCAGCTGCGGCAGCTTGGCCGAGGCACCCAGCTCGCGCAGCATGCCCAGGTACTCGCTGGTCTTGAAGCGCGGCATGGTCACCAGCGCCTTGCAGCCCACCTTGTTCAGCGCGTATTCGACTTCGGCCGTGCGGTAGGCCGGGTTGATGTTGACCAGGATGAGCCCCGCCTTGGCGGTGGCAATCTGCATCAGCACCCAGGCCACGTTGTTGTGCGACCAGATGCCGATGCGGTCGCCCGGCACCAGCCCCGTCTTGAGCAGCGCGCTGGCCAGCTGGTTGGCGGCGGCCTGCAGCTCGCGGTAGCTGAAGCGCCGGCCTTCGTGGCGGCTGATGAGCGCATCGCGCTCTGGCTGCCGCGCCACCATGGCATCGAAGAATTCGCCGATGGTCTGTTCGATCAGCGGCGGCGTGGTGTCGCCCTTGGCATAGCTCTGGCTGGTCATCAGTGTCTCCTTATATTCACTCCCTCTCCCCCTGGGAGAGGGTGGGGGTGAGGGCACGCGCGACTCAATGGACCACAGCCGTCCACCACCGCCGCATGCCCTCACCCTGCCCTCTCCCAGAGGGAGAGGGAAAAAATCGACTCAGGCCGTCTCGTTGAACAGCTCGCGGCCGATCAGCATGCGGCGCACTTCGCTGGTGCCCGCGCCGATCTCGTAGAGCTTGGCATCGCGCCACAGGCGCTCCACCGGGAACTCCTTGGTGTAGCCCACGCCGCCCAGCGCCTGGATGGCTTCGCCGGCCATCCAGGTGGCCTTCTCGGCCGAGTACAGGATGGCGCCGGCCGCGTCCTTGCGGAAGGTGCGCGCATGGTCGTTGCGGTCGCAGGCCTTGCCCACGGCGTACACGTAGGCGCGGGTGGCCTGCCAGGTGCTGTACATGTCGGCGATCTTGCCCTGCATGAGCTGAAACTCGCCGATGCTCTGGCCGAACTGCTTGCGCTCATGCACGTACGGAATCACCGCGTCCATGCAGGCGGCCATGATGCCCAGCGGGCCGCCGGAGAGCACGGCGCGCTCGTAGTCCAGGCCGCTCATCAGCACCTTGGCGCCGTTGCCCTCGCCGCCCAGCACGTTCTCTTCGGGCACTTCGCAGTTGTCGAAGAAGAGGGGGAAGGTGTTGGAGCCGCGCATGCCCAGCTTGTCGAGCTTGGTGCCGGCGGAAAAGCCCTTGAAGCCCTTTTCGACGATGAAGGCTGTCATGCCGCGCGCGCCCATCTCGGGCTCGGTCTTGGCGTAGATGACCAGCGTGTCGGCGTCGCCGCCGTTGGTGATCCACATCTTGGAGCCGTTGAGCACGTAGTAGCCGTTCTTCTTCTCGGCCTTGAGCTTCATGCTCACCACGTCGGAGCCCGCGTTGGGCTCGCTCATGGCCAGCGCGCCCACATGCTCGCCGCTCACCAGCTTGGGCAGGTACTTCTTCTTCTGCGCCTCGCTGCCGTTGCGATGGATCTGGTTGACGCACAGGTTGGAGTGCGCGCCGTACGACAGGCCCACCGAGGCCGAGGCGCGCGAGACTTCTTCCATCGCCACGATGTGCGCCAGGTAGCCCAGCTGCGTGCCGCCGTACTCTTCCTTCACCGTCATGCCGTGCAGGCCCAGGTCGCCCAGCTTCTTCCACAGGTCGTGCGGGAAGAGGTTGTCGCGGTCGACCTCGGCGGCGCGCGGCGCGATCTCGGCCTCGGCAAAGGCGCGAATGGCGTCGCGCAGGGAATCGATGGTGTCGCCCAGGTCGAAGTTCAGGCCGGGATCGTGCATGGATGTGTCTCCTTCGAAAATCGGGTGCGGGGCGCTGCCGACGCCAGGCGTGCGAACGGCGCGCTGTGAGATAAGCCGCAGCTTACGCCCAGCGCTGGCGCAAATGGCGCCACAATAGTTGCAAATTGCGCCACTCCGGTCCGCCGCGCAGACCCTTCATCCATGCCCCCGTCCAGCTCCCGCAGCGCCCGCGCCGCCACGCCGATGGCCTTCGTGCAGGCGATCGTGCGCGCCTACGCCCTGTACGGCAAGGCCCCGGGCGCCGCGCTGGCGGCGGCACAGATCGCGCCGCGCGACGTCGGAAACCGGCAGGCGCGGGTCACGGCCGCGCAGTTCGAGGCGCTCAACGCCCATGCCATGCAGGAGCTGGACGACGAGGCGCTGGGCTGGTTCAGCCGCCGCCTGCCCTGGGGCAGCTACGGCATGCTGTGCCGCGCCTCCATCACCGCGCCGGACCTGGGCGTGGCCATCAAGCGCTGGTGCCGGCACCACCGGCTGCTGACCGAGGACATCCTGATCTCGCTGCAGGTGCAAGGCGGCGCGGCCACGGTGCGCATCCAGGAGCAGCGGCCGGTGCCGGCCGAGTTGCGCGAGTTCTGCCTGGTGTCGTGCCTGCGCTTCCTGCACGGCTTTGCCAGCTGGGCCATCGATTCGCGCGTGAGCCTGCGCGAAGCGAGCTTTCCGTTCGAGGCGCCGCCGCACGCCGACGCCTACCCGCTGATGTTCTGCGACCGCGTGCACTTCGGCGCGGCGGAGGCCAGCTACAGCTTCGACGAGCGCTACCTGCAACTGCCCTTGCAACGCGACGAGCGGGCCCTGCGCATCATGCTCAGGCGCGCCCTGCCCCTGACCGTGCTGCAATACCGGCGCGACCGTCTGCTGGGCCAGCGGGTACGCGAATTGCTGCGAACCCGTCCGCAGGAAGCCGGCAATGCACCGGCGCTGGCGGCCTTGCTCAACAGCTCCGCGCGCAGCTTGCATCGCCAGCTCAAGGATGAAGGCACCTCGTTGCAGCGCCTCAAGGACGAGGTGCGCAGGGAGCAGGCCATGGAACAGCTGCGCCGGAACAACAAGCCGATCAAGCAGGTTGCGCTGGCCGTGGGGTTCCGCAACGAGAAGAGTTTTGCCCGGGCATTTCGGCAATGGACAGGCGTGTCGCCCGGCGAATTCCGGCGCGGCCAACTGCCGGACAAGTCAGAAAAGGCGCTTCGCAACGCCGCCGCGCATTGACCGCACCCTGTAGAGCGGGTGCCCTACACGGGGAAGGAATTGTCTTGCACAGCGGCGATGCCCACAGCGAACGCGCTCGGGCCGTCGGCCTACGCGCCAAAACCCTACCCTGGTCAAAACTTCTGTGCAGCCTATCTGCAACCCCTGCCCTGTTCGGTCCCCCGATGTCTCTTGTCACCATCCTCGTCGAAGACAACCCGGCCATCCGCGAGAACCTGCTGGCGGCCATGGACGAGTTGACCGACCTGGAGGTGGTGGCCACGGCCGAAACCGCATCGCAGGCCGCGACCGCGTTCAATGCCTATGGCGAGAGTTGGGAGCTGGCCGTGGTCGACCTCTTTCTCAAGCAGGGCTCGGGCCTCTCGGTCCTGAAGGCTTGCCAGGAGCGTCCGCCGAGCCGCCACGTGCTGGTGCTGACCAACTACCCGACGCCCGAGATCCGCAAGCGCTGCCTGGCGCTGGGCGCCGACGGGGTGTTCGACAAGTCGACCGAACTGGAGGCCTTCTTCGACCGGTGCAACGTCTACGCCAAGGAGGCGGACCACCTGCATCGCGGCCAGGCTGGGCGCGCGCGCGGCATGGCGCCCAAGCCGTTCTGAAAAAGATCCCTCAGGCGCTGGCGGCGCCCACCACGTGCGACGCATGGCCGCCCAGCACGTACGGCAACTGCGCCATGTCCACGAAGACCTCTCTCACGCCCACTGCGCGCAGGGCCGCCGCACTGCTGTGCGACAGGCCGCCCGGGCTGTAGCCGAACACCGAGGCGCCGGCGGCGATGCCGGCGCGGGCCCCGGTCACCGTGTCTTCCACCACCGCGCAGCGGCGCGGATCGACCCCCAGGGCGCGGGCCGCCGCCAGGTACACATCCGGAAAGGGCTTGGAGCGCGGCGTCTCATGGCCGCTGAAGATGCGGTTCTGGAAGTAGGGCGCCAGGCCCACCTTGGCCAGCTGCAGTTCCACCTTGATGCGGTCGGCGCCCGAGGCGCAGGCGATGCGCCCGCCGAGTTGCTCGTGCAGTTCGCGCACCGCCGTCGGCGCGCCCGGCACCACCTGCAGTTCGCGGTCGAGCGCCTCGTTGCGGCGGGTGCGGAAGGACGCCAGCCACGCGTCGGTGAGCCGCTGGCCGGTGTGCGCCTCGATCTGCGCCACCTCGTCCTTCACCGCCTTGCCGACGAAGGTGGCCATGCACTCGTCCAGCGTCATGGACCAGCCCAGCTCTTCGAGCATGTCGCGCAGCACGCGGTTGGTGATGGGTTCGGAATCGACCAGCACGCCGTCGCAGTCGAACAGCACGGCATCGAAAGGCAGGGAATGGCTAGGGCTCATAGGGCGTCGACATAGTACCAACGCCACACGCCGCCCTCGTTGGGCTCGCGCACGAAGCGGCTCTTCTCGTGCAGGCGGCTGGCGCGCCCGCCCGCGTCGCGCAGGCGGGCCACGAATTCGACCTGGGCGTGCGTATCGTCCTGGCGCGTGTGCGAGCGCACGTCCAGGCCCAGCCAGCGCGCGCCGGGTTCGAATTCGAGCTGGGGCGGACGCTGGCTCGCATGCCAGGTGGCCAGCAGGTACGCAGCGTTCTCGAGCACGAACGCGCTGTAGCGCGAGCGCATGAGCGATTCCGCATCGGGCGCGGGGACGGCGTCGAAATGGTCGAGGTAGCGGCCGCAGCACTGCCCGTGGGCCAGCGGCCTGCCCTTGAGGTCGAGCCGGCCGCAGGGGCAAGGTGCACGCGAGGTATCTGTCGAAGCCATGGAACGCCCTCCTGCCTAGGTTGCGGCCGCGGCGCCGCCGGCCAGCAGTGCGCGCAAGGCCTGGGCATCGGCCGGCTTGTACAGGAGCGGGAAGCCGGCCAGCTCGACCTCGGTGCGGTGCGCGGTGTCGGTCTCGCCGGTGAGGATGACCACCTGCCGCACCTTGCCCACCGCGTGCAGCGCCTGCGCAGCGGCCAGGCCCGACAGGCCGCCGCCGAGGCGCAGGTCGCCCAGCAGCACGTCGAAGTCACCGGGCAGCTGCCATGCCTCGTGCGGATGCGCGGCCAGGGCGACTTCGTGGCCCCAACCGCGCAGCAGCGCATGCATGGCCAGGCGCACCGGCTCCTCGTCGTCGAGCACCAGCACGCGCTTGGGCGGCGCGTTCGTTTCGTTCGCGGGCTGGCGGCCGTCGGCGGCAGCCGCTGCCGCCTTGGCCGCGCGGGCAGCCGGCAAGGTCAGGCTGAAGGTGCTGCCGCGCCCGGGCGCCGAGCGCAGCTCGATGCGCGAGTGCAGCATGCGCGCCATGCTGGCCACCAGCGAGAGGCCCAGCCCGAGGCCCCGGCTTCGGTCGCGCCCCGGGTTGTCGGCCTGGAAGAAGGGCTCGAACACCTGCTCGCGCAGCGAATCGGCAATGCCCAGCCCCGAGTCGCGCACCTCGATGCGCCAGGCTTCCTTGCCTTCGACGCACCGGCGCCGCGCGGCCACCAGCACCGTGCCGCGCGGCGTGTACTTGATGGCGTTGTCCACCAGGTTGGCCAGGAGGCGCGACAGCAGCCGCGCATCGGCATGGAGCACCGCCTGCGTCGGCGCGAAGCGCAGCCGCAGGCCCTTGGCGGCGGCGTCGCCGGCAAAACGCCCGTGCAGCGCCTGCAGCAGTGGCGCCAGCGCCACCGCATGCAGCCGCACCTTGGTGCCCGCGCCGTCGGCCTGCGCGATGTCCAGCAGCGCATCGACCGAGGTGCGCAGCGCATCCACGCTGTCCTGCATGAAGCGCAGCGTCTGCGGCTGCGGCGGCTGGCTGGGGCTGAGCGAGGCCACGAACATCGACAGCGCATGCATGGGCTGGCGCAGGTCGTGGTTGGCGGCGGCGAAGATGCGCGCGCGCTGCGCGGCGAGCTGCGCCACGTGGTCGAGCTGGCGCGACAGCGCATCGGCCAGGCGTGCGTTCTCGAAGCCGCTTTCGATGGAGCGCACCAGCAGGCGGTTCTGCTTGCGCGTGTAGTGCAGCGTGGCCAGCATCTGCCACAGCGCCAGGCAGCCCAGCAGCGTGCCCAGGGTGCCGCCCTCCAGCAGCAGGCGGGCCGAGAGGCTCAGGTAGCAGGGCACGGTGAACAACACCGCCGCGCGCCACCACTGGGCCAGGGCCGCGGCCGACGCGCTGGTCATGCCGCCGGCAAACACGTACATCAGCAGCATCAGCGGCTGGCTGTCGCCCGGGAAGAAGAGCCAGGGCGCCAGCGCCCACACGATGCCTGGAAAGAGCATGCGCGTTTCCAGCCGCCGCCGGATCTCGAAGGCCTGCTCCACGCGGTAGTCCTGCGGCTGCTCGCGGTGCAGGTGGAAGTACATGTGCAGCTGCATGCCGTGCACCAGCGCCGCCCAGACCAGCGTGCCCTTGTCGCCGGTGAGCACCAGGAAGGTGATCCAGAAGATGACGGCCGTGAAGGCGGCGGAAAACGGCGTGTCGCGCGTGTCCAGCACATAGGTGCGCGCCAGCGTCTGGTCGACCAGCGGGTTGGCGTGCGGGGTGTCGGCCCAGATCCGGCGAAGCGCGGCAAGGGGCCCGGGCGATGCGACGGTGGCTTCAGGCATGGGCGGCGTCATTGTGCACAAGAGGCGCACCGCCACTGAACTTGCGCGGCGTTTTCCGGTCCTCCAGTGCGCCAACCGAAAATCCCGCGATTGATCCGCGACAATTGCGCCTCAGCCCCTGAACGCCCATGCATCTCAAGACTTTCTCCATTCTCCCGGTCGCCCTCGCCATTGCCACGGGCGCACTGGCTCCCAGTTCGGTGTCCTTCGCAACCACCAAGGCACCCAAGCACGTCACCCAGAAGAAGGCGCCTGCCGAAGCGTCCGGCCCGGCGCCGGTGGCCGGCGAAACCGCCGTTGCCGGCGGCGCCCCGGCGCTGGCCGCCAAGGCCTGGCTGCTGATGGACTTCGACTCCGGCGAGGTGCTCGCCTCGGCCAACCCCGACGAGCCGCTGCCGCCCGCGTCGCTCACCAAGATGATGACCAGCTTCCTGGTCGAGCAGGCCCTGCGCTCGGGCAAGCTCAAGAAGGACGACCTGGTCACCGTGAGCCAGAACGCCTGGTGCCGCGGCTCGAGCACCGAGTCGTGCATGTACCTGCCGCTCAACGGCCAGGCCACCGTCATCGACATCCTGCGCGGCATCATCATCCAGTCGGGCAACGACGCCTCCAAGGCAATTGCCGAGCACATGGCCGGCTCCGAGGAGGGCTTCGCCAAGCTCATGAACGCCGAGGCCCAGCGCCTGGGCATGAAGAACACGCACTTCGTCAACGCCACCGGCCTGCCCGCCCTGGAGCACAAGGCATCGGCACGCGACCTCGCGATCCTGGCGCGCGCGATCATCCGCGAAAGCTCCGAGTACTACCCGATCTACGCGGAGCGCGACTTCACCTACAACAAGATCAAGCAGGGCAACCGCAACGCCCTGCTCTACACCGACCCCACGGTGGACGGCCTGAAGACCGGCCACACCAACGACGCGGGCTTCTGCCTCGTTACATCGTCCAAGCGCAACGGCATGCGCCTGATCACGGTCATCCTCAACACCAACAGCATGCAGGCGCGCGCCGACCAGACGCGCACGCTGCTGGGCTGGGGCTTCTCCAATTTCGAGAAGGCCACGCCCATTCAGGCCAACGCGGTCGTCGCGACGCCCAAGGTCAGCTTCGGCAAGGCCGACACGGTGGCGGCGGTCCTGGCCGAGCCCTGGTCGGTGACGGTGCCGCGCGGCCAGGAGGTGAAGACCTCGGTGCAGATCAAGCCCGACCTGGAGGCCCCCGTAGCCAAGGGCGCGGTGATCGGCAAGGTCGTGGCCGAGTCCAACGGCAAGCCGGTGGGCGAAGCCCCGCTGGTCGCCCAGGCCGAGGTGGAGCGCTCGGGCTGGCTGCTGCGCATCTGGCAGCACATCCTCAAACTGTTTGGTAAGTAAGAGAAACAAGAACGGCGGCGAGGCGGGATGCATCCCGCCCAGCCGCCGTGGCGCGTAGCTCGGTCGAGCCTGATCAGTCGCGCAGTTCAGGCGGAACCGTACCGCCGTTGGCCGCAATGCGCGACATCACTTGGCGATGCAGCCAGATGTTCCATGCGGCGGAGCCCGGCTCGTCGCTGCCCGAGTAGGTGAACTCGGTGGCGAGTTCCTTGCGCGCGGCCAGGCTGCTGTCCAGGCCGAGGAGCTTCAGCAGATCCACGATCGAAGTGCGCCAGTTCAGTGCGCTGGCCCCGGGCATCGCGTCGAGGATGGGTGCCACGTCACCCAGCGGAATCGGCGGCGGCGGCGCAGGCACGGCAGGCGCGCTGGCAGTCGAAGCAGAAGCAGCAGGCGCCGGCGGCGCCGCAACGACTTCCGCGGCGTTGGCCGAAGGAAAAATCTTCGAGAAAATCTTGCCAAAGAAACTCATGTGAACTCCCCACTTGGTTTGGTTGATTGACCTTGCGTGCGCGCGCGGGCTGCGGCGCAAGCGGCGTTCTAGCACAGACTGTTGACAATCCCTAGAGCGCGCGCTGGATCAGCAGTTTCTGGATATCGGAAGTGCCTTCGTAGATCTGGCACACCCGCACGTCGCGGTAGATGCGCTCCAGCGGGAAGTCGTTCACATAGCCATAGCCGCCCAGCGTCTGGATGGCGGCGCTGCACACGCGCTCGGCCATCTCGCTGGCAAAGAGCTTGGCCATGGCCGCTTCCTTCAGGCAGGGCAGGCCGGCATCGCGCAGCGACGCGGCATGCCAGATGAGCTGGCGCGCCGCCTCGATCTGCGTGGCGCATTCGGCCAGCCGGAAGCCCACCGCCTGCTGGTCGAAGATGCTGCCGCCGAAGGCCTGTCGCTCCTTGGCGTACTGCACCGCGAACTCGAAGGCGCTGCGCGCCATGCCCACGCTCTGCGCGGCAATGCCGATGCGCCCGCCCTCCAGCGCGCCCAGGGCGATCTTGTAGCCTTCGCCCTCCTGGCCGATGAGGTTCTCGTGCGGAATGCGGCACGCGTCGAAGTTGATCTGCGCCGTGTCGCTGCTGTGCTGGCCCAGCTTGTCTTCCAGGCGCGCCACGGTGTAGCCGGGCGCGTCGGTGGGCACCAGGAAGGCGCTCATGCCGCGCTTGCCGGCCGCCTTGTCGGTCACGGCGATGACGATGGCCACCTGGCCGTTCTTGCCGCTGGTGATGAACTGCTTCACGCCGTCGATCACGTAGCCATCCGCATCCTTGCGCGCCGTGGTGCGCAGGCTCGAGGCATCGCTGCCGGCCTGCGGCTCGGTCAGGCAGAAGGCGCCCAGCATCCGGCCCTGCGCCAGCGGCTGCAGCCATTGCTTCTTCTGCTGCGCATTGCCGTAGCGCATGAGGATGGCGTTGACGGGGCAGTTGGTCACGCTGATGGCGGTGCTGGTGCCGCCGTCGCCGGCGGCAATTTCTTCCAGCACCAGCGCCAGCGTGAGGTAGTCCAGGCCCGCGCCGCCGTCTTCCTCCGGCACGCAGATGCCGTAGGCGCCGAGCTGCGCGAGGCCCTCGTGCGCGGCCTTTGGAAAGGTGTGCTCGCGGTCCCAGCGCGCGGCATGGGGCCAGAGCTGTTCTTGCGCATAGGCGCGCACGGCGTCGCGGATGGCTTCCTGGTCGGGGGTCAGCAGCATGGCTTGTCGTCTCTCTTCGTTGTGGGTGCCGTTCAGCCGGCCGGCGTTTGCTCGGCGCGCAGCTGGGCGTGGTAGCGCTCGAGCATCTGCTCCTGGGTTTCGGCGATGGTGAGGACGCCGGCGCCGATCTGGTCGCGCATCATCTCGCCCATCGACGGCATGTCGCGCGGCTTCCAGGTGTCCGGATGCCACAGCCTGGAGCGCATGAAGGCCTTGGCGCAGTGCAGGTACGCCTCGCGCACCGACACCTCGATCACCACCCTGGGCCGGAGCCTTTCCCTGGCGAAGACATCGCAGAAGGCCGGCTCGTCGCGCAGGCGCGCGGTGCCGTTGACGCGCAGCGTCTCGTCGATGCCCGGCACCATGAACAGCAGCGACACGCGCGGGTCGGCCAGCAGGTTCTGCAGCGAGTCGAGCCGGTTGTTGCCGCCCGCATCGGGCAAGAGCAGCGTGGCGCCGCCGTCCGTCACCTTGACGAAGCCCGGCTCGCCGCCGCGCGGCGTGGCGTCGAGCAGGGCGCCGCCCTGGCCGGCCGTGGCCAGCACGCAGAACGGCGAGCGCTCGATGAAGCGCTGCCCATGCGCCTCCAGGCGCGGCAGCTGCTTGAGCATGGAGCGCTGTCCGGGCTCGCCGTACAGCGCACGCAGTTGGTCGATGTTCTCGATCACGTCGCGGCGCGCCTCAGACCAGCTCGATGGCCACGGCCGTGCCTTCGCCGCCGCCGATGCACAGCGTGGCCACGCCGCGCTTCTTGCCACGCGCCTGCAGCGCATGGATCAGCGTGACCATGATGCGCGCGCCGCTGGCGCCGATGGGGTGGCCCAGCGCGCAGGCGCCGCCGTGCACGTTGACGATGTCGTGCGACACGCCCAGTTCCTTCATCAGCGCCATCGGCACCACCGCGAAGGCCTCGTTCACTTCCCACAGGTCCACGTCGCGCGTGTTCCAGCCCGTCTTGGCGAAGAGCTTCTGCACGGCGCCCACCGGTGCGGTGGAGAACCACTCCGGCTGCTGCGCATGCGTGGCATGGCCGACCAGGCGGGCGATGGGCGTGGCGCCCAGCTTCTTCGCGGTGCTCTCGGTCATCATCACCAGCGCCGCGGCGCCGTCGTTGATGGACGAGCTGGAGGCGGCGGTGATGGTGCCGCCCTCCTTCTTGAAGGCCGGCTTGAGCGTGGGGATCTTGTCCAGCTTGACCTTGCCCGGCCCTTCGTCGACCGAGATGACGGTGTCGCCGGCGCGGCCCTTGACGGTGACGGGCGCGATCTCGGCCTTGAAGAGGCCGTCCTGGGTGGCGTGCTGCGCGCGCTGCACGCTGGCGATGGCGAAGGCGTCCTGCTCCTCGCGGGTGAACTTGTACTTGGCGGCGCAGTCCTCGCCGAAGGTGCCCATGCTGCGGCCGGGCTGGTAGGCGTCTTCCAGGCCGTCCAGCATCATGTGGTCGAAGATGCGGTCGTGGCCCATGCGGTAGCCGCCGCGGCCCTTGAGCATGAGGTAGGGCGCGTTGGTCATGCTCTCCATGCCGCCGGCCACCATCACCTCATGCGTGCCGGCCAGCAGCAGGTCATGCGCCAGCATGGCGGCCTTCATGGCCGAGCCGCACATCTTGGACAGCGTGACGGCCCCCGCGCTGTCGGGCAGGCCGCCCTTGTAGGCCGCCTGGCGCGCCGGCGCCTGGCCCTGGCCGGCCATCAGGCAGTTGCCGAACAGCACCTCGCCCACCGAATCGGGCTGGATGCCGGCACGCTCGACCGCGGCCTGGATGGCGGCACCACCCAGGTCGTGCGCGGCCAGCGAAGAAAAGTCGCCCTGGAAGCTGCCCATGGGGGTGCGGGCTGCACCGACGATGACGATGGATTCGGACATGCGGATCTCCTTGCGATGAATGAAACGGATGGATGAATGAAGGGTGGGGTCAGAAATACGGTGCGGGGCTGCCTTCGTGCTTGAAGCGCTGCGCCTCGTCGTACGGGAAAACGTCGAACATGTGGCCGGCCTTGATGCGCTCCTTGTGGCTTTGCCAGAAGGCCGCGTCCAGCAGGTCGGCGTGGTGGGCCATGAAGGCCTCGCGCACCTTGTCGTTGCCGAGAAGGAAGGGCGCGAAGGTCTCGGGGAACACGTCCTTGGGGCCCACCGGGTACCACACCTCGCCGCTCATCTCGTCCTCCTCGTTGCGCGGCGCGGGCACCTTGCGGAAGTTGCAGTCGGTGAGGTATTCGATCTCGTCGTAGTCGTAGAACACCACCTTGCCGCCGCGCGTGACGCCGAAGTTCTTCCACAGCATGTCGCCGGGGAAGATGTTGGCCGCGACCATGTCCTTGATGGCATTGCCGTACTCGACCACCGCGCGCTCGAGCTGCTGCTGCGCGTGCTGCACCTGCGCCGGGCTCTGCGCGCTCTCGATCTGGTCGAAGCTCTCCTGCAGGAAGATGTTCAGCGGGATCATGCGCCGCTCGATGTAGACGTGCTTGAGCACCAGCTCCATCTCACCGTTGCCGTCGC
The DNA here is from genome assembly GCF_001591385.1 of Variovorax soli NBRC 106424. Taxonomy (GTDB): domain Bacteria; phylum Pseudomonadota; class Gammaproteobacteria; order Burkholderiales; family Burkholderiaceae_C; genus Variovorax; species Variovorax soli. The sequence goes on from NZ_BCUU01000030.1 coordinate 30,945, forward strand.
GGTCTCCGATGCTCAGCTGGCTGGGCGCGAACTTCTCGATCTCCTCGACCAGGTCGGGCTCGAAACGGTCCAGCGGAAAGCCTACCTCGCTGTACTCCAGCGTGTCGGCCATGCGGCCCACCCGGTCGTGCTGCTTCACCAGCATGTACTTGCCCTTGATCTGCTCGCGCGTGGTGTCCTTGGGCGGCGGGTAGAAGTCCTTGATGAGCTTGAACACGAAGGGGAACGACGGCAGGTCGAACACCAGCATCACCATGCCCTTGATGCCCGGCGCGATGCGGAACTTGTCGCTGGAGTAGTTCAGGTGCGAGAGGAAGTCGCGGTAGAAAAGCGTCTTGCCCTGCTTGGCCAGGCCCAGCGCGTTGTAGATCTCGGCGCGCGGCTTGCGCGGCATGAGCGAGCGCAGGAACTGCACGTAGGCCGAGGGCACCTCCATGTCGACCATGAAGTAGGCCCGCGCGAAGCTGAACAGCATCTGCAGGTCGTCCTCGCCGAACAGCACCGCGTCCACGTAGAAGCGGCCCGCGCCGTCGTGCAGGATGGGCAGCGAGAACGGCAGCTCGACGAAGCCGTTGATCACCTTGCCCACCACGTACGCGCCCTTGTTGCGGTAGAACAGCCCCGAAAGCACCTGCAGCTGGAAGTTGGCCCGCAGCTTGACCTGGTGGAAGCGCCCGAGAATGGCCTGCGCCACGCGGCGCGCATCGCGCTGCAGGCCGGCCCACCGGCCCAGCAGGTCGAAGTCCTCCAGGATGCGCACGACGACGCTTTCCAGCGCGGCCTCCGGCGCGTCCTGCGACGGGTAGTAGGCCCGGTAGGTGGGCGCGTCGCGCGGCTCGATGTACTCGGTGCTGATGGCCGGGCGCACGAAGATGAAGTCGTTCTGGAAGTAGGTCCGGTGCAGGATCTTGGTGGTGACCGAGTTGAAGAAGGTCTCGGCCAGCTCCGGCTGGTGGTGGTTCACCAGCAGGCCGATGAAGTGCAGCTTGACCTGGTGCCACACCTCCATGGGCTGCTCGCCGGCCTTGAATTCCTTTTCGAGCCGCGCCACGGCTTCCTGCACGCGCAGGTCGTAGAACTCGATGCGCTCGCGCTGCGCGCGCTGCTGGCCGTGCCAGTCGGCGGTCTCGAATCGGTGCTTGGCGCGCGCGGACTCGGCACGGAACAACCGGTAGTGCCGGTTGAAGCCGTCCGCCATGGCCTTGGCAATGCCATAGGCCAGCGGCGAGTCCAGGCGCTGAGGAAACATCCCGCTTGCTCTCCCGGCGCGGCCCTTTCTGCCTCAGGCCTTGGCGGTCCACTTGGCCCGGATGCGCTCGACCGCGGCCTGGTGCACGGATTCGAGCGACTCGGTGCTGCGCACCGTCATGCCCAGGTCGTTGAGCAGGCCGTCGTGCACGCCGAAGGACCAGCCGTGGATGCGCACGTTCTGGCCGCGGCTCCAGGCGTCGGTCATCACCGTGCTGACGCAGACATTGACCACCTGCTCGACCACGTTGAGCTCGCACAGCGCATCGACCCGCTTGTCTTCCGCCACTTCGTCGAGCAGGGCGCGATGGCGGTCGCGCACGTCCTGGATGTGGCGGATCCAGTTGTCGGCCAGCCCCACGCGGATGTTGTTGAGTGCCGCCTTGACGCCGGCGCAGCCGTAGTGGCCCACCACCATGATGTGCTCGACCTTCAGCAGGTCGACCGCGAACTGGATGGTGGACAGTGCGTTCAGGTCCGAATGCACCACCACGTTCGCCACGTTGCGGTGCACGAACACCTCGCCCGGCTCCAGGCCGGTGATCTGGTTGGCGGGCACGCGGCTGTCGGAGCAGCCGATCCACATGTACTTGGGCGTCTGCTGCTTGACCAGGCTGGTGAAGAAGCCGGGCCGGTCGCGCTCGATCTGCGCGGCCCAGGCGCGGTTGTGGGCGAAGAGGTCGTTGAGGCTGTTTGGCATGGTGTGGTTCCCGGTTTGTTGTTTGGGGGTGATCTGTCAAGCGGCGCTGCGTCGGGCCCGCGACAGCGAGGCGCGGGCCTTGCGTTCCTGCTCGCGCACGTCGTCGAGGTTGGCCTGCACTTCGGTGAGCTGCGCCTCGAGCTGGCGTCGGTGCTCGCCCAGCACGCTCAGGAATTTCTCGAGCTGGGGCACCGTGTCGCGCGGGCTGTCGTACACGTCGAGGATGTCCTTGGCCTCGACCAGGCTCAGACCCAGGCGCTTGGCCCGCAGCGTGAGCAGCAGGCGCGCACGGTCGCGGCTGCTGTAGACCCGCACGCGGCCGCCGGGGCCGGCCCGCTCGGGCGAAAGCAGTCCCATGTCCTCGTAGAAGCGGATGGCCCGCGTGGTGAGGTCGAATTCCTGCGCGAGCTCGCTGATGGTGTAGGTTGGCGCCGACATGTATCCGGATGCGTTTTGACTCTCCGTTGCCAGGGTGACAGCACGAAATCGCGCCTGTCCCTACAATGGGCGAAACACAAATGACGTTTACGTAAACGTCAATCGTACATGAACCTTCTCGAAAGCGAACTCCATTACCCCCTCGGCGACCAGCTTCCGGAGCCCGGAAGCACGCTGGAGGTGGCGCCCGGCGTGCGCTGGGTGCGCATGGTGCTGCCCTTTGCACTGAACCACATCAACCTGTGGCTGCTGCGTGACGAGATCGACGGCCGCCAGGGCTGGTCGGTGGTGGACTGCTGCATTTCGCGCGACGAGGCACGCGAGCAATGGGAGCAGATCTTCGCCACCCAGCTGGAAGGCCTGCCCATTTTGCGCGTGATCGTGACCCACATGCACCCCGACCACATCGGCCTGGCCGACTGGCTGTGCACGCGCTGGAACGCGCCGCTGTGGATCAGCGCCACCGACTACAACGTGGCCCGCGTGCTCACGACCGCGGGCGACAACGCCGCCGGCGGGGAGGAAGCCGCCGATTTCTTCGCGGCGCACGGCCTTCTCGATGCGGACTCCATCGCCAAGATCCGCGCTCGCACGAGCTACTACTCGAACATGGTCCCCAGCGTGCCCAAGAACTACGTGCGCATGATGGATGGCGACCAGGTGCTCATCGGCGGGCGCGCATGGCGCTGCATCAGCGGCTACGGCCATGCGCCCGAACACATCTCGCTGTACTGCGAGGAGCTCAACGTGCTGCTGGGCGGCGACATGATGCTGCCGCGCATTTCCAGCAACGTGAGCGTGCATGCCGGCGAGCCCGAATCGAACCCGTTGCGCCTGTTCCTGCAGAGCATCAAGCGCTTCAACGAGCTGCCGGCCGACGTGCTGGGCCTGCCGGCGCACGGCAAGCCCTTCACCGGCGTGCACAAGCGCGTGCGCCAGCTGGAAGACCACCACCGCGACCACCTGGCCGCCCTGATGGAGGCCTGCAGCCAGCGCGCGCTCACCGCGGCCGAGGCGCTGCCGGTGCTGTTCAAGCGCGCGCTCGACCTGCACCAGATGACTTTTGCCATGGGCGAGACGGTGGCGCACCTGCACTACCTGTGGTTCTCGGGCCAGCTGCGGCGCACGCGGGGCGAAGACGGCATCTACCGTTTCGGCCTGCCCGGGCGCGGATAGAGCGCGGCCAGGGCGTGAACGAAGCCGCATCGCAAACGCTGGCCCGCCTGCGCAGCGGCGCGCTGGCGGGCGCCACGCGGCTCGACCTGGCGGGCGGGCTGACCGAGTTCCCGCGCGAGATCCTCGATCTGGCCGAGTCGCTGGAGGTGCTCAACCTCACGGGCAATGCGCTGTCGCAGCTGCCGGCGGACTTCGGGCGCCTTCGCAAGCTGCGCATCCTGTTCTGCTCCAACAACCGCTTCACCCGGCTGCCCGAGGTGCTGGGCGACTGCCCGCAGCTGGAGATGGTGGGCTTCAAGAGCAACGCCATCGCGCAGGTCGGCGCCGCCGCCCTGCCGCCGCGCCTGCGCTGGCTGATCCTGACCGACAACCAGATCGCCGAAGTGCCCGCCGAGCTGGGCCAGCGCCCGCGCCTGCAGAAACTCATGCTGGCCGGCAACCGGCTGTCCGGCCTGCCCGATTCGATGGCGGCCTGCGAGCGCCTGGAGTTGCTGCGCATCGCCTGCAACCGCTTCGACACCCTGCCCGGCTGGCTGTTCGGCCTGCCCCGGCTTTCGTGGCTGGCGTTCGGCGGCAATCCGCTCGCGCAGGCGAACGAGGAGCGCGCGGTGCTTGCGTACCCGGTGCCCGATGTCGACTGGGCCGCCCTGCAACTGCACGAGGTGCTGGGCCAGGGCGCGTCGGGCGTGATCCACCGGGCGACATGGAAGAACGGCAGCACGCCAGGCGAAGTGGCCGTGAAGCTCTTCAAGGGCGCCATCACCAGCGACGGCTCGCCCCAGTCGGAGATGGACGCCTGCATGGCAGCCGGCGCGCACCCCAGCCTGATCCCGGTGCGCGGCCGCATCGCCGGCCATCCCGAAGGCACGCACGGCCTGGTGCTGGACCTGGTCGGCCCGGCCTACCGCAACCTGGCGGGGCCGCCCAGCTTCGAGAGCTGCTCGCGCGACGTGTATGCGCCAGGCACCCGCTTCGGCTGGCCCAGCCTGCTGGCCATTGCGGGCGGCACCGCGTCCGCCCTGGCGCAGCTGCATCGGCGGGGCATGGTCCATGGCGACTTCTATGCCCACAACATCCTGTGGAACGGTGCGCAGCACGCGCTCCTGGGCGACTTCGGCGCAGCCTCTTTCGTCGAACCCGAGAGCCAGCAGGCCACCGCCCTGCAGCGCATCGAGGCGCGCGCCTTCGGCTGCCTGCTGGAGGAACTGCTCGAGCGCTGCGAAGGTGCGCCGAGCCCGAGCGAGCGCGACGCGCTGGCGCACCTGCAGGCGCGCTGCTTCGATGCCGACCCGATGCGTCGCCCCGCGCTGGACGAGATCGCCGCCGCCCTGGGCGCCCTGGCCCGCTGAGCCCACGGGCGGGCCGCTGGAACCTTGGTGACGCCGGCCCGGCGCGCCCCGGCTTAAGCTCTCGCGGCTGCATCCAAACCCACCTACACGACACGCAGGAGACTCTCGACCATGGACACCCGCAACCTCTTCTCGCTGCAAGGCCGCACCGCGCTGATCACCGGCGGCTCGCGCGGCATCGGCCGCATGATCGCGGAAGGCTTTCTCGCCCAGGGGGCCCGCGTCTACATCTCGGCACGCAAGGCCGATGCCTGCGACGCCACGGCCAAGGAACTGTCGGCCTTCGGCCACTGCGTGTCGCTGCCGGCGGACGTCTCCACCGTGGAAGGCGTCAAGGGCCTGGTCGATGCGTATTCCAGGCACGAGAAGACGCTGGACATCCTGGTGAACAACGCCGGCGCCGCCTGGGGCGCGCCGTACGACGAGTTTCCCGAAAGCGGCTGGGACAAGGTGGTGGACCTGAACCTGAAGGCGCCCTTCTTCCTGACGCAGGCCCTCACGCCCATGCTGCGCACCGCCGCCGCAACCAGCGGCCACCTGGCCAAGGTGATCAACATCGCCTCCATCGACGGCGTGTCGGTCAATCCGCAAGAGACCTATTCGTACGCGGCCAGCAAGGCCGGCCTGATCCACATGACGCGCCGCATGGCCCTGCGCCTGGCACCGGACGGCATCGCCGTGAGCGCCATCGCCCCCGGCGCCTTTGCGTCCAACATGAACAAGGATGCGCGCGACCATGCGGACGAGGTCAAGGGACGCATTCCCGCCGGCCGCATCGGCACGCCCGAGGACATGGCTGGCGCCGCCATCTACCTGGCGTCGCGCGCCGGCGACTACGTGATGGGCTCGACGCTGATCGTGGACGGCGGCGTGACCCACGCGCGCGGCTGAAGCCCGGCGCGGGGCGACAATGCGGGGCCATGGCCACCCCCCGCATTCCGCCCATCCAGGCCCTGCTGGCCTTCGAGGCGCTGGCCCGCCTGCGCAGCGTGACGCTGGCCGCCGAGGAACTCAGCGTCACGCCCAGCGCGGTGAGCCACCGCATCCGCCAGCTCGAACTGCAGCTGGCCCACAAGCTGTTCGCACGCGGCGACTTCAGCCTCACCCCCGACGGCGTGGCCTACCTGGCCCGCGTGCGCGAGGCGATGAGCGCGCTGCAGCAGATGCCGGGGCAGACCGACCAGCCGCGCGCCACGCGCCTGCGCGTGGCGGTGACGCCCACATTCTCGCGCGCGCTGCTGCTGCCGCGACTGGCGCTGTTCCGCCATGCCTACCCGGACATCGAGCTGATGCTGCAGGTGGCCATCCCGATCCACAACGTGACGGCCGAGGAGGCCGACATCGAACTGCGCTTCGGCACCGCGCCCTTTGCCGACCGCGAGTCCATGCACCTGCTGTCGGACGAGGTGTGCCCGGTGTGCAGCCCCGACTACCTGCGCGAGGCCGGCCCCTTCGAGGACGATTTCCGCACGGCCGAGGCCATCGGCCGCGCGCACCTGATCCGCTCGCCGCTGGAACCGTGGCGCACCTGGTTCCGCGCCTGCAACATCGACCTGCCGGAGCCCGCCTCGGGCAACCAGTTCAATGACCTGGGGCTGGTGCTGGACGCGGCGGTGGCCGGCTTCGGCGTGGCGCTGATGCGCATGCGGCTCGGCCAGGGCTGGCTGGACAGCGGCCGGCTGGTGCGCCTGTCGCACCTCACCGCGCCTTCGCCGCACGACTACTACCTGTGCTGGAAGCCCGGCACGCTCGAGCGCTGGGAATGCGCCGCCTTTGTCGAATGGCTGCGGCAGGCGGTGCGCGAGTAGGTGTGGCCGCCGCCGCTGCCTCATCCTGAAAAAACTTCACGCGCGCGGCCAGCGCCTTTCATCCCGCCCGGGCCGCCGTCTTCCTACAGTCGCTGCACCTTCGCGCCGGCGCCACATGCCCCGGCGCAGACCGCGATGCGACTGAACGACTGCCACAACTTCCACGACTTCCGCCGACTGGCGCAGCACCGGCTGCCGGGCCCGATCTTCAACTACATCGACGGCGGCGCCGACGACGAGGTGACGATGCGCCGCAACAGCGCCGCCTTCGAGACCTGCGACCTGGTGCCCAGCGTGCTGCGCGGCGTCTCGGAGGTGGACCTGTCGACCACCGTCATGGGGCAGAAGATCGACCTGCCGGTGTATTTGTCGCCCACCGCGCTGCAGCGCCTCTTCCACCACCAGGGCGAGCGCGCCACCGCGGCGGCGGCCGAGAAGTTCGGCACCATGTTCGGCGTCTCGTCGCTGGGCACCGTCTCGATGGACGAGCTGGCGAGAAAGCACCGCACCCCGCAGGTCTACCAGTTCTACTTCCACAAGGACCGGGGCCTGAACCGCGCCATGATGGAACAGGCCAAGGCCAGCGGCATCCAGGTGATGATGCTGACGGTGGACAGCATCACCGGCGGCAACCGCGAGCGCGATCTGCGTACCGGCTTCTCGATCCCGTTTCGCCTGACGCTGGGCGGCCTCTACCAGTTCGCCATCAAGCCGGCCTGGGGCATCCACTACCTCGCGCACGAGAAGTTCAGCCTGCCGCAGCTGGACGCGCACATCGACATGAAGGGCGACGCGCTCACCATCGGCCGCTACTTCACCGAGATGCTCGACCCGTCGATGAACTGGGACGACGTGGCGCAGATGGTGCAGGCCTGGGGCGGCGAGTTCTGCCTCAAGGGCGTGATGAGCGTGGAGGACGCACGCCGCGCGGCCGACATCGGCTGCACGGGCATCGTGCTGTCCAACCACGGCGGGCGCCAGCTGGACGGCTCGCGCAGCGCCTTCGACCAGCTGGACGAGATCGTGCAGGCGGTGGGCGACCGGATCGACGTGATGATCGACGGCGGCATCCAGCGCGGCAGCCACGTGCTCAAGGCGCTGTCGCTGGGCGCCAAGGCGGTGGGGCTGGGACGCTACTACCTGTATGCGCTGGCCGCCGCCGGCCAGCCGGGGATCGAGCGGGCGCTGGGCCAGCTCAAGGCCGAGATCGTGCGCGACATGCGCCTGATGGGCGCCCGGCGCGTGGCCGAGCTGGGCCCACAGAACCTCCGGTTCCGCCACTGAATATCTGGCTCGCGCACCCTCGGTGCAGGCCGCTTCGCAGCGTGCGAAGATGGCGCCCCCCCGAGGAGACGCGTGATGGACCCGAAGTCTGAATTCACTGCCGAAGGCGGCTGCACCTGCCGACAGGTGCGCTACCGCCTCACGTCGCGGCCGATGTTCGTGCACTGCTGCCACTGCCGCTGGTGCCAGCGCGAAACGGGCACCGCGTTTGCGCTCAACGCCATGATCGAGGCGGACCGGGTGGAACTGCTGGCCGGCCAGCCCGAGCGGGTGGACACGCCGTCTCTCAGCGGCAAGGGCCAGAAGATCTGGCGCTGCCCGGGCTGCCGCGTCGCGGTGTGGAGCAACTATGCGGGCTTTGGCGAGGCGGTGCGCTTCGTGCGGGTGGGCACGCTGGACAACCCCGACCTGCTGCCGCCGGACATCCACATCTTCACCGAGTCGAAGCAGCCCTGGGTGCTGCTGCCGCCCGGCACGCCCGCGGTGGCGCAGTACTACAAGGCGTCCGAGATGTGGCCCAAGGACAGCCTGGCGCGCCGCGCGGCGCTGATCGCCGCCGCCGCACCGCCGAAGGCCTGACCGGGTGATAACCACTAGGGCGCTGACGGCGGACTGACAGCTTCGCTGCCTAGCATGCAGTGAAGCAAGCAACAGCCGAAGGACTCCTGCCCATGACCTCATCCCGTCACTTCTCCTTTTCGCGCCTGACCCGCCGCGCCGCCCTGATCGGGGTGGCCACCGCCGTGCTGGCCGGCTGCGGCAGCCTGGGCGGCCCGCGCGCCGATGGCGGCAGCGGTGGCGGCGAGCTGCATGTCATGACCTCGGGCGGCTTCACCGCGGCCTACAACGAATTGCGCCCGGGCTTCGAGCGCATGAGCGGCCGCACCGTCAAGACCGCGTACGGCGCCTCGATGGGCAATGCGCAGGATTCGATCCCCAGCCGGCTCGCGCGCAACGAACCGGCCGACGTGGTGATCCTGGCGCGGCCCGCCCTCGACGCGCTGGTGGCGGCGGGCCAGGTGGTGCCGGGCAGCCAGGTCGACCTGGTGCGCTCGTCGATCGGCTTCGCGGTGAAGAAGGGCGCGCCCCGGCCCGACATCGGCACGGTCGAGGCGCTCAAGCGCACGCTGCTGGCCGCGCCCTCGATCGCCTATTCGGCCAGCGCGAGCGGCACCTACTACGAGACCGAGCTGCTCAAGAAGCTGGGCATCGAGGCCGAGGTCAAGCCCAAGAGCCGGCGCATCGTGAGCGAGCGCGTGGGCGCGGTGGTGGCGCGCGGCGAGGCGGCGCTCGGACTGCAACAGGTGAGCGAGCTGCTGCCGATCGCCGGCATCGACTACATCGGCCCGCTGCCGGCCGAGGTGCAGCGCGTGACGGTGTTCTCGGCCGGCATCGCCACCGGCGCCAAGCAGCCCGAGGCGGCGCGCCAGCTGATCCGCTACCTGCAGTCGCCCGAGTCCGCGCCGACGATCGCCAAGACCGGCCTGGAGCCGATCGCCGCCGCGCGCTGAACCTCTTGCGCCTTCACGCGCGCTGGCGGCCTCCGGTGCCTGCGCGCGACACCCACAGCGCAAGCGCGCGCAGGCGGCGCCACAGCCACAGCAGCGGCTGCGCGGGCTCGAGCAGCAGCAGCCGCGCCTCGCCTTGGCCGGCGGCCACTTCCAGCGCCAGCCAGCCGCCGTCCTCCAGGCACAGACCCTCGCCTTCGCCCAGGCATTGAAAGGGCTGCGCACGGGCCGCGTCCGCCAGCCAGCGCATCGGCGTGCGCACGCGCAGCGCGCCGGCCGTCACCTGCAGGCCCGTGCCCGGGCGCACCGGGAGGTGCAGCGCCTGGCCGGGCGCGAGCCGCAGGGGCCGCACCAGGGCGGCATCGGAAGCGGAGTCGGCAATCGTCTTCATCATGGCTGGCGGAACCTCGTCGTGTGGATGGATGAGCGGGCAGGAACGCCTTCATCGTAGGAACCGGCGCCAGGGAAAAACAGGCACAGCACGTGGCCATCTGTTGCGATGCAGAAAGCGCCGGCCGCGCTCTGTTATGGTGGTTTTCGCGCGAACTGCATCTGTATCGCGCGCCCTGTCTGCGCGAGCATTTCCGTTCGCACACACCAACCGATGGACCCGCCGCCGCCACCCCTGCTCTACAAGCGCCTGGCCGCGCACTACCTGGACGCGATCCGCGCCGGCACGCTGCCGCGCGGCGCCCGCATGCCGTCGCTTCGCAAGCTGATGCAGCTGCACGGCATCAGCCTCTCGACGGCGCTCCAGCTGTGCCGCGAACTGGAAAGCGCCGGCTGGCTGGAGGCGCGTGACCGCTCCGGCTACTTCGTTCGCTCGCCAGCGCGCGCCAGCCTCGCGCCGCTGAACGAGCCTTCCTGCACGGCACCCGATCCGGCGCAGTACGTGGGCATCCATGCGCGGGTGTCCGCCTTCGTCTCGAACCGGCGCAACCAGTCGGTCAAGGTCAACTTCTCCATCGCCCGTGCCGCGCCGCAGCTCTATCCCGGCGAAGCGCTGCGCAACGCCATGGCCAAGGGGCTGCGCCAGCGGCCCGAGATGCTCACCACCGCCCCCCAGCAGCGCGGCGAAGCCGGCTTTCGCTCGGTGCTGGCGCGGCGGGCGCTGGCCAGCGGCATGACGCTGGCGCCGGACGACATCCTGGTCACCAACGGCTGCATCGAAGCGCTCAACCTCGCGCTGCGCGCGGTGGCGAGCGCCGGCGACACCATCGCGGTGGAATCGCCCACCTTCTATGGCCTGTTGCAGGTGCTCGAAAGCCTGGGCCTGCGCGCACTGGAAATTCCCACCAGCCCGCAGACGGGCATTTCGCTCGAGGCGCTGGAGCTGGCGGCCGACACGTACGGCGACATCAAGGCCGTGGTGGTGATCCCGCATTTGCAAAACCCGTTGGGCAGCGTGATGCCGGACGAGAACAAGCAGCGCCTGCTGCGCTTTTGCGACGCGCGCGGCATCGCGCTGATCGAGGACGACACCTACAGCGCGCTGGTCGACAGCCCGGCGCCCCTGCGTGCCATCAAGTCATGGGACCGCAGCGGCCAGGTGATCCACTGCGCTTCGCTGCACAAAATCCTGGCGCCCGGCCTGCGCCTGGGCTGGATGGCCGCGGGCCGCTGGCAGGCGCGGGTGGAAATGCTCAAGTACGCGCAGACGCGCAACAACGAAAGTCTGCCGCAGCTGGGCGCCGCGCAGTTCATGGCCACCGGCGCCTACGACCGGCACCTGCGCCGGCTGCGCGCCGCCCTCGCCACGCAGCGCGAGCAGACGGCCGAGGCCATCGCCCGCTACTTTCCGCCAGGCACGCGCATGAACGTGCCGCCCGGCGGCCTGCAGCTGTGGGTGGAACTGCCCGAAGGCCTGTCGGGCAACCGGCTGTGCGAGGAGGCGCTGGGCGAGCAGATCCTGATCGCGCCGGGCTCGCTGTTTTCCAATTCGGTGCGCTTCGACCGCTTCACGCGGCTGAACTGCGGCTGGCCCTACACGGAAGAGATCGACAGCGCATTGCGCCGCCTGGGCGAGATCGCCACCGGGCAGCTGCGCGCCGGCGCGCCGGCACGCGCGCCCTCGCCCGCCATCAGGACCAGCGAGACAGCTGCTCTTCCTTGAGCTGCCGGCGCAGCTGGTGGTAGTCGGGCACCACGCTTTCCACCGTTTCCCAGAAGCGCGGGCTGTGGTCCATGACGCGCAGGTGCGAGAGCTCGTGCGCCACCACGTAGTCGATCACCGGTAGGCGGAAATGCACGAGCCGCCAGTGCAGGCGGATGCCGCCGTCCGCGCTGGCGCTGCCCCAGCGGGTGGCGGCATTGGACAGCGAGAGCTTGCTCCAGCGCACGCCCAGGCGCGGCGCGAAATGGTCGAGCCGCTCGGTGAAGATGCGGCGCGCCTGCCGCATGAGCCAGGCCTGCGCCGCATCGCGCACCTGGGCGCTGCTGGCGTTGCCGGCCAGCGCCAGGCGCAGCACGCGCTGGCCGCCGGCACCGCCTTCGCCCATGGGCCCTGCATCGAGGATGGCGCCGCCGCTGCCGGCAAAGGCATGGCGCGGATCCAGCCGCACGGTGACCGGCTCACCCAGAAAGTTGAACACGGCACCGTCGCGCCATTCGATGCGCGAGGACTCCATGCGCTGGTGCCGCTCGCGCGTTTCGTCCAGCTTGCGCACGATCCATTCGGCCTTTTCCTGCAGCGCGGCATCGACGTCGCGCAGCGCCACCCAGCGCGGCGCGCGCACGCTCAGGCCCTCCGCGCCCACCACGAAGCCGATGGTGCGGCGCTGGGCGCGGGTGAATTCGTAGGCCACGCGGGCATGGCCGAGCATGACTTCACGCGTGGCCCGCGGATGCGTGAAATTGGCCGGCGCCAGCGCATCGGCCAGGGAAACGGCGGGCGCTGCGGGGCCGGGCTCAGGCTCGGTGGCAGGCACCGGCGCCGGCGCCACGGACGGCGCGGCCGGCGCGTCGAACAGGTCGAGCGTCATTTGCAGCAGGCCACGCATGGAAAACCTCGTGCGTATGGACTACGACTGCTGCTGGCCAGCGTAAGCGTCGGGATCGAGGCGGCGCATCTCTCCCTCGATCCAGGCCTCCACCTCGCGCATCAGCTCATCGGGCTTGCGGCCTTCGCTGGAAATGGCCGGGCCGATGGAAACGTCGACCACGCCGGGGCGCTTGATGAAGGCCTTGCGCGGCCAGACCTTGGCCGAGGTGACGGCGATGGGAATGACCGGCGCGCCGGTTTCCACCGCCAGCCGCGTGCCGCCCGACTTGTACTGGCCCGCCTGGCCGCGCGGAATGCGCGTGCCCTCGGGAAACATGATGATCCAGATGCCCTGCGCCAGCAGGCGCTTGCCCTGCGCCACCACCTTGTTGAAGGCCTGCGCGCGCAGGCTGCGGTCGATGTGGATCATGTCCAGCCGCGCCATGGCCCAGCCGAAGAAGGGAACGTAGATGAGTTCGCGCTTGAACACGAAGGCCAGCGGATGCGGCATCAGCGTGGGCAGGTAGAAGGTCTCGAAGGTGGACTGGTGCTTGACCAGCAGGATGGCACCGGCGCGCTGGTCCTGCGGCAGGTTGTCCATGCCCGAGACGCGCGTCTCGATGCCCAGGATGACCCGGGCTCCGCCGGTTGCCCAGCTCAGCCAGCGCACCGCCATCCAGTAGAGCGGTTCGCTCTTGGTCCACAGCGACGCAACCAGCATGATGATGGCCCAGGGCACGACGGTGACGAGCATCCACAAGGCATGGATGATGGATCGGATCAGGGGCATGAAGGAAGAGGAATCTGGAAGAAATCAGGCGTCGCCGGCGGTGCCGGCCTGCTGCGCCTCGCGTGCGAGCAGGAAGTCGACGAAGGCAGGCAGGTCTTCATGGACCCGGGTGCCGGGCGGATACTCCGCCGGCAGCGGGTCGACGCCGCGGCAGGCCGCGCCCATGCCGGTGAGCAAGAGGTGCGGCTCGCAGCCCGCCGCGTGGCCGGCCAGCAGGTCGCGCAGGCTGTCGCCGGCGGTGGGCATGCCGCGCAGGTCGATGCCGTAGCGCTCGCCGATCTGCTCGAACAGGCCCGGCATGGGCTTGCGGCAGTTGCAGCCCTCGTCCGGCGCATGCGGGCAGAAGAACACCGCGTCGACGCGGCCGCCCACGGCGGCCAGCATCTTGTGCATCTTGGCATGCATGGCGTTGAGCGACGCCATGTCGAACAGCCCGCGCCCCAGGCCCGACTGGTTGGAGGCGATGGCCACCACCCAGCCCGCATGGTTCAGGCGCGCAATGGCCTCCAGCGCACCGGGCAGCGGCGTCCATTCGACATCGCTCTTCACGAAATCCTCGCGGTGCACGTTGATGGTGCCGTTGCGGTCGAGGATGACGAGCTTCATGGCGTGGCCCTGCACGGTGTGAAGTCCCATTCGCTACCAGCCTAGACCGCCAACCGCTCGAGCTGCGCCACGCGGTTCATGGCGGCGTGCAGCTTGGACAGCAGGCCCAGACGGTTCAGCCGCAGGTCGGCTTCGTCGGCGTTGACCATCACGCCATCGAAGAAGGCGTCCACCGGCGCGCGCAGCGCGGCCAGGGTCTGCAGCGAGGCGGTGTAGTCGCCGGCGGCGAATTGCGCGTCGGCCTTGGGGACCACGCTTTGCATCGCCTCGTACAGCGCGCCCTCGGCCGGCTCGCGGAAGAGCGCGGTGTTGACGTGGGCGTCCGCCTCGGGCGACTTCTTCAGGATGTTGCCGATGCGCTTGTTGGCGGCGGCCAGGGCCGGCGCCTCGGGCAGCGCGGCGAAGGCGCGCACCGCGGCCAGCAGCTCGGGCACCAGTGCCAGGCGCTGAGGCTGCGAAGACAGCACGGCCTCCGCTTCCTGCGCGCTCGCGCCCTGCTCGCGCAGGCTGCCCGAGAGGCGGTCGAAGATGAAGGCCTGCAGGCCGTTCACCGCGCCGTCGGCATCGAAGCCGGCAATGGCGGAGAACTGCTGCGCGGCCTTGGCCAGCAGCGGCTGCAGTTCCAGCGGCAGCTTCTTCTCGATGAGCATGCGGATCACGCCCAGCGCATGGCGGCGCAGCGCGAACGGGTCGCGGTCGCCCGAGGGCAGGTTGCCGATGCCGAACATGCCCACCAGCGTTTCCAGTTTGTCGGCCAGCGCAACCACCACGCCGACATCGCCGCGCGGCAGGGTGTCGCCGGCAAAGCGCGGCTTGTAGTGGTCTTCGATGGCGTCGGCCACGGAATGATCGAGGCCGTCATGCAGCGCGTAGTAGCGGCCCATGGTGCCCTGCAGCTCGGGGAATTCGCCCACCATGTCGGTGACCAGGTCGGCCTTGGCCAATTGGGCCGCTTGCGTGGCCTGCTTGGCAAGCTCGGCGTTGCCCAGCTGCTCGGCAATGGCCCGCGCGATGTGCATCACGCGCGTCACGCGCTCGCCCTGGGTGCCGAGCTTGTTGTGATAGACCACCTTGTTCAGCTGCTCGACGCGCGAGGCGAGCGACTTCTTGCGGTCCTGGTCGAAGAAGAACTTGGCGTCGGCCAGGCGCGGGCGCACCACGCGCTCGTTGCCGCCGATGACGGCGCTGGCGTCGTCCGGACGGATGTTGCTCACCACCAGGAACTTGTTGGTGAGCTTGCCGTGGGCGTCGAGCAGCGGAAAGTACTTCTGGTTGGCCTTCATCGTGAGAATGAGGCACTCCTGCGGCACATCGAGAAACTCGCGCTCGAACTCGCAGACCAGCACGTTGGGGCGCTCCACCAGCGCCGTGACTTCATCCAGCAGCGCGTCGTCGTCGATGGGCACCGAGCCGGCGCCAACCTGCAGCGCCGCCTCCGACAGCTGGCGGGCGATTTCCAGCCGGCGCGCCTCGAAGCTGGCGATGACGGCGCCCTCGTCCTGCAGTTGCAGCGCATAGCTGTCGGCGCCGCGCAGCACCACCGGATCGACGCTCGCCTCGAAACGATGACCGTGCGTCTCGCGGCCCGATTGAAGGCCCAGGGCCTGCAGCGGCACCACGTCGGTGCCGTGCAGGGCCACCAGTCCATGCGCCGGACGCACGAAGCTCACGCTGGTCCAGCCGGGCAGTTCGCCGGTTTCGAGCTGGTAGCTCATCACCTTGGGAATGGGCAGCTTGGCAACGGCTTCGGCCAGGGCCTTCTGCAGGCCATCGGCCAAGGTGGCGCCGCGCGCGGTGCTTTCGAAGAACAGGGCTTCGGCCTTGCCGTCCTGCGCGCGCTTGAGGCCGGCCACGGCGGAGGCGTCGGCCCCCAGCGATGCCAGCTTCTTGAGCAATGCGGGCGTGGGCTGGCCCGAAGCATCCAGGCCCACGCTCACGGGCATCAGCTTTTGCGACACGGCCTTGTCGGCCGCCTGCGACGCCACGTCGGTGATGTGCGCGGCCAGACGGCGCGGCGAGGCATAAGCCGTGAGCACCGCGCCGGCATCGACCAGGCCCTGGGCCACCAGCTGGTCGCGCAGCACGCCGGCGAAAGCGTCGCCCAGCTTCTTCAGTGCCTTGGGCGGGAGTTCCTCGACGAAGAGTTCGACGAGCAGGTTCTTCTTGTTCGTGGTCATGTTCTCAGGCCGCCTTCTTCGCCGGGATTTGCGCGACCCACTCGCGCGGGGCCATCGGGAAGCCCAGGCGCTCGCGGCTGTCGTAATAGCTCTGCGCAACCGCGCGCGCCAGGTTGCGGATGCGGCCGATGTAGGCGGCGCGCTCGGTCACGCTGATGGCGCCGCGCGCATCCAGCAGGTTGAAGCTGTGCGCGGCCTTGAGCACCTGCTCGTAGGCGGGCAGCGCCAGCTGTTCTTCCATGAGGTGCTTGGCCTGCTTCTCGTGCGCGGCAAAGGCCGAGAACAGGAAATCGGCATCGCTGTGCTCGAAGTTGTAGGTGGACTGCTCCACCTCGTTCTGCTTGTAGACGTCGCCATAGGAGAGGCCTTCGGTCCACTTGAGGTTGTAGACGTTGTCCACGCCCTGCAGGTACATGGCCAGGCGCTCCAGGCCGTAGGTGATCTCGCCGGTGATGGGCCGGCAGTCGATGCCGCCCACCTGCTGGAAGTAGGTGAACTGCGTCACCTCCATGCCGTTGAGCCAGACCTCCCAGCCCAGGCCCCAGGCGCCCAGCGTGGGGTTCTCCCAGTCGTCCTCGACAAAGCGGATGTCGTTCTTCTTCAGGTCGAAGCCCAGCGCCTCCAGCGAGCCCAGGTACAGCTCCAGGATGTTGGCCGGCGCCGGCTTGAGCACCACCTGGTACTGATAGTAGTGCTGCAGGCGGTTGGGGTTCTCGCCGTAGCGCCCGTCCTTGGGGCGGCGGCTGGGCTGCACGTAGGCCGCCTTCCAAGGCTCGGGCCCGATGGCGCGCAGGAAGGTGGCGGTGTGCGAGGTACCCGCCCCCACCTCCATGTCGTAGGGCTGCAGCAGGGCGCAGCCCTGGGCGTCCCAGTACGACTGCAGTTTGAGAATGATCTGTTGGAAGGTCAGCATGGGCTGGCCGGCAAAGCCGGACCGTGAAAAAGTTCGCAGGCCAATCGCCCACGAAATCCAGGATTTTACGAGTGGCCGGCGCCAGGCCGCCGGCGGGGCGCACTGCGGGCCACGCCCTGTCGTTCGCGAAAAACTTCCGTCTTGTCGCACAGCGCGACGCCATCCTTTGTCGGCAAGCAGGCATTACTTCGCAACAACCTTGATCAAGCCCCGCCCAGTTAGCACCAAAAACTTAACCAAGCCTCCAGAATTCGCCTTCGTTTTGTTCAAAACCCATCGGCGACATCGAATCGCCCGAGGGAAATCAGGGAGTTAGAAATGCACGCTATCGCTCGCCCCTCGCGGGGGCGCTTTACCTATTTCCATGCCGCTTTCCGCCAGCTGCTCCTGGCCAGCAGCGTTCTGGCGCCCGTGGCCGTCATGGCACAGCCGGTCCGCGCGGACGGCACATCGATCGACATACCGGCCAACACGACCATCGACACGGGGACCACGGGCGGCGCAGCCGGCATGGCTATAGGGGCACGCAACGGCGGTGTAGTCAACGCGCTGGGGCCGGTCACCATCGTCACGGGCGGGGGTACGGCGCACGCAGTGGTCGTGACGGGCAGCGCTGCCGGCGGCGGCAGCATCAGCCTGGAGCAGGGCGGCTCGGTCACCACCACCGGCGGCAATTCCTATGGTCTGTGGGCCGTGGGCGATGGCCCCAAGGCCGGCAGCATCGCGGGGCGGGGCCTGACCATCGACGCGGCAGGCACCGGCGCGATCGCGCAAGGAGGCGGCAGCATCACCTTGACCGACACCGACCTCACGAGCCGCCAGGGCTTCGGGCTGCATGCGCTGGGCACCAATGCGCCGGACGATGTGACCAGCATCCGAGCCACGGACGTGAACATCGTATCGGGCCTTCAAGGCGTGGAGGCCTATGGGTACAGCGACGTCGTGATGGCAACCGACAAGCGCGCAGCCAACACCATCACGACCCAACTGGATTCGGCGCCCGGCATCCTGGCGCAAACGAACGGCACGGTGCAGACCAGCGGCGGCCTGGTCATCGACACCGCCGGCGCGAATTCCCAGGGCGTGCTGGCACGAAGCAGCGGCATGGTGTCCATCGGCAGCGGGCCCGCAGCCAACACGATCACGACGCGCGGCAACACGTCGGACGGCATCCAGGCCACGCAGAGCGGCACGGTGCGCACCAGCGGAGCGCTGCGAATCGACACGGCAGGGCAGGACTCGCAAGGCCTGGACGCCTCTGGCGCAGGCACCATCGCCGTGGACAGCGGCACGGGCGCTGGCGCGCTGACCTCCATCCACACCACCGGCCAGAACTCGGCGGGCATCTCCGCGCGCAACAACGGCAGCGTCTCCAGCGTGGGCGCGCTGGCCGTGAGCACCCAGGGCCAGAACGCCGCGGGCGTGCTGGTGAGCGCGGGCAGCCAGGTGAGCATCGACGCGGGCACCGCCAGCGCCAGCATCGCCACCCAGGGCGCCGGCTCCATGGGCATCCAGGCGCTGGACGGCGGCGTCGCGCAGACCCGCGGCAGCCTGGCCATCGACACCAGCGCGCAAGAGTCGCTCGGCGTGCAGGCCCTTGGCGGCGCCCGCGTGACCATCGACTCGGGCGCGGGTGCGGCGCGCATCAGCACGGTGGGCGACGGCAGCGAGGGCCTGCGCGCCGAAGGCGGCTCGCAGATCGGCGCGAGCGGCAAGCTGGCGGTGAGCACCCAGGGCCAGGGCTCCGTCGGCGCGATGGCCCAGGACAGCCAGGTCACCCTCAGCGGCGCCGCCCCGGGCGACATCCAGGTGCAAACGGCCGGTCTCGACGCGCACGGCCTGGTGTCCTGGGCCTCCACGCCCGGGGCCAGCGCCAGCCTGTCGGCCAGCAACGTGGCCGTGAGCACCACGGCCAACGCCGCGATCGGCGCGATGTCGCTCAACAGCGGCGCCGCACTGACGCTGGACAACGCGACGATCAGCACGGCCGGCGAGAAATCCTTCGGCCTGGGCGCCCTGGGCGGCGTGCTCAACGCCAACGCGGTGCAGGTGAGCACCTCCGGGGCGCAGGCCGATGCCGCGGGGGTGATCGACGGCGGCACCCTGAGCGTGACGAACGGCATCCTGAGCACCTCGGGGGCCAACGCGGCAGCGCTGTCTGCCGGCGCGCCGCTGGGGGCCACCAGCAGCGCACGCGTGAGCAATACCACCCTGACGGCCGCACAGGGCCCTTCCGTGCGCGTGGACGAGGGCGCGGCGGACATCGCGCTGAACAACGTCACGGCCGTGCAGAACAACGGGCTGTGGCTGCAGGTGGGCTCCACCGACGCGGCCAATCCCGCCAACCTGAACATCACGGTGGATCCGTCCACGCTGGTCGGCGCCGCCGTCACCCAGGCCGGCAGCACGAGCAACGTGACGCTGGCCGATTCGCAGTGGACGATGACGGGCAACTCGAACGTCACCACGCTGAACAACATCCGAAGCGTGATCCAGTTCAGCGCGCCTGCCGGTGCGGTCGACCAGCTGTCCAGCTACAAGACGCTGACGGCGGTCAACTACCAGGGCCAGGGCGGCACGCTGGGTCTGAACACCTACCTGGGCGGCGACGGTTCGCCGTCGGACCGCCTGGTGGTCGATGGTGGGGCGGCCACGGGCAGCACCAGCCTGCGCATCAGCAACAGCGGCGGGCCTGGCGCATTCACGCCGGGCAACGGCATCCAGGTGGTCAGCGCCAACAACGGCGCCACCACCGAGGCCGGCGCCTTCTCGCTGGGCTCACGCGTCGTGGGCGGGGCTTACGAGTACCAGTTGTACCGCGGCAGCGCCGATGCCAGCGACCCGCAGGGCTGGTACCTGCGCTCGGCGCGCCCGCCCGAGCCGCCTGCACCGCCCGC